>DATKIP010000076.1 GCA_035544015.1 Candidatus Saccharimonadia bacterium
CTGACCCACCCTCACTTTTGACATAACCATCGTTTAGGCACAAAAATGACGGCAAAACGTTTCGGGAAGGAAACAAAAATGCCGTCACCAAAAATCATACCGTCCTGTGCCCGTATTATTCAACACCACATCATGCCCCAAATTTCTTCTAAGTGGCGAGGCCAAATGCGTTTCGGAATCCAGGCTCTCACCTTGAAACCGTTTGCCAGCCTGGCCTCAAATGCCCGCCAAACGGTGAGCAATCCAGATACGGCCAGCACCAAAATGGATCGTCTCGCGAGAAATTCAGGCTTAGCAGAAGCCCTTTCGACAGCTACAATGAGCCTCGGATTTATTCGTCCGTCTAGCATAGTGGCCTGCGACCACTCCGACTTCAACGGCCTCATGGCCTTCGTCGGTGCCGTCCAAACCCATCGCGGCCGAGCCATTCCCTGCCTGGTCGAAACAACGTACTCGCCGCGTTTGCCGGCGCGCGGCGATGATATACCGATACGCAAGCGAAAACTGCGTCAGGCGTATCGCCAGCAGGGCTACAATCTGTACGACCAAGCCGAAATGGCTCTTGAGGACTTTGCGGACAAGCTCGGATTTTGGCCGCGGCTGGTGTTCGACCGTGGGTTTGGAGGCAAGCACTTCGTGCATACTTTAATGCGACATAAAGCCATATTCTACATCCGGCTCAAGGCTCGACGATTCGTAGATTTCGGAGTAGAGCACGTGCGAGTGAGCGAACTGACCAGCTTAGACGAGCAGGTTCAGCTGGATGGTATGAAGTTGCGGATTGTCCGCAGCGACGACCCCGAAACGGGTGAACCCTGGTACATTTTGACTTCAGATATGGGCAGCCGGCGGCAGAAAATCGTCCGAATCTACTACCGCCGGTTTGAGATTGAAGAGACATTTAAGGATCTCAAGCACATCCTCGACCTCGACCAATCCAAGCTCAACCGGCCGCTCAGTCTCAAAGTGGTATTGTGGTTTACAAGTTTGAGCGTGATTTTGTCATTTCTGGTCGGTTGGTGGACCCGAAAACCAGACAAAACACGACATACCAAGAAGACTCTGTCGTGGTTTCGGCAATTCTTTGAGGCTCTGGAGAGGGAAATGTTGCAACCAGCCTGTCAGGTGATTACGGGAGGGTGAGCAAGTGAGGGTGGGTCAGACGAGGGATTTTGACAATTGCAGAAATTATATTATTATAACAAAACGTACGTCCCTACATCGAGATGGAGTGGCACATGACCACGAGTACGCGCACCCCCTTATCGCCGGCCGCACTGCGAGTGTGGGGCGACCTGCTCCGCGCCGCCAACGGCGTCGAGCAGCCGGGCCACGCGGTCTTCCAGAAGCTGCTCGACTTCGGCTTCCAGCCGGCGGACCTGCCGGCCACGATTGGCGAGTTCGTGGCCAAGGTGGTCGGCGGCGAGCTGGGCCGTGACCTCGGCCCACTGCAGCAGGGTCTGGCCGCCGCCCGGGCCCTCACCCCGGAGGAGCTCACCGCCCGCGTCGACGCGCGCCACCAGCGGCAGCTCGAGGACTATCGGCAGCAGCTCACCGAGCTGAACGAGGCCCGGTCCCGGCTGCAGAAAATCACGGCCGCCGAACCGCCGACCCCCGAGCCGGGCGACCCCACCACGGTCGTGTTCCTGTACACCACCTGGGAGCAGGCGCTCGGGCACGCCCGGGGAATCGTGCGGGAGCTCGAGGAGGCGCTCCCGGCCTCCGAGCCGGTTCGGCAGAGCGAGGCCGCCTACGAGGAGGCGCTCGTCCACCGGCTGGAGGAGGACCTCCGCGCCAACGAGTACCAGAACACCCAGACCGCCATGGGCTGGGCCACGGCCTACCAGAACGCCCTGGCCATCGCAGCCTGGGTCCTCACCCTCAAGCTCGATGACGGCGGAGCCGACTGAACAACCCATCCTGTCCGCCCTAGCGGCGCCTCCCCACACCCGGGGAGGCGCCGCTCGACACGTTAAATCCCTGCTACAATAGCCCCATGATTGCAACTCTGCGTGGCGTCGTCACCGAAAAGCTCGAAACCAGCCTCGTACTCGAAGCGGGCGGCGTCGGCTACGAATTATTCGTCACGGTCGACGAATGGGGGAGTGCCGAGCTTGGTGCCGTGGCCACGTATTACATCTCCGAGCAAATTCGCGAAGATGCGCACAATCTCTACGCCTTTAGCGCCCGCGCCTCCAAGCAACTCTTCGCCCAACTCATCGCCGTCAACGGCGTCGGCCCCAAAGTGGCGCTGCAAATTCTCTCGGCCGCCGGCGAATCGCGCCTTCGCCAAGCCATTAACTCCAACGACCCCGCACTGCTCAAGGGCATCACCGGCGTCGGTCCCAAAACCGCCCACCGCGTCATCATGGAGCTGCGCGGTAAAGTAGAGGAGGGGAGCGCCGGCCTCGCGCCGGTGGCCGACCCCACCTACCAGGGCCTCGTGGCGCTCGGTTACACGCCCGCGCAGGCCACCGCCGCCGTCGCGCAGATTCCCGCCGACATCTCAGGTGACCAATCCCGCCTCAAAGCCGCCCTCAAGCAGGTCAAATAAATGCCGGTACCAATCCTCAAAGTCGCCGCCAAAGCCGTCATCCTAGACCCCGCCGGCCAAGTGCTCATCCTGCGCGAAGGCCCGGCCGGCGACGGCAACACTAATGTCGGCCGCTACCAACTACCCGGCGGCAAGCTCGAACCCGGCGAGGCCTTCGCCGACGGCTTGGCGCGCGAGATCAAAGAGGAGACCGGCCTCACCGTCGAGGTCATCCGGCCGCTGCATGTCGGCGAGTGGCGGCCGCATGTCCATGGCCAAACCCTGCAGATTGTTGGTATATTTATGCTCTGCCGCACCGAGGTTACAGACATTACCCTCAGCGACGAACACGACGATCATCAATGGATCGATCCCGCCCAGCGTCACCATTACGACCTCATGCCCCCGGAAGACGCCGTGATCGATCAGCTTATATCAGAATAGACGCCAGCTACCCCCGTACGGTACGCTAAACACACCCATGTCACCCAAGCCATCAGCCCCCAACCCTAGCGCCCGCCGCCTCCTCGACGCCCTCAGTATCGTCGCCAATGTTTCGGCTGTCGTCGGCGTGTTTCAGAACAAGTCGCATATCATTATCATTATCGCCGCCTCCCTGGCGCTTGCGACCGGCGCATACCTGCTGATCGGGCGCTGGGGCAAGCCGCTCGGTCGCCAAGCCGCCTTCGTCATCCTCATGATGCTCGCGGGCAGTTCCACGCTGGCCGTCTCCATCGACCGCCTCGTTCTCGGCACGCCGTCTCAGCCCATTTTCGGCCCCCCAGCGAGCCCCACGCCGTCGGTCGCTCCCAGTTCTTCCCCCAGTCCCACGCCCAAACCCCTCTTCAGCGGCGCCATCACGCTCACTAGCGGAGACGCCATCGACCTCGAAGCCGGCGGACGGATCACGCCCAATCAATCCCTCGCCACCGGCTCAAATGACCTATTCCTCAATGACACCAACGGCCTCGCCGCCAACGCCGACCACGCCGACTTTTACAGCGCGACCAACACATCCGAAAGCGAGGCCTATGCCCGCTGTGTATATCTCATTACCAACGACAAATACCGTTCACTTGGTGCGTATTATGTGAGCGCCAACGACCAATATTGTTTCAAAACCTCCGACGGCCACATCGCCTGGTTTCGCAGCGTTCAGTCCGAAACCCACAAGAAAGTTTTGAGCATTCGCGTTTGGGATAAATAATCCGGCCCCACCCACCCGTTGCATATTCGCTTTTTGTTCGGTATAATGGACTCAGTCCATAAGATATACTGACATTCAGAAGGGGTAGAAATATGTCTCTCACACGCGAAGACCTAGGCCAAATCCAAACCATCATCAACGATGCCACCAAGGGGCTGGCAACGCGAGAAGAGCTCAAGGCAGTCACTGCAAAGCTGGCTACCAAAGCCGATTTGAGGATAGAGCTCGATCGCATGGAGTCTCGGATCACCACTAGTATGGGCTTGCTCGAACGCGACACCCTGAGCCGCCTCGACCAGCACGAAGCCCGCATCGCCCGACTGGAGCAGGCGCGCAGCTAGCCCCGCGCCACGCCAGGAATCTTCAACGCATCCCACTATCGATAGTAACCCGGTTTTTGGTAAGGTAATTTTGCGTAGTCATCCGAGTCCTGTAGGAGGACGCATGTCAGTAGGTCTGCTCGAACGCCCGGGTCCGGACGCCCTCCCGCGTCCCGAGACCTGGGCGGAATGGCTCACCGATCGCGCCGCCCGGCTCGAGGACTTTCTGCGCCGGCGCTCCGAGGAGCTGTTCGTCGGCGATCAGTTCGTCGCCCTGTGGCTCCCGGCTCGCCCGGGAATCACCTTCCACTACAAGTCCCGAGCCACGCTCGACCGGTTCAAGGAGGCGCCAGCCCCGCGGGCGGTCATCGCGGCCCATCGCCAGCAGTACGGCCTCACCGAGGCGGCCGCCCAGCTCCACTGGCGCGAGCTCATGCGCTACTTCGCCCTGGGCACCGTGTTCTCGTTCCCCTTCGGCATGACCTCGGAGGTGATCGACCACATCTGGCACGAGCTAGTGGAGCGCGACAACCACGGCGCGTGGGCTCGACAGGTCAGCCGCGTCGGCATCGGCCACCAACCCAGTGGCTCCGGCGACCCCGACCTCAACACCGACGGGCTCTTCCGGCTGGCCTACCGGCTGACCTTCAAGGAGGAGGCGCCGCATCACCTCTGGCCGCGCGATGGAGCATCATCGTGCTTCTTCTGTCCCAGCCCGGACGAGCCGGCGCCGCCTCGGCGACCGATCGAACCAGCTCCCTGGCCGTCGCAGTCGGCCGGCGAGGCGCTCTGCGGTCGCGTAAGCCGCGGGCTGACCAATGACTGGTGGCGGCACGTTCCGCCGCTTTCGGCCACGGCCTAGCCCATGCGGCCCGGCCCCTCGAGTGGGGGCCGGGCCGTAAAACCAACAAAATCACCAATCTCCTGCGGCGACCCCGGCCCCCAGATCGCTCGCGCCTGATACAATACTGGTATGATCGAGCGCATCGTCAATCCCGAAGTCCCCGAATCGCCCGCGGCCGAGGCCGAAGAGCGGACGCTCGAGACGTTGCGCCCCAAGTCCTTCGCCGCCTACGTGGGCCAAAACCTGCTCAAGCAAAACCTCAAACTCGCCATCGACGCCGCCAAGCACCGGGGCGAGCCGGTCGACCACATCCTGCTCTACGGCCCGCCCGGCCTCGGCAAAACCACCATGGCCGGCGTCATCGCCACCGAGCTGGGCGCCAATCTGCGCGTCACGAGCGGCCCCGCCATCGAGCGCGCCGGCGACCTCGCCAGCCTCCTCACCAACCTGGCCGACGGCGATGTGCTGTTCATCGACGAGATCCACCGCCTCCCCAAAACCGTCGAAGAAGTGATGTACCCCGCCATGGAAGACTTCGGCCTCGACGTCATGCTCGGCAAGGGCCCGTCCGCCAAATCCATTCGCCTCGACCTCCCGCGCTTCACCATCATCGGCGCCACCACCCGCGCCGGCGCCCTCAGCGCCCCCCTGCGCGACCGTTTCGGCCATGTCCACCGGCTCGAGTACTACTCGCCACCCGAAATGATCGAGGTCATCGAGCGCGCCGCCGGCATCCTAGGCGTCAAGCTGGCTCGCGACGCCTCCGAAGAAATCTCCACCCGCGCCCGCCTCACCCCGCGTATCGCCAATCGCCTCCTCAAGCGCGTGCGCGACTACGCGCAGGTCAACCAGGTCGACACTATCACGCGCAAAGAGGCCCGCGCCGCCCTCCACCTCCTCGAAATTGATGACCTCGGCCTCGACAACGCCGACCGCCAGCTCCTCCAGGCCATCATCACCCACTACGCCGGCGGCCCGGTCGGCCTCACCACGCTAGCCGCCATCTGCTCCGAGGAAGCCACCACCATCGAGGACGTCTACGAACCCTACCTCATGCAAATCGGCATGCTTGAGCGCACCTCGCGCGGCCGCCGTGTCACCCCCAAAGCTTACACGCACCTCGGCCTCACCCCGCCGGCCGCACCGTGAAGCTCAAAAACGTCGAGTCAATCGCAAAATACGGCGGCATCATCGCCGTAGTATTTGAATGGTCGGCCTTGCTGTCTTTCTATCTCAGCCAACCGTCGGCTTTCAACGGTGCGCACCCCATCAGCTACTTCGCCTCATTACCGCAGACAAGATTCATCTTTAGTCTCTGTTACTGCGTTGCTGCCCTAAGCTTCTGGGTTTTTACCAAATACCATCTCAATAAATATTTGCAGACGCCCGTTAGATTATTCACGGTGTCCATGCTCGGTTTTGCCGCCGTAGCTCTGTTGCCGTTCAATCCTGATAGCCGACTCTTAATGGGTCTACATAATTTCGCATTTCTCATATTCGCAACCACATTCCTGGCCGGCATGTATCTAATGGCAAAACGTAGTAAAGATCGAGTATTTAGTACGGTGTCATTCGCACTTATAGCGTTGGGCTGCCTCTTGCTCGCGACGTTCGCGACGCTGCAAAGTACTTCGTTTGTCTTAATGAGTGAAGTTGGATGGGGGCTCGTCTGCCAATTATGGATATTATGGGTAAGTTACCATAGCTACCGGCTCGGACCTCGCTAACCCCCAACTCTCACGCCCGACCCTCACCGCGCACCCCAAACATTCGCCAAAATCTCGCTTCACCTGTATCCTTCAGCCAGGAGCTCCAATGAAGATCGACCACATCAACATCGTTGTCCGAGACCTCGATACCGCAGCAGATTTCTTCGCGGATATTGGCTTTGAGGTCATCAAACGAGACCAGCTCGAGGGACAGTGGATCGATCAAATAGTCGACTTGCGGGGCGTCAAAGCCGAGTTTATCGCCATGGCAATCCCCGGCGCCGAAACCAAGCTTGAGCTTATCCGCTACGACGCCCCGGCCGGGACCGGCGATCCTCTCATCGGCCAAGCCAATCAAATCGGACTCAGGCACCTGGCCTTCGAAGTAAAGGGCATCGAGGGCATAGTAGCGAAGCTTAAGTCGAAAAACGTGACATTCCTAAGTGATATCCAGGTCTATAACGTCACCAAAAAACTGTGCTATTTTTACGGACCGGAAGGTATTTTGCTCGAACTGGCAGAGTATTCCAAATAAGTATGAGCAAACCCACCCTTACCCAAAACCTCGCCCATGCCGAAGCCATCAAGCGCGAGATGACAGAGCTGTTGCGCGAGCTCGAATCCCGCGCGACTGGCAAATCAGTGCCCGGCAAACCTGGCGGCTGGCGCCACCATCCCGTCGAGTGGGCGGCCCAAAACCTGTCCCAAACCCCGGTACCGCCTACTTAAACGGGTCGCTCTTGCCCAGATCGCCCACCGGCACGCCACCCTCCACCACATCCAGGCTCTTCACCGCGTCAATCGTCGCCTTGTCGAACACCACCTTCGTCGCCGGATTGGCCGTAGCCACCGGAGTAGGGTCGGGGCCAACATTGAGGGCCGCATTCAGCACGTATGCGGTATACGCAAACACCCCCACCAGCGCCAGCCCAAAGATGTACGGCTGCAGCCGCCGCACGATCGGCAGCCACTTCTTAAAATCCAAATCGAGCTTAAGGTTCATGTTCATGGCTTTATATAGGCATTAAGTGCAATCGCGTACACGATCGGTTTTGATTTATCAGGCCGGCTAATGGCGAGGTTGGTGATGTTGGTGAAACGGTTGAGTTTCTCAACCTTGGCCGTAAAATTCTGCAATTGATCGTACGACCCCGACAGCTGAAAACTAATCGGCAGCGCCAGCACCGTCCCGCTCTTCACCGTCTGCGAAGTCCCGGTGGGCAGACCCACGGGGCTGGGCATATTCACACTCGCAATCGCCAGCCCCTGCTGGGCCGCGATGTTTTGCAGCTGAGCCAAAATCTCGGTTTGCTTCTTGTCGCGCGGCAAGGCTTCGTCAAGCAGCGACAAAATCGGCACAATGTCGCGGTCGTATTGGCGTTTAAGCCGGCTGAGCGTCTCGATCTGCCGATCGGCGTCGGCCTGCGCCGCCAATCCCACCGAAAGTTGCTGCGAGCTAGCCGTCACTTGCTGCAAAGCAAAGTAGTAGCCCACCCCGGCCAGCAGCACCGTCCCGCCAAAAACCCCGAGCAATACCAAGAAAAACTGCTTCGGTTTCATTTGGCTTGCCCCGGCTTAAACGCCACCACCACACTGGTCTGATAACTGCCGCTGGTGTTGGAGCTGATCGTTTCCAGGTCGGCGTTGGCGATCCGCGGCGAGGTGATGAGCGCGTTGCGAAACGCCAGCGCGCCGGCGTAGCTGGCCGCCGTCACCGTGATCCGCACCGCCGTCTTGTCGTCGCCCGTGAGCGTCATGCTGTCGATCGACACCCCCTGCGGCACCACCTTGGCGATATCCGCCACCACCGACGAAAACCGCGTCTGGCTCACCTGCACGTACTTGATCGCCGCCAGCCGGTCGCTCGCGTCCTTGGCCTTGGGCGTGAAGGTCTTGTTGAGAGCCGCAATCGTGGCCTGCTTTTCGGCCACATCATTCGCCACGGCGGTAGTTTGCTGGTGGAGCAGGTAGAGGCTGCCCGCAAAGATTACCCCGAGCACCACCGCCACCGCCACCGATGTCCGCACATACACAATTGCAATCCGGTTGAGCTTGGCGTAGCGAATCTGCTCTTTTTGATCGGGCGGCAAGAGGTTGATCACAGCTTGCCCTCCAGCCGCGCCAGCCCGATCGCCGAGGTGTACATGGGCGCGTCATACTTCGATACCGGCTCCACATGCTTCATATCGAGGCCCATCCACGGATCGGCCAGCACCACCGGCACGTTAATTTCCGCCGCCATATACTCCAAAAATCCCGGCATGCTGGCGCTGCCGCCGCCCACGATGATCGCCTCAATCTTGCGCTTCTGAGCACCCCGGTCCTGGTAAAACTTCATCACCCGCCGCATCTCGTCGCACATCTTCTTCAGCGGCACGCCCAGACTGGCCATCACTTTGGGCTGCAGTCCCGACGGCCCCAGCCCAAATTTATATTTAATTTCATTGGCCTGCTCGCGGCCCACTCCCAGGTCCTTCACGAGCTGCTGGGTGAGGCTGTCGCCCCCCAGTGGCACCGTATCGGTCAGCCGGATCACCTTGTCGTGCACCGTCAGGTCGATCGAGGTCGAGCCGATGTCGGCCACCAGCGTCGGCTTGCCCAGCTGCGTCGAGGCCACGATCGCGCGCGTCGTGGCTGCCATACTCGAATCTACCAGCGCCACCTCCAGCCCCAGCAGATCAAACAATTTGATGTAGCTATCCACGATCGCCCGCGGCGCCGCTACCATCAGCACCTCATTGCGCTCGGCGCCCGCTTCGATCGTTTCGTAGTCGATGTAGAGGTCGGGCAGCGGCACCGGAATGTACTGCTCCGCCTCCAACCGCACCGCCTGCCCCAAATCCGCCGGGTTCATCGGCGGCAGCTCTAGCACGCGTGTAAACACTTTGGCCACCGGCAAGCTAGCCGCCACCCGCGTGGCCGTGATTTGGCCGTAGGTGGTTTTCTTGAGCAACGGCTTGATCGCTTTCACGATCTCCTGGGGGTCCACCACAATGCCTTCCACGATCGCGTCATCGGGGAATTGCGCGTAGCCGTAGCCCATCACCTCCATCGTTTTGCCGCTGGGCCGCAGCTGAATCATCTTGGCCGTGCGCGTTCCCAGATCAAACCCGAAAATCGGCCGTTCCCGGTACACCAAGGGCACCCGCATCATACTGATATAACCATAGCCATTATGCGTATTGTATCACTTTGCCCTTGTCATGGGTTATACAGCTGCTCGCGCCAATTTAAAATCGAATAATTCCCCGTGGTTGGATATTGCGGCGGAGGAGCATAAATAAGGTTCGAGTCGAAATTTGTCGCTGTGGTGCCCCAGCCCGAAACCAGCGTCCCCGACCCATTCACATACCCCCACGTCCAAAACAAGAACGTCGCAATCGCACCATAAAACGTCAACGTACCCGTTTTAGCCGCGGCGTTCCCGGTAGAATAGACATGCCCGTTTTGAGCCAGCAAAGCCGCGTCGATCTCCACCGCGTTCGGAGCATAATCCGACACGATCACGTCGGCTTGGGCGATCAATCCAATTGCCGCCGAGCCGTCTTTGGCCGCATACGTCAGATTGCTCGTGATGTTGACGCTGCGCGCAGTCCCACCCAGCGTGGCTGCCACAATCGTGATGCGGCCCGGAAAACTCGTGCCGCTCACCCACACGTTATCATCCACGAACAACACGCCGTTGGCCGGCGCCGCGAGGTCGCTGAAGCAGTTCGACGTGGTGATACCCGTGGCGCGCGACCCGCTAAAGGTCTCGTTGGTGACTTTGCAGCGGTCGTATTTGCCGTTGCTTTTGAGCGTAATCGAATAACCCTTCGAACCACTGCCGGCCGTGTACGTGCCGCCGCTCTGAGCGCTCGCCTTCATGGTGGTGAGGTTGGCCGACACTTGGGCAAAGTTCACCACACTCACCGGGTCCGTGCAATTCGGCGGCGTAGCGTTAAAGGGCGCTACCTCCACCGGCTTCCATTGGCTGCTCGGGCCGCCGGAGCCCCACACCCCGCAGTGGAAGGTGGTCCCATTGCCGCCGAATTGCGAGGTCGGTTTGTAGGTTTTTTGGCCGGCCGAGACAGTCCCGTTATTGACCCCATCCATGTGCACGCCCACATTCGACATCACCGGCCCATTTGACGCTTCCGAGGAGCCAAACCACACCTCCGATTGCGACAGCAAGCCATAATTAGCAAACGACGGCTGCCCCAGCTGAGCCAAAATCGTGCGCGTCCCCGAAAAGTGCGGCACCTGCCCGATCGACTTCACGGTCGTAATCGTCGAACCCCCGCTCGGCGGCGTGATGTAGAGCGTGTAGCTGCCGAGCAGGTTGCCATCGGTGTCGTAGGAGTTGTGCACGTACGGCCCATACGGCGCCGTACTCGGCGTGGTGCCGCCATCCTTGTAATCCGTCGGGTTGTGCGCCAAATGCCACAAGTAGTAATTAACCCCCGCCTCCGCCACGTTCATTGCCTCGGCGCTACGGCCCTCGTACTGATTAAACCGCGCGTTGCTGATCAACAGTTGCGCGCCCACCATCCCCAAAAACGACAGCAAAAAGGCCATAATCAAAACCGTGAGCATGATGAACCCAGATTGAGTGGTGCGCTGATTCATAGATTCGTCTTAAAATTACGCAATGTTACACGCGTCGTTAGCGACACCGGTACACTCAGCTGCTTGGCTTTGGGGTTGGCCGCCACATAAATCCCGATCGCCCGCACCTGGCTCGTCGCAAAGCCCGGGGAAAGCACGTTGCCGGCATCATCGTAATACGTAAACATGGTATTGGACCCCATCGCCAAATCCACGCGCGTAATCGTCGGCTTCTCGGGATTGTTGTTGTAGGTGGCCGGGATCGCCGCGCTATCCGGGTCGGTGACGCCGATCACCAGGTTGTTGCCGCTGATGTAGTAGCGAATCTTCTTGATCACCGTGTCGGCCGGCGAGAAATAGCCGTAAACCGTAACCGTATTGGGCTGAGCACTGAGCACCCCGGTCGTCCCCCGGAGCACCTTGCCGATCCGCGCCGACAGCGTCGAGAGCTCGGTCGAGGTGTCCGATTGAGCCTGCAAAAACGCATACGACGTCAGCCCCTTGTAGCTAAACATCACGAGCGGCACCGCGATCATCGCCGTCAGCGTCATCACCACGAGCAATTCAATGAGGCTGTACCCCCCCTGATCGAGCCGTTTACGGAGTAACATTCAAGCCTCCTGTCTGTGTCGCCGTATTCCCGCTGTTCGTCACCGCAAGGTCCCATGCACCGGTTGCCGCTCCCGTGAGACTCACATTGCAAGTGATGATCGTGTTGCCCACGCTCGAAGCGCAGCCGGTAGCCGCAATGTCCGATTGACCGGCCTTCTTGAGCTTTACGCTCGTGCCGGTCGGAACGTTGGCCCCAGTAATTTTGAGCGAAAAGGTGCTCGTGCCGGTCTGTTGCGTCAGCGGCGTCGCTTGGCTGATGCGCGGATACGAGCTGGAGGTGCTCACCACCAGATTGGCCGTCGACGACGAATTCGCTCCCAGCGCCAGGGGCGCATAGGGCGACACCGTGACCACGTAATACCCCGTCGGAACCGCAAAATTATAACCCGTCAGATCAAATTCCATCCCGCTGAGCGTGATATCGCCGGTCGCGTTGGTGGCCGTAGCCTGCGAATATTTGTACACTGTGGGGCTCTGCTTAATCGGTTTGGTGCCCGAAGTCGTGACGCTCAGAGCATTCATCGGATTGCCGCTCGTATCCGTCACATGCACGTAAAAGGTCGAGAGCCGATCGATCGTCAGCGTAATCGGATTAATTTGTTGTGCCAAAACATTCATATTGAGCTTCACCGCCGTCTGCGCGCCCGGCGGCTCCGGAATCGTACCGTCCGTCGAGTAACCCGGCAGGCTGGCCGTAATTTGATAATTGTTGTTCGAGTCCGGCGGCAGTTTCGGAATCACCACTACGCCCAAATTATCGGTCGTGGTAGCAATATTCACATCCGGGTTGGGCACCGTATTCACGATCGTCACGTTCGCGTTCGGCACCGGCTGGCCGTTCGCATCGAGCACCGTGATGCTCAAAATACCCGTGTTCGACGACGTCTCGGCCGCTTTGCCCGCAATATCCGTCGACAGCGTCGAAACCACCTTGCCGCTCGACACCAGCTTCACCGTTATTTGCGCCTTTTTATAATCATACGGATACAAATCCTTGGGTTTGCCCGCCGCCGGCCCGCTCCCGCACGGGCACGAAATAAACCCGTCATACGGATCGTCCACAAAATTGAGGTCGGTGTGGACGCTGAATTTAAAATTGCCCCGCGTCACCGTTTCGTTGTCGAGGATATTGCCCGGCGGATAAATCGTCCCGCTCTGCGTCGCCAATGAATCGTACGGTAGGTCACGCAGCGTCTCCATTTTCTCATTGGCCAGCGCCACCCCGATAGCTCGCGACTTACCAAGCACAACCGTGTTGATATTCGAGATATACAGCTCGCCAATAGCCGCCACCATCAGCGCCATAATCACAGCCCCAAACACTACTTCGACCAGCGTAAACCCACCTTCGTTTGCGCGCTTCATGTCCCCATTATAACGCTTATGCTGAAGAAAGCACCGCGGCCTTCGCTCGGGCAATACCAAAACCGACCCCGTAGGGTCGGTCTCAGAAATTTGCGGCAGGGGACTAGTTGCCGTTGACGACTTCGAACTTCTTCGCACTCGCCGATCCGCAACTGCTATCGGTCGATACGCTGGCACCACTGTCCTGGTCATTCTCCAAGCAAGCCTTAAGCGTGTAGGTCGAGTCCGAGTTGGCCGGGGTGTAGGTGTAGACATACACACCAGTATTCTTCGGGTCGGTGGGCAACGTCTTAACGATGGGTGCGGTACCACTGCTCAATTCCGAAAGAACAGTGCCCGAGCCTACGGCTCCACTACTAGCGGGGTACACATTATTATTAACAAAATATTCTTCCAGACCTTTGCGCAAAGTCGTAATGTCGGTCTTGCGCTTCGTGTCGCGGGCCTTCTTGGGCGCGGACGTAATATTCGGGATGATCAACAACGCCAAGATGCCAATGATCACAATCACGATCAAAAGCTCGAGGAGGGTAAATCCGCCCTGTTTCTTTAATGATGCAATGGACACGAGTGCTCACCTCCTTAAAATTTGTGGACGAATAAAGTCTAGCTCTATTTAGCCCAAATCATAAAGCGCTTAAGGTTTAATGTCAATGACACCCGCAAGGCCAAAGTCCCGCCCCGGCAAGTGCGCCGGAGCGGGACAGGCCTCCTAGGAGGCGAAGACGGACACGTACTGCCGGAAGGCAGCCCGCGAAGCGGTTGCGGTCGAGAGTGGGACCGGGTAGATGCGCCAGTCGTTCGGGTTGTCGGCGGTGGCCGGATGGTCGAAGTAGTTCACGAGGATCACGTTGTACGCCGGGGCCACGGTGCGCATCCACTCGCCCAGCTGCTGGTCCCACTGGGCCTTGCTGTGGCCGTTCTGGGCCGCACCCGAGGCCGGCTCGCTGCTGCCGGTCTCCCCGACGATGTACGGCTTGTCGAGCGGAGCTAGCGCCCGAATCGCCGTGATCGTGGCCTGCCGCACGTTGGTGGGCGTGCGCCAGGAGTACGGGTCGCTCGCGCCGTCCGACGTCGACCGGTTGTAGCCGTCGTCGCCGACGTACTCCGTATTGTCGTTGCCGGGATAGAAGTTGGCGAACGAGGTTTTGCCGTCCCGAAGAATATTCGGGCACCAGTAGAAGGACAGCCCCGGGAACGCCGTGCGCATGGTGTTGCGAATGCGCTGCCACGCCGGCCCGAATTGCGCGGGCGTGTTGTGGTTCGGATTATCGCCCCCGAATGTCCAGGGGTAGAAGGTCCCGTTGGCCTCGTGCAGCGGCCGCACGATGATCTCGTGGCCGGGGTGGGCTGCTACCCATGTCTTCATCTGGCCGGCGATCCGACTCATGTTCGCGTCTTGGGCGCCGGCGCCGATGTGGGCCAGCGTGTCCCACGTCTCGATCGTGACGATGTGGTGGTTGATCCACCGCGCCGCCTCGCCGTTGAGCAGAGCCGTGTCGAGGTCCTGGCTCTGACTCATGTAGCTGGTGTTCCAGTCGAGACGTGCCACACCCATGGCACTCAGGGTGGCGTCGAGCGAGCCGAGGTTGTCGGCGTCGGTGCCGAGCACGGCCGGCAGATACGCCGCCGCCGTGGCCGCCGTGGCCGCCGTGGCCGCCGTGGCGGCAGCCGGAACCGCTGTGGCTGCCAGCACCGCCGGAACGATACCCGCCGCCGCTAGCGTCGCGGCGACGAGCAGCCGGACAAACCGTCCTTGCCGTAATCCTTGCATGGTATTCCCCCGTCTCGGTGCCAACAGGCACCGTGGTGTGCCTGTTGGTAGGGCTAAGGGTCAGGAGCCCAGGAGACCAACAGGTAGGTCTTTATACCACAATATATTTCCTTGTACAAGGCAAACGGGGCTTAGATCGAATTCCCAATGCTCGAAATCGGTCCAAATACACTAATCACAATGAATCCCACCATACCCCCCAGCACAATGATCAAAATCGGCTCAATGATCGAGGTAATGCCCGACACCACCGTATCCACCTCTTTTTCATAGAATTCCGCCAGCTTCAGCAAAATCGAATCCAGCTGCCCCGTCTCCTCGCCCACGCTCAGCATCTGGCCTACGATCGCCGGGAAGTTTTTCGAAGCCCGGATGTGCTCGCTCATCGGCCGGCCGTTTTTCACCTTTTGTGCCACTTCCGCCAGCTCGTCTTGGTACACACTATTGCCCAGCGCCGTCTTGGTCGCATTAATCGCGTCGAGCACCGAAATCCCCGAGGCCATCAGCGAGCCAAAGGTGCGCGAAAACCGCGCAATGTTGACCTTCACGATGATCGGCCCAAAAATCGGCGCCTTCAAAATCAATCGGTCAATCGTGCGCTTGCCCCCCGGCGTCTTGCGCCAGCGAATAAACAGCACCACTGCCGCCACAAACCCGCCAATCACAAAATACCAGTCGTTTACCAAAAAATGCGAAATCGCCAGCATGATTTTGGTGTAAATCGGCAGCTGTGCCCCCGCGTCTTCAAAAATGCTCGAAAGCTTCGGCACGATCACCGTCATCAAAAAGAAAAACGCGCTCACCGTGGCCGTCGTAATGACCGCCGGATAAATCATGGCGCTGCGCACCTTGCTCACCACCTCGGCGTCTTTTTCTTGCTGCGTCGCCAGCCGGTCGAGCACCTGATCCAAAATACCGCCGGTCTCCCCGGCCTTCACCATGTTCACGTAGATCGGATTGAACACCTCCGGGTGTACCGCCAGTGCGCTGGCCAGCGTCGAGCCCCCTTCCACCTGTTTCGACACCTCCGCCACCGTTTTTTTAAGTTTTTGGCTCTCCGTTTGTTCGCGCAAAATGTTCAGCGATTGCACGATCGGCACGCCGGCGTTAATCATGGTGGCAAACTGGCGGCTGAAGACCACTTTGTCTTGGAGGCGCACCCCTTTGCCAAGCGATAATCCGCCGGTCAGGAGGCCTTTGAGCCCGGGCCCTTTTTCGCCCGCAGCTTCTTTGACAAGAATCGGCGTCAGGCCCTTTTCCACCAGGCTGGCCGTAGCTGCTGGGCGGTCCGCCGCAAAGACCGAGCCCTTCGTGATGGCGCCGCTTTTATCCCGCGCGCTGTAGCTAAATTGCCCCATTATTCGCGCGTTACCCGCAGGATTTCTTCGATCGTCGTTTTGCCCTGCAGCGCCTTTACAAAGCCGTCTTGCTGCATCGTGAGCATGCCGGCGCGCACCGCCGCCATCTGGATGTCGTCCGAAGTAGCGCGGCCCACGATCATCTTCGACACCGTATCGTCTACCTCGAGCACCTCATAGATGCCCATGCGCCCCTGATACGCTGCGCCGCCGCATGCCTCGCAGCCGGGGCCAGGCTTAAACAACATAAACTGCCCGGCCTTCAAATCTTTGGGGCTAGCGGCAGGCTGGGCGGGCTTGGCCGGTTCCGTTGCGGCCGTCGTCGCCACCGCTACCGGCAGCGCCGCCGGCTTGGGCTTGCCCGCATCGGCGGCGCTGCGGTTGATGATGTTTGGATCGGCGGCGATTTTATCCAAAATGCTTTTGGCCGTGTCGATGTCGTGCTCGGGGTTGATCACCCGGCCCTTTTTATGCTCTGTCGGCACCATCACCTGCGGCACAGGCGCCAGCGGCGCCGCATCGGGGGCAGCCGCGGCTACCAACGGCTTCTCGGGCGCGCCCTTCAGGTCGTTGAAGCGCTTCAGCGCTGCGTCAAGCGCAAAATCGCGCTTGACGTTCGTCAGCTCCACGCCCTCGGGAATGTACCCGATACGGCACACCTGGCACAGCCGCCGCACCAGCCGCTGCCCGATCACCGTGTTGACCGTGCTCGCGATCAAAAACGCCTCCAGCCCCATGTCGAGCAAGCGGGGGAGCGTGGTAGCCGCATTATTCGTGTGCAGTGTCGAGAGCACCACATGCCCCGTCAGCGCCGCCTGCACCGCCAGGTCGGCCGTCTCGCCGTCGCGAATCTCACCCACCATGATGATGTTCGGGTCCTGCCGCAGCAACGCGCGCAGTCCCGCCGCAAACGTCATGCCCGTCTTCGGATTCACCTGCGTCTGGTTTACCCCCTGCACCCGGTACTCCACCGGGTCTTCCACCGTGGAAATATTCACCCCCGGCGTATTGAGCAGGCTCAGTATGGAATACAGCGTGGTCGATTTACCCGATCCCGTCGGCCCCGTCACGAGCGTCATGCCGTGCGGTTTGTGCAGATTGCGTACGATCGCCTCCAGCGCGTGGCCGGTAAAGCCCAGCTCCTCGAGCGTCAGCGCCCGCGCGCTCTCGTCCAAGATACGCATCACCACCTTTTCGCCGTCCATGATCGGCAGCGTGCTCACCCGCAACGCCACCTGCTTGCTGCCCATCGCAAACTTAAACCGCCCGTCTTGCGGCACCCGGTGCTCATCTATTTTCAAATTCGCCAAAATCTTAATGCGGCTCACCACCGCGGCCAAAATCGGCTTCGGTAGCGTCATCGTCTCGCGCAGCACCCCATCCACCCGGTAGCGCACCTGCACAATGTTCTCGCGCGGCTCCAGATGAATATCCGAGGCGCGGCTCTTAATGGCGTACTCCAAAATCACGTTCACCGTCTTGGCGATCGGCGCGTCCTCAGCCAGGTCCTTGGCCGAAATTTTTTCCTCCGAAGCGCTCGCGTCCGCCGAAGAATCCTTGATAGCCTTGGTAATCTCGTTCGAAATGTTGCCTTTGTACTGATCGATCGCTGCCAAAATATCCGCGGCCGTCGCGATGTAGGTCTTGAGCTTGCCACCCACCTGCTTCGTGATGAAGTCTGCCGCCTGAAAGTCTTCCGGGTCGGCCATCGCCAGCTGCAGCGCATCCTCTTCGGCGCCAAACAGCACCACCTGGTACTTGCGCGCAATCCGCTCCGGAATCTTCAGCAGCTGCTCTCGCGGAATCTTGATCTCCGATAGTTCCACAAACGGCACATCGATACTCTTGGCGTACAGCTTCACCAGGTCTTTATCGCTGATGAGCTTCTTTTTGAGCACCGCCGTCTGCAGCGATTCACTCCCTTCGCTCTTGGGCATCGCATCTTCAATCACCTCCGGCTTCACTAAACCAGAGTCGAGCAACAACTTTTTGAGCTCACCGTCAGATATGCGCATAATATACCCCTATTTTAGCATAACCGTAATAACGCAAGGCTCGTAAAAAGCCCGTGCTTGCTCTACGGCTTTTGTTCGCTTATTCTTCAGGAGGTTCTCAGGAGGGTGCACAACATAACTAAGGGGAGTGCTCACTATGCGGTTTCGGATTGCGGTTTGCGTTAGTGTCTTGGTTGGTTATTTATTCGCTCAAACGGGGCTCATATCCTCGGTCGCCGCAGCCTCGAGCAGCGGCATTGTTATTTCCGGGCTGCAGCAGGCCGGCAGCGCCAAGGCCACCGATGAATACGTCGAGCTCCTCAATACTTCCGGCAGCACCGTCTCGCTGTCTGGCTGGAAGCTCCAATACCGCGCCGCTTCCAGCGCCAATGGCACCGACTGCACCAAAGGCTGGGCCACCAAAACCACTATCACCGATGGGATCATTCCGGCCGGCGCACACTTCCTGCTTGCTTCTAGCGGCTATCTCGCTGCCGACGCCGGCTTTGCCTCCGGTTTGGCGTCCGTTGGCACGGTGCGGATCGTAAATGACGCGCAGGTCACCGACGACGCAGTGGCGTGGGGCGCCGCTAGCTGCGGTACCGGGCAACCCGCCGCCGTGCCACCGGCCGGCTCCAGCCTCGAGCGCCACGCCGGCACCGAGGGCGCCCATGGTGACAACGCACTCGATTTCTTTGTGCAGACCCAGCCGTCGCCTCGCGCTTTGTCGGCAGCCGCGGCGCCGCCTGTCGCTACACCACCCGCCGCCGGGTCGTCCGGCCCAGCCGCGCTCGAGCTCAGCGAACTGCTCGTCGACCCGGTCGCACCGAGCACCGACAGCCGTGACGAATTCATCGAGCTTCACAATGGCGGCGACGTGCCGATCGAGCTGGGCGGCTACGTCATCCGGACCGGCACCCACAATTACCCGCTACCGGCTGGCACCCTCGAAGCCGACGGCTACTACGTCGTCACCTCCGGCGGCTCCACCATCTCACTTTCAAATTCCGGGGGCGTGGCCAACCTCATTGACCCCTCCGGGACCGTCATCGATACCGCCGCCACCTGGGAAACCGCCGTGCCTGGCGCCAGCTGGGCCTTTGTGGACGACGCGTGGCGCTGGACGCTCACGCCCACGCCCGGCGCCGCCAACGAGTACACGCCCGTACCCGGCACCGCCGGCGCCGAAGGCTCGGCCGATTACGCCGTCGTGGAGCTCAATGAGCTTCTACCCGACCCCGTAGCGCCCCTCACCGATGCCTCCGACGAATTCATTGAGATTTACAACCCCGGTGATACTGAGGTCGATCTTACCGGATACGTTCTCAAGACCGGCCACGATCTTACGAGCAAATATGTCATAAAAGACGTCACGGTCGGCCCCGGAGGCTACATAGCCCTCAAATCTGCCGACACCAAGCTCTCACTCGCCAATACCGGCAGCTCCGTGGCACTCTACACCCCCGACGGCGCCCAGCTGGGCGCCACAGCGACGTACCCCAAGACCACCACCGGCGACGCCTGGGCCCGCTTCGACGACGGCTGGCATTGGACCGGCCAGCCCACGCCCGGCGCCGCCAACCTCCTCGCCGCACCCGGTACCGCCGCAGCCGCCGCCAAAACCGCGGCCGCCAAAGCTACCAAGCCCAAAGCCGCCGCGGCCGCCAAGCCCAAAGCCGCCGCCAAACCCAAAGCCACCAAATCGGTCACGACCCCGCTCACCAATGCCGCCAGCACGCCGGCCGGCCGCTGGTTGCTATTTGTCTTGGCCGGGCTCACGATTGCCTATATCATGTATGAATTCCGCTATGACCTACGAAACTACTACCACAAACTCCGAGGGTACCCAATCGGTCGCCCGGCGCCTGTCCCGGCTCTTGTCGGGCGGGGAGGTGGTGGAGTTGGCAAGCGATCTGGGCGGGGGTAAAACTACCTTCGTGCAAGGCCTCGCCCGGGCCCTGGGCTACACCGGCGCCGTCACCAGTCCGACCTTTACGCTAAGCAACATCTACGCGTTGCCGGACGGACGCGAAATACATCACTACGATCTCTACCGCCTAGGCGAAGCCGGCGTAGTGGGCGCCGAGCTCGGCGAAGACATCGGCGAGCCGACCATAATCACGGTCATCGAATGGGCCGGTGTCGCCGAGACTCGGCTTCCGGCCGACCATCTCACCATTAGGTTCGAAGTCACCAGCGACACCGGCCGCAAGCTGATATTCTCCGGCAGCGGCCCGCTCTCAGACAAAATCGTTCATCAACTCAGTCCGGAACCACCAGTATGATTCTCGCCATCAAAACCTCGGACGACGCCGCTTGCCTCCAGCTCTATCCGGCCAAAGGCGGCGCGCCCCTCGCTGAGGACGCCTGGACCAGCGGACGCGCCCTGGCCGATCAGCTGCTCGCTCGCATTGCCAGGTTCACCGAGCCCCATGGCGGCGAAGCGGCACTGAGTGGCATCATCGTCTTTAGTGGCCCCGGGTCGTTCACATCGCTGCGCATCGGTCACACCGTCGCCAACGCTCTGGCCGATAGCCTCGGACTCCCCGTCGTCGGCGCTATGGGCGAAGATTGGCCCCAGGCAGCCATAAAAAGCCTCGCAGATACTCCGCCGGGCCGTCCGGCGCTGCCCCATTACGGGGCCGAAGCCAATATCACCAAGCCCAAAACTTGACCAGGAATCAAATCTCACGTTTAATGGGATTGTTCCCTACTACTGTTGATACCCGCTTCGCCGCTTACTCCGAATCCATCTATTGCTATCTCCGTTTTCTCCGGCTCGGCGAGCTGAAAAGGCCAAACAAATGTTCTACACTGTTTTCTCTATGTTCGCGGCGTTTCTCATTGGAGGCGGCGCGGTCGTCGGTTACACCCAATATTCCACCAAACGCAGAGGCAAGTCGGCTGTTGATCAGGCCGGCAAAATTGTCGAAGAGGCCCGTGTCGCGGCCAAGGAGCTCACCCTCGAGGCCAAAACCGAAGCCTTGCGCGTAGCCGAAGCCGCCAAACGCGACGAAAAAGAGCGTCGCCAGCAGATCACCCAAACCGAGCAGCAGCTCCTGCAGCGTCAATCCAACCTCGATCAAAAGCTCGAGGACCTCGACCGCCGCAGCGACAAGCTCCGCAAACACGAAGTTGACCTCGATAACCTCAAAGAGGAGCTGCGTGAAATCCGCGGAAAACAGCAGACAAACCTCGAGAAAATCGCCGGCCTGAGCAAAGATGAGGCCAAAGACAAACTCATCAAGATGACCGAGCGCGACATCAAGGGCGATCTCGTGAAGCTCGTTCAAAAACTCCAAAACGAAGCCAAAGAAGAGGCCGAAGACAACGCCAAGATGATCATTGTCTCCGCCATGGAGCGCATGGCTTCTGACCAAACCACCGAGCGCACCATCACCACCGTGCCACTGCCGTCCGACGAACTCAAAGGCCGCGTGATCGGCAAAGAGGGCCGCAACATCCAAGCCCTCGAGCGCGCCACCGGTGTCGACGTCATTATCGACGAGACTCCCGGCGCCATCGTGCTCTCCAGTTTCGACCCCATGCGCCGCCAGATTGCCCGCGTCGCGCTCGAAAAGCTGCTGGCCGACGGCCGCATCCACCCCGCGCGCATCGAGGAGGTGGTAGAGAAAGCCAAGTCCGAAATCGACCGCACGGTCAAAGAGGCGGGGGAGAAGGCGCTCAAAGAAACCGGCGTCGTCGGCGTGCCCACGGAAATGGTCAAACTGCTCGGCCAGCTCAAGTACCGCACCAGCTTCTCGCAAAACGTCCTCAAGCACTCCGTCGAAATGGCCAACCTGGCCGGCATGATCGCCAGTGACATCGGCGCCGACGTCCGCATTGCCAAAACCGCCACCCTGCTCCACGACATCGGCAAAGCCGTCACGCACGAAATCGAAGGCGGTCACCACCACATCGGCGCCGAGCTGGCCCAAAAATACGGCATGGAAGACGCCATCGTGCACGCCATCGAAGCGCACCACGACGATGTCGAGGCCACCACCCCCGAAGCCCTCGTGGTACGCGTGTGCGACGCCCTCTCCGCCGGCCGCCCCGGCGCCCGTGGCGACACCCTCGAAAACTACGCCAAACGCATGACCGAGCTCGAAAACCTCGCCAATGCCTTCCCCGGCGTCACCAAGTGCTACGCCATCTCCGCCGGCCGCGAGATTCGCATCATCGTCCAGCCCGAGCGGGTCGATGACCTCCAGGCCATCCAAATGGCCCGCGACATCGCCACCAAAGTCGAAGCCACGCTCAAATACCCCGGCGTCATCAAGGTCAATGTGATCCGCGAAACCCGCGCCGTCGAGTTTGCCAAATAATCGAAAGGCCCCGGCTGCGTGCTCGATCCCCGCTTCGTCATCCTAGCCTCCATCATCGACCTCTTCGGCACCGCCGCCTATGCCCTCGACACCCTCCGCGGCCGCACGCAGCCCAACCGCGTGTCCTGGCTGCTATGGACTGTCATCCCGTTCATTACCTTCGCGGCCCAGCTCAGCGAGCATGTTGGCTGGTCAGCGCTCTTCACGCTCGTGGTCGCCGTCGGGCCGGGCGCCGTGTTGATCGCATCGTTTCTCGATCGCAAGGCCTACTGGAAAATCACCCAATTCGACATTGTCTGCGGCCTACTCTCGGTCCTGGCCATCATCCTGTGGCTCATCACCCAAACCGGCCTCATCGCCATCCTGCTGAGCCTTGCCGCCGACTTCCTGGCCGGCATCCCCACGCTCGTCAAATCCTACCGCGAGCCCCACACCGAAAGCTCTAGCGCCTACTTCGCCGGCATTTTTAGCAGTGGCCTCACGCTGCTCACCATCCATACCTGGAATTTTGCTACCTATAGCTTCCCCGTCTACATACTGATATTCTGCCTCGTGCTGTTCACGCTCGTCCAATTTCCTCGCTTCCGCCCCTCGCATCAACCGAAAGTCTCATCGTGAAGCCCAAAATCATCCTCATCCACGGCAATGGCGGCAGCACCTCGGCCGATTGCTGGCTACCCTACGTAGAGCATGAACTCGCGCGTGCCGGGCTCGAGGTGGTCAACCGCAGCTTCCCCGACGCCGTCAAAGCCCGGGCCGCCTACTGGCTCCCGTTCATCGACGAGCTCGGCGCCGATGCCCACACGGTCCTCATCGGCCACAGCTCCGGTGCCGTGGCCGCTCTGCGCTATGCCGAGACCCACCGGCTGCTCGGCAGCGTGCTCGTGGGCGCCTGCCACACCGATCTCGGCGAGGCCAGCGAGCGCGTCAGCGGCTATTACGGAGCGCCCTGGGATTGGGACGCCATCCGCACCAATCAACAGTGGATTCTCCAATACGCCTCGCCCACCGACCCCTTTATTCCCATCGCCGAGGCTCGTTACATCCAAAAACACGCACGCACCAAATATTTCGAGCTTGCCAGCCGCGGTCACTTCCAGGATAATACGTTCCCGGAACTCGTCAGCGCAGTCAAGAAGCAATTAAACCTCTAAAGCTATGAAAATTCTCTACATCGGCGACATTATGGGCAAGCCCGGCCGCCAAATGGTCAAAAAAGTACTACCCAATCTCATTCGCGAAGAAGGGATTGATTTTGTGATTGCCCAAGGCGAAAACCTCTCCAGCGGTAAAGGGCTGCAGATCAAAGCCGTCGAAGACATGATGGCTGCCGGCATCAACTTCTTCACCGGCGGCGATTGGACGCTGCACCGCGAAGAGATCCATCCCTGGCTCGACGACCCTGCCCGTCCGCTCATTCGCCCCGCCAACTATCCCGCCGGTACACCCGGCCGCGGCTACAAGCTGGCCGACACCCCGTTTGGCAAAATTCTCGTCATCAGCCTGCTCGGTCAGACCGTTGGCTACCGCGCGCCGGTCGTTGATAACCCTCTTGAGGTCGTCGATCGCATCCTCGAGGAGACAAAATCCCAAAAAATAATCGCCTCAGTTGTGAATTTTCACGGTGACTTCTCCTCCGAAAAAATAGTAATCGGCCAATACCTCGACGGACGCGTCACGGCGGTAGTGGGCGACCACTGGCATATTCCCACTGCAGACGCACGAATCCTACCTGGGGGCACCGCTCACATCACCGATGTGGGCATGGTCGGCAGCCGTGATTCCAGCCTCGGCATCAAAACGAGTATCATCGTGAACCGTTGGAAAACTGGCCAGCTTAGCCGTAATGAGCTCGAAATCGGGGGCCAAATGCAGTTCTGTTCTTTGCTCATCGACCTCCCTATGGGCAAATCACACGTCCAAGCGGCAAAACAGATAATAATCTTTGGATAAATGCCGACTTTACCTTGGCGAAGCCGCCCGGGTAATATAGGTTAGGTAAACTCTGGGAGTACAGAATAGATGACCAAACAGCACCTCATAGAAACGCTGGCCGCCGAGACCAATACTACCAAACGCCAGACCGAAAAAATGCTTGCAACCCTCGTCGCGATAGTAGAGCGCACGGTGGCGAATGGCGAAAAGGTCTCGATCACCGGCTTCGGAACGTTTGATCTCGGTAAGCGCGCCGCCCGCCGCGGGGTAAATCCCCAAACCGGCGACGAGATCCAGATACCCGAAATGGCCATGCCGCGTTTCCGTGCCGGCAAGCGTCTCAAAGAAACCATTCGTTAGCAAAAAAGACCCCAACCGGGGTCTTTTTTAGATCATGCCTGGTGCCCCGGGTAGGACTCGAACCTACGACCCTTGGCTTAGAAGTCCACTGCTCTATCCAACTGAGCTACCGGGGCAGGTCCAGAGCCCGATCATTGTATCAGATGTGGTTTTCGCCACCAAAAATTTTGGACACCGACTCGTCCAAATAAATCGCCTTAATCGCCGCCGCCACCAAAGGAACCACCGACACCACTTCGACCTTGTCGAGATTTTTGCCTTCCGGAAGGGGCAAAGTATCAGTCACAACGATCCGATCAATCGGCGACGCCGCCAACCGCTCCAGCGCCGGGTCGGACAAAATCCCGTGCGTCGCCATCGCATAAATTTCCGCCGCGCCCGATTCTTTGAGCAGCTGCGCCGCCGCACAAATCGTGCCGGCCGTGTCGATCATGTCATCGATCAGCACGCATCGCCGGCCCGCCACCTCGCCGATCACATTTTTGGCCTCTACGGTGTTGGCCTGCGTCTTCGAGCGCGTCTTGTGAATAATCGCAAAATCCGCCCCCAGCCGGCGCACATACCGCTCCGAGGTCTTCACGCGCCCAGCGTCCGGCGACACGATCACTACGTCACCACCCAGCTGATCGCGAATATAATCCGATAGCACCGGCAGCGCCGTGAGGTGGTCAAACGGTCCGTCAAAAAAGCCCTGAATCTGGCCGGTGTGCAAATCCACGCTCACAATCCGGTCGGCCCCCGCCGCCGTCAGCATATCCACGAGCAGCTTGGCCGTAATCGGCTCCCGGCCGCTCGATTTGCGGTCCTGCCGCGCGTACCCAAAATACGGGCATACCGCCGTGATCCGCTTGGCCGAAGCCCGCTTGGCCGCGTCGATAATAATCAATTGCTCCATAATGGCGTCGTTGACTGGCTGGTCGTGGGTCGAAAACACAAACACATCTGCCCCCCGTGCCGACTCACCCAGCTTCACCGAAATTTCACCATTCGCAAATCGGTCCAGCTTCATATCTGACAGCGGCACATCAATATGTTTCGCCACCGCCTGGGCCAGCTTGCCATTATGCGATCCGGACAGAATTTGCAATCGCTTTTTGGTCGTAATTTCCATCGCCATATCAGCCCCACTGTACCACACCCTATCTTATGTAAAAACCACCAATGCCCGAAGCCCGCAAATATCATTTCATAATTACGGCCATTCTCTCGAAGAAAGCAGGGTAGGCAATGCGAAGAGGGCTACGAGTTTCACTCGCCGCCGCCGGCCTTATGGCCGCCGCCTGTGGGTCAAACGCCGGCACGCCATCTACCCCGTCCGACACCGACGCTCAGTCCGGCTACACGATCAGCGTTCAGGATGAATGCATCCGGCTCCACGGGCAGGACTCCAACGCCCGCGGCCGAGACGGGCAAGGCTCCACCGGCTGGTTCTGCCAACTGCCGGGCGGCACCGAGGTGCCGTTCACCGCTGCCGACATGCAGTCGGCCTGCGACCACCAGCACCCCGGGCGCACCCGTGCCGTTCAGCTGTCCACCACACCGCCGCCCGGCGGCAACTCCGTCTGGGTCTGCCGGCCGACCAAGCCGGTGCCAACCCCTTAGCCGCACTACCGGAGCAAGAAAGCCGCCCCGGTAGGCGGCTTTCTTGCAGAATAATTCCTGGAGCGGGTGAGGGGAATCGAACCCCTATAGCCTGCTTGGAAGGCAGGAACATTAACCGTTATGCTACACCCGCGCACATATCTAGGCAGCAAATCCATCTCATTATACAATAGTCACAAGATGGCAACCCCACAATCCGCTCAAACTGTACTTATGGTCCGACCCACCAGTTTTGGCTACGACACCCAAACCGCTCTCACGAACGCGTTTCAAAACCTGCCCACCGCCGAGGCCGAGGCCGTCCAACAGCTCGCCGCGGCCGAATTCCAGGCCTACATCGAAATCCTGCGCGCCCACGATATCGACACGATCATCATCGACGACCAGCCGCATCCGCCCAAGCCCAACGGCGTGTTCCCCAACAATTGGCTCACCACCACTGCCGACGGCCGGGTATATCTCTACCCCATGGCCACCCCCAGCCGGCGCATCGAGCGCGACCCGGCGATCTTGGCCCGCCTGGCCGAGACGCACCACGTCGCCGCCATCCATGATCTCTCCGAAGCCGAAGCCCGCGAAGAATTCCTCGAGAGCACCGGCGTGATCATCTTCGATCACGCGCACAAAATCGCCTATGCCTGCATCTCTCCGCGCTGCCACGAAGACCTATTCGTGCGCCACGCCGCCGAAATCGGCTACACGCCGGTAGCGTTTCGGGGTTTCGTGAACGATCTGCCGCTCTATCACACCAATCTCATGCTGGGCATCCAAAGCACCACCGCCGTCATCTGCAGTGCGGCCATCACCGCTCCGGCCGAACGCGAGCGCGTACTCCAATCGCTCCGCACCACCGGTCACGAAGTGGTCGACATCACACCCGATCAACTCGCGCAATATTGCGGCAACATCCTCGAAGTTCAAAACCGGCAGGGCCGCCGCTATCTGGTACTGTCTACCTCCGCGCAGGCCGCCTTCACGCCCCGGCAGCTCAAAATCCTCAGCCGCGACAAAACCCTGCTGCCCGTAGCCCTGCCCACCATCCAAGCCGTCGGCGGCGGAAGCGCCCGGTGTATGGTGGCCGAAATCTTCTTACCGCGGTCGCTACAATAATTCCTGGTCGGGGTGAAAGGACTCGAACCTTCGACCTCATGCTCCCAAAGCACGCGCGCTACCAGCTGCGCCACACCCCGATAACTTGACAATTATAGGCGAGCGCAACCTAATTGGTCAAACCGTAATCGCCCGCCTAAAGTATTGCAATATTTCAAAAATTATGGTATAAAACCTTAGTTGCTCATCCACAAACCAGCCGGTTCCCGGAGGAATCAATGCTCGGCTCGCACGGCCGCCACCGTCGCCCGCGTGGTCACAAAGCCAACCCCGCGACTATCGCAATCCTCGCGCTCCTCGCCGCCGCCGTCCTCGGCGTCGCGAGTGGTGCCGGGTTCGCGAACACCCGCAACACGGCTCCCGGTCCGGGTATCGTCACGTCGGCTCCCCATCCCGGGCCGACCGAAACGGTCACCCAGGTGATGATGGTTCCGGAGCCGCCCAAGCCGGCGACAACCACCAGCACCTACCGCCCCTTCCCGATCCGACCGCGGACCGCCGCCCCGTCCACGGCCGCACCGACTCCCGAGCCTTCCGCGACCGCCGCGCCGGCCGGCACCCCCAGTCCGCGCTCGCCGGCGACACCCCCGCTCGCTCCGCGGGCCAGCTCGCCGCCTATCGCGGCCAGCCCCACGGCCGAGCCCACGACACCCCCGGCGACCCCAACCTCCGATCCGACCAGTGCCAGCCCTACGCCAACCGACCCCAGCGCACCGGTCGCAACCGGCTGAGCAACAACCATCCGCCCCGCGAGCCGGCCCATCAGGGCCGGCTCCCCAACTCTGGATTTATCCCCCAAAATAAGGTAAAGTACCAAGGTCAAAAACCAAATACCGTCATGGCGGGCGTAGCTCAGTTGGTTAGAGCGACTGGTTGTGGTCCAGTAGGTCGTGGGTTCAAGTCCCATCGCTCGCCCCATTTGCGCTTATGCTTATAACGGCTCTACAGAGTCGTTATTTTGTTATTACTGAACAAAACCAAAAAGTTGTTTCGAACATTTGGCACTTAAAGCTCTGCCAAAGTATTTAAGCTCAGCTCTTCAAGCGAATCAACCACCAGGTCAGCTTCCGAGAACAATTTCCGGTCAATGTGTCGGTTCGGCACCGCAACCACTTTCATGCCCGCTCGTTTCGCCGCCGCTACCCCAGTCGGAGCATCTTCCAAAACTACGCACTCATCAGGCTTAACGCCAATTTCTTCTGCTGCTCGTAAGAAAATGTCTGGCTCTGGTTTGCCACGCTTCACCTGATCCCCGGAAATAATTGCATCGAAATGATGACCCGCTTGAAGCTGCTCGATAACGATAATTATATGGTGACGCGCCGAGGATGAGGCAATTGCCTTCTTAATGCCTTGCTCCGATAAGTGGTCGAGCAAGGTCATAAGTCCTGGCATCGGCTGCATCCCCTTTGCTAATAGCTCCTCATAGACCTGTTGCTTTTTGTCGTACAAAACATCAACGCTCTCGGAGAGCTGATGCACTTGTTTAAGACGTTCCCAATTATCCCTTGCCCCAACCCCCACTTCTTGCACGAGGCCACCATGAAGAACGGGAGTAACCCCGTACTCCTGTAGCACCGCTTCAAACGACTTCGATTGAAGATGCTCGCTATCAATCATCAGGCCGTCCATGTCGAAAATAACTGCTTTTATCATGCGCTCAATAATATCACCTCGAAACCACTTCTGAGCTATAATCCGATCATGCCAACTGATCGAATCACCATTGTGAACGAAGCCGATAGCGTCATCGGCTCCGAAGACAGGAGCATTGCGCGCGCCCAGGGACTTCGGCATCGTATTGTGCGGGTCTTTTTGGTGAATTCAGAAGGTAAAGTGTTGCTCCATCGACGGTCAGAAAAGCTCAAGGATAATCCTGGAAAATGGGATCAGTCAGTCGGTGGTCATGTGGATGAAGGCGAAGACTACATCACGGCTGCCCGTCGAGAGACGCAGGAAGAGCTGGGAATTGCAGTAGAAAAATTTGAAGAAATCGGGAAATTCTATATCGAGCGCGAAGCTCCGGGCGGCTTCGTCAGAAGGTTTCAGGCCGTATTCATCGCCAGAGGAGACGGCCCGGTCAAACTTGACGAGAGTGAAATTGCCGAGATTCGCTGGTTTGATATAGCGGAAGCAGCGGAGTTCTACTCGCAAAAACCCGACGCATTCACAAAGAATTTTGCTAGAGCCTTTGAGCTGCTCCAGAAGGCATTAGCGACCTGAACTTAATATCATTAACCATCGCGCAAACCGCACCACAACATTCTGTTCGAAACTTGAACTTACAAAGGGCCACTCGAAATAAAAATCAGCGCAGGCAAAACCCCAGTCGGCGTGACATTTGAGATTGCTTCGGCCAGTATTTAGCCACCAATGGAGGTCAGCTATATCGTTAAATATCGTAAAAAAGGCGCTCTATTTTTGAGGTTAAGCGCAGCGAATCGTTAAATATCGTAAAATGCTTAAGCTGGCATCTACAGATAAGAAATCACTATTGGTAAACAAAAACAACCTAATGATTGCCGATTTCGTATGTGGTGCTAGGGCCTTGGCCGCGCTGAGCCACCAGGTCTAATTCTATAAGCTTATTGATGTCGGCGATGACCGTAGGGCGGGTAATCGAGCCAATGGTCTGAACTATGTCTCGCGACGTTGCAGAAGACTTGTTAAGAATAATCTGCCAAATAGCGAGCTGGCGCTCTGTTAACTCTGAATATGTCGGCCCAAGTAGTGTCACGGTGAACATATTGGCGACATTTCTAAAGATAGGCCGAGAAAGATTTACTTGGCGCATATAGTCATAAACAAGGTCAATACCGCGGCCATACTCCTCAAGATAACCCAAATCTTTCATCAGGGCAGCAATAACTGAATTTCTGCTAAACTGCGCCTCTCGAATGTTATCGACGGTAATTCGCGGAGGAAGAGTGCCGGGGTTGGAAATCTCGATTCGATCGGGGAAAACTCGTACCTGAATATAAGATTCGATGATGCTGTAGTCTCGATGAATAACAGCATTTGCGGCGATTTCACGAATAGCCTTTTCGGGGTAAGCGTATGTTTCCACCCGACGAGTACCCTCGATAGTGGCGCTTCTGGCAATATTTCTCAGTACAAACGAGTTCATGGTATCAATTTGTTCTTCAAGAGTCCCATGAAGGTCTTGCTTGTCGATTATTTCGCTTGCCGTAGTCGGGCCTGCGTATCGGACACAGCGAATAACGTACCGGTCTAGCTCAGGATTCCGCTGAGGCGGGTTGCTACTAAAGATCATTGCCCCAGCCAAGGTAGCCACCCTTTCGGACTCACAGATGGCAAGAATCTTCATGTTTAGGAGGGTGTCATCATGAATGGCATTCTCTCGCCCGGTTCTCTCGCCGAGTTCATGAATGAGGTGTTGAATCTTATCTTGGCTGAGATCGGCTTCATGTATCGAGCGAATTTGGGTCAAATCATATTTGAAACCCGATGAATTACGAATGAACTGCCTCAGCTCATCATCGGTAATGGGCCGATTACTATTCCCGACACGGATATAAGCACCACGATCCATGCCGAGCTTTCGGTCATAGCAGGGCTTCCTCTCGTCCGGTACTGCATCAATAACCACGGCAAGTAGAGTCTTCCCATCGATTGTAATCGCTCGATATTCTGGCCTCTCAGCGTTGATGATCCGATCGCTAAAGAAGTTTGTCGTTCGTTCGGTCATTTCATGGACATTTGTAACGCCAACCGGCGCAAACGTGCGCGTAACAGGGTCTTCGACTACACCGTATACAATTAAGCCTCCATCAGCGGCCTTGTTACTAAATGCGGTTATGCTACGCCAGATAATATCCGGTAAGCCACCCCGTGTATCTTTGAACTCGACTAAATTGGTCTCTCCGTTGGATTGGATAGCTTCTTGCACCAGTGATGTGAGTTCGGCTTCGGATATGCCTCTCATATTTCCTCGGAATAAGTCCTTATAATATAACAGCTCATCTGGGATAGCGCCTGAATTTAAGCAGCCAGCACCGATCTGAACTTAATATCATTCACCATCGCGCAAACTGCGGCGTAGCACTCTGTTCGAAACTTGAACCCTAGCTCGCCCCATTGCAATTGTCTTGACGACCAAATTTATCATCTGATATTATCAAACTCGGAAGACATGGGAGGATATAAAGAAGCTCCTAGATGTAGCCTGTCGAGTTAAGAATGTTTTGTTCAATGTCCGCCGTCCGAGTTCGATGCTTTGTTAGTTAGTAAGCTGCATCACCGCGACGTCTTCCATCCAGTCCGTAAAATAAGAGGCATTTAAATGCCTCTTATTTTTTTGTTTCCCCATCTTCGACCCTAAATTAGCATTAGAACAAGAGGGGCAAGATGCGGCGGCTCCATTGCATGCCGGGCTAAGCCCCTGGGATATGCCTTGTTTGATAAAGGAAAATGCTAAACAGAATTGGAACAAGCTAGAGCAGCTACTTGCCAACCAGAACGGCAGACATAAATTTTGGCAGGCTATTTTTTTGCGAGCCAGGCCAGCACATGCTTTAATTAAGCATAAGCAGTAATGAAGGGCTTCAATGCCGAAACAGTCTCGCCGCAGAATCAATTCTCGACTTATTTTCTCTATCCTTGGCGGATTCGCGGTTTTAGCGCTCCTCGCACAGGCCATGTTGATAATGCAGCTCTACGCTCGTACCGACCAGCTAAAGACCCAAGAACTAAAAGCCACCCTAATCGATGCCGTTCGCAGCCTAAACACTGAGCCTGCGATTGACCCCCAAACCGGACGCCGATTTATCCCTTCCGCTCGCGTGGTTTTTCCTGCCAGGATCGACAGCCACCTTTATTACCGCGACCCCGGCAACGAGCCCACCCTATGGCTAACCGACGCGAATAATCAATCGCAGGCCGTCACCAAGGTCCGGACCGCTGAATCGCTCTCAGACATGTTTAAAGAAGTCGATGCGTTGCAGCTGTGTAGCCGGCAGGTAGTAGTGAGCTTTAATACTCCCAATCCCCAAGATAATACCGACAAGCTAACTTTAAAAAGCACGAAAAAGCTAAAAGACGGCCGCATAGCCTACGTATATCAGAATGAATGCCCATACGGCGCCGAGCCTCTCCTGAGGTCCGTCGATCAAATGGAAAGCTATTAAGGTCGTCCCTCGCTCAACATTATGGATCTCGCTCCGACCAGACCCCCTACCGGTCGCGGCTCATCCAGGCCATGGCAAGCAGACCCACGCCCAGGCCAATCACGGCGCCCGCAGTCAAGCCCAGCCACAGTGGTTTGACGAACAGCCCGGCGCCCAGTCCGACCATGAAACAGCCGGCCAGCGCGATCCCGCCGGATTCGTAGTCTTTAAAAGGGTTGGTAGGGTGTTGTTCGTTTGACATGATTACTCCTTAAAAATTAGATATCTAAATATTCCACCGGCGCTTCATCGCGGCTTTGCGCCTGGTGCATGAGCTTGAGCAGCGCACTCGGTAGCTTACCCTCGGCCTCTTCCAATGATGCAAATACAACGAGCTGAGTGTCGGGTGTGTATTCAAAGTAATCCGCCGTCCGCCAAAAGTCGCGCTGGCGAAAAACATCAAGATTGGGCTGCTTGGTGATCTCCACCGCCCACTGGTTCTTGGCTGTTTTAAACACCCGAGCCGTAAACCAGTCATTATGATCGCCCGCCCCCTGCCACTTAATGAGCAAACGGCCGTTAAATCGCTTCTCCTGCTGCAGGCCCTTGGTGCCCGTTTGCACCACGATCTCTTTAAGGCCCTTGGTCTGGGCTTCGCTCCGAGTAATAAACTCCTTGAGCGCCCGCAACAGCACCGCCGAAAGGTTGTCCCCGGCTAATTGCTGAGCCTGCTCATAAACAGCCTGGTCTTCATTTGAGACGTAAATAGTCTTGTTTGGCATCATGCTAATCACTTATACATACAAGTATACATATAGTTAAAGATTATGCAACTCAAACAAAAATCTAGATTCAAATTTTTAGCAAAGCGTGAATCTGAGACTAGCATGAAAGTTTTGAATAAACTCTACTCCCGGCCCGTAGTTTCAAGTGCCATGATTAGGGCATGGACTGGGTTTACCAGGGCCGGGTCGCAGCAGGTGATTGTACCGGCGCTACCTCGATCTATTCACTCCATAGTCCACTATTCGGCTCCTTCTCGCCTCTGAACACCGCCGCTCAAGATCGGGGCACCAGAGAGCCCAGCGGTCGACCGCCCCATTTGCCATCCATGATGTCAAACATCTGACGGCCCATGACATCTTCAGCCTCCACGGCAGGATTGGTCGAACCGTAATTGTCGATATCGCCTACCCCGTCGTTCATAAACGCGTAGATCAGCGCCGGCTTGCCCGCAGCGTCGAACATAATGCCTACCTCGTGCCGCGAATCCTCAAACGCACCGTATTTGGTAGCTACCTGGGCACGCTCCGTTGAGCTCATATTGCGGCGCACGCCATCATTGTAGCCGTTGACCCAGCGCATAATATTAAGCACAAAAGTTGACGATTTTTCCGACACCAGCGAGTGGTTCGCCAATCCTGCCAGCAAGGTATTCATCTCCCGCGGCGTGGTCTGACCCAAGAAGAACCGACTCGAACCCGCCACCGGGTCCACGTGGGTAGCCGTAAAGCCCTTGGCCGCCAATGTTTGATTTATCTCGGTGCCCGACGCCACCTGGCTGAGCATTCGAACCGCCGTATTATCCGACACCAGCAGCATTGCGGTCATGAGGTTGGCGACCGTCAAATTGTCGCCATACACTGTTTGCAGAAAATAAATCCCGCTACCAGACGCAATAATATCAGGCGTGAGTGTCAGCTTTTGGTCCAGTTTGACCTCGCCCTTGTCCACCTTGTCCATCACCGTCATCGCCACTGCCAGCTTATTTACGCTGTACGCCCACATTGGGGTGTCGGCTTGATCGTCCACCGCCGGTTTGAGCGCACCGGTTGAATCCGCCACGGTCACGTAAGAATGCCAATTGCCGGGCACTCCCGCGGTATCGGCATGGTAAATCGCCGCCACTTGTTGCGAAGCTATCAGCCACGGGATATCAGGTGCCGCGAACTGAGCCGCCCCCGGGGTAGGGGATGGCGTGGTCTCGGCAAGTACCGCTCCACCCGGCATCAAAACAGCCATACCCATCACGAGGCTAGTCAAGCCGAGTTTGGCGCGGTAGACAAATAATTCTTTAAGCATAGAAACCTCATTAAATACACAGCCAATATATACACCCAAACATCCATCTCCTTTGGTTCTTCTTCCAAATCGCCTCCCCAAGCAAATCGATAATAATATATTGCAAAACGATAAAAACTATGGTAAAAACAAACCATCAATGCGTTAAGAGAATGCCTTCAATGAAACGAAGCTCAACAATTTTCCTCCGCGGGGTAGTTTTGGCCATCGGGCTAGTCGTCCTTGGCTTGTGCATCTTTGCCCTGCCCGCCGAGATCAGAACCCCGGGCACCGAAGACTACCGCCCCATTTTCTTCGGTATGTACATAACGGCCATACCGTTTTTCGTGGCTCTCTATCACACCCTGAAACTCCTGAGCTATATCGATAACGGTCAAGCTTTCTCCCAGCTTTCCGTCGGTGCCCTCAAGCACATAAAGTATTGCGCAGTCACCATCAGTGCATTGTTTGCGGCCGGTCTGCCCTACCTCTACTTCGTGGCAGAAAAAGACGACGCCCCAGATGTCGTAGCGCTCGGATTGGTCGTTATTTTTGCCTCAATTGCGATTGCGACCTTTGCGGCCGTACTCCAAAAAATTCTAGGCGACGCCATAGCCATAAAAACGGAGAATGACCTAACGGTCTGAGGCATACTATGGCAATCGTAATTAACCTAGATGTGATGCTGGCGAAGCGAAAAATGAGCGTCACCGAACTTTCAGACCGAGTCGGGATAACGATGGCTAATCTTTCTATCCTGAAAAATGGCAAGGCCAAGGCGGTGCGGCTATCGACGCTGGAGGCGGTTTGCAAGGCGCTAGAATGTCAGCCTGGAGATATTTTAGAGTACAGACATGACGATGAAAGCCTAGTGGCAACTCGATGAAGCCAAACGTATCAACCAGCCCGACCGCCCAAACCACCGCCCTGGCCGGCGTCTCGCTCGCCTTGGGTCTGCTATTTGACTGGCTCTTTTACGGCAAGATTCCCGGCATCTCGGTTGTAATCTATGTCGTTGCCATCATGGGCGGCCTCTTTGCGCTCGCCGCCTACCTGGGCCGTCGCCTGCCGGCGCCGGCCCTCTGGTTGCTCTTGCCGCTCGGATTCTTCGCTGCCATGGTCGCCGTCAGGGCCAGTCATCTGCTCGCATTGCTCAATATTCTCGCCAGCCTGGCCCTGTTGCTGCTCGTGGCACGCCTCACCTTCCGTGACGATCTCCGAAGATTCAACCTCGCTGACTATGCCAAAATTCCATTCCTGCCGCTGAAGTTCCTCAGGCCGCTAACTCGCACGGTCGCCGAGTTTTTCGCACTCCGATCGGCGGTAAAGAATCATCCTTTGGCCGTCCAGATCACCAGGGGCGTCCTGCTGGCCATCCCGGTCCTGATCGTCTTCGTGACCCTTTTTGCCTCGGCCGATCTGGTTTTTCAAAAATACGCCATCGATGCCTTCAACCTAAAATTAAACTCCACGGCCGTGGCGCAGACACTTCTGGTCACTTTCGTCACGCTTGCATTTACGGGAGCCTACTCGTATATCTTTCGACAACCAGAGGATGAGTCGCCCGACGCCGCACCCGCGACGGCCCGGCTGCGCCTTGGTAAGATCGAGATCGCTATTCTACTCGGCGCCGTCAATGTTCTCTTCTTTCTTTTTATCCTGGTCCAGTTGGCCTACCTGTTTGGCGGTCTCAGCAACATTTCGGGCCAAGGCTTCACCTACGCCGAATACGCCCGCAAAGGTTTCTTTGAGCTCTTGGCCGTGGCCATGGTAGCCTTCGGAATGCTCTGGGCGGCAGACAAAACGGTCGCCAAAACTACCGCCGGCCATAGCCTCGCCTTTCGCCTTCTGAGCAGTGCGCTGATTACCCAGGTGATCCTCATTATGGTTTCCGCTTTCAAACGGCTATACCTCTACGAGCAGGCTTACGGGTTCACCACGTTGCGCCTCTACAGCCACGGTTTTGTAATTTTTCTAGCGGTCATATTTGTCCTATTGCTGGTCAAGATCTTAAGAAATCAGGCCGAAAACCACTTTGCCTTTCCGGCCTTCATTACCGCCATTGTGTTTCTCGCCGCCCTGAATGTGCTCAACCCCGATGCCTTCATTGCGCGCCAAAACCTCGATCGCTTCCATCAAACCGGCAAGCTCGATGGTGTCTATTTTGGCGGGCTCTCCGAGGATGCCCTTCCGGAGGTTAAAACCGCCATCGATGTCACCACGGGCGATACCAAGCAGCAGCTGATCGACTCCCTCGCCACGCGTTCTGAGCCCTCCGACTGGCAATCCTGGAACCTAGCCCGCAGTCGGGCCGGGTCCATAATTGACAATTACCCGGAGTAATAATAGTATGAAAAGTATTACAAGCGAACTCACCATGCTACCCAAAATCTATGGCACCACTACCCTCAATGAAAAAGGCCAAGCCGTCATCCCGGCCGACGCTCGCAACGCCATGGGGCTCACCGCCGGCAGTAAGCTGCTGGTGATGGGGCACCCGAACGGCAAGGGCTTGTTTTTGATCACGACCGAGCAGGCCGAACACATGCTCAAGCATTTTGCCGATCTATCCACAGCCATTAAAGAATCAAGGAGCACAGGTGAGTAGTATTCTCGAAGTCCAAGGTCTTACCAAATCCTACGGCAAAGGCGCCAACGCTTTTACGGCTTTGCATGACGTTTCGATAGCTGTAGAAAAAGGCGAAAGTCTGGCCATTTTGGGCAAGAGCGGTTCGGGCAAGTCTACGCTCATGCACCTCATGGCCCTGCTCGACAAGCCCACCGCCGGCACGGTCAGCATCGACGGCCAAGACGCGAGCAAAATCGCTGCGCGCAAACTCAACGCCCTGCGCAACAAGACCTTTGGCTTCGTCTTTCAGCAATTTTTCCTCAACGCCAACGCCAACGTCCTCGAAAACACCATATTGCCCCTCAAGATCGCCGGCGTAAGGAGCCGCAAACGCAAACAGCTCGGACTAGAGGCGCTCCGGCAAGTCGAGCTCGACGACAAGGCCCGCAACAAGGCCAAGGACCTCTCGGGCGGCCAGAAGCAGCGTGCCGTGATTGCTCGCGCGCTCATCAACCAGCCCCAGATCATCTTTGCTGACGAACCCACCGGCAACCTCGACAGCACCACTGGACGCAAAATCGAAGATTTGCTGTTCTCGCTCAACAAACAGCACGGCATCACGCTTATTCTCGTGACCCACGACGAAGACCTGGCCGCCCGGTGCGACCGCCAAATTCACATTAAAGACGGCCTGGTTGTCGGGGCCAAGGAAAAGGAATTGGTCCGGCTATGAGACTCATCGACATCTTCACCACTGCCAGCGGCAACATGTTTCGGAGCAAATTACGCACCTCGCTCACCATTCTCGCCATTTTCATCGGCTCCTTCACGCTGACCCTCACCAGCGGGCTCGGCACCGGCATTTCCAGCTATATCGACAAGCAGGTCAACAATCTCGGCGCCAAAGACGTTATGCTCATCCAGGCCGCCGACACCTCGGACGATGGCCCCGGCGGCGGCGATAGCGGCCCCAAGCCCTACAATCCCGCCAAAAAGATTTCCGCGACCGCTTTCGGTACCGCTACCACGGTTCTTACCAACGCCGACATTGCCAAGGTTAAGCAGGTTCCCGGCATCAAGAGCGTCGAGCCAAACTTGGTCGTGACGCCCGATTACATCGTGGGCACCAATAGCAAGAAATACCAAGTGTCGGCCAATCCCTACATCACCGGCACCAATATCGACCTCGCCGCCGGCTCGCAGCTCAGCAACGCCGCCACCGAGTACGACGCCCTCCTGCCGGTCGAGTACGTGTCGGTGTTGGGCTACGCGAGCAATCAAGCCGCCGTTGGCCAATCCATTACGCTTGGCATCTCTGATGGCACCGGCACGCAGCACCAAATTACCGCCACCATCAGGGGCGTGCAGCAAAAGGGCCTCACCAACTCGGGCGGCATGAATACCAATACCGCCCTCACCAATGCCCTCTTCAAAGCCCAAACCATTGGCCTGCCGGCCGCCGTCACCAACAGCTACCAGGCGCTCATCGCCAAATTCGACTCAGGCTACACCGACGCCCAAATCACCACCCTCAAAGACGATCTCAAAAAACACGACTACAAAGGCACCACCTTCCAAGACCAAATCGGCACCTTCAAGCAAGTGATTCGCGGCATCATCCTCGTGCTCGACGCCTTCGCCATCATTGCTCTGCTCGCGGCCAGTTTCGGCATCATCAACACCCTCCTCATGTCGGTCCAAGAGCGCACCAAAGAAATCGGCCTGATGAAAGCCATGGGCATGAGCGGCCCCCGCATCTTCCTGCTGTTTAGCACCGAGGCCGTCATGCTGGGCCTGTGGGGCAGCCTGATCGGCGGCGGCGTCGCCATCGTGGTGGGCCACATCGCCAACGCCATCGTCGCCAAGGGCTTCCTCAAGGACCTCGTCGGCCTCCAGCTGCTCACCTTCCCGCCGGCCCAGGTCGCCGGTATTGTCGGTATCGTCATGGCCATCGCCTTCCTCGCCGGCACCCTCCCGGCCTTCCGCGCCGCCCGCCAGAGCCCCATCGATTCCTTGCGGTACGAGTAGCGCGCATTTCCCGGAAGAATTAAACTCATGACCCCACTGATCATCTTCACCGCCCAATACCTCCACCTCGCCATCCTCGCAGTGGCTGCGGTGGTGTGGCTGACCCTACCCCGCGAAGATAAGCGAAAACTAGCCCTCACCGCGCTCCTTGCCGCAGTCATTGGTTTTGCCTTAACCAAGGTGGCGGGCGCGCTTTACTACAACCCGCGACCCTTTGTCGCCGATCACGTCGTGCCGCTCATTTACCATGCCGCCAATAATGGCTTCCCGTCGAACCACACGGTGCTCGCGATGTTGGTAGCCCTCTTGGTCCTGCAGGTGTCGAAACGCTGGGGCATAGTGCTGGTCGCCGCCGCCCTCGTGGTCGGCGCTGCCCGCGTAGCGGCCGGGGTTCACTCCCCGCTCGATATCGCTGGAGCGGTTATCGTTGCGACCGTTGCGGTCCTCGTAGCCCGAGAAGGGGTCGGCCGAATCTGGCCAAATGGGCGAAACATCGGACGGGCGTCCTAGCTCTCCTGAAACGCCTCGGGCCGAATATGGCGCGGGAGCAAAAAGCTCAGTCCAAACACAATCACCAACAATCCCAGCGCATACTCGACACCCACCTTGAACGCATGGGTGAAGTTCGCGTTGTTCACCTGCTTGGCCGCGTCGGTGAATGCCGTCGTGAGCACTTGATTGACCGGACCGGCCTCAGACTGCTTGCAGCTGTCGGGCGTCACATTGGCGTCGGTCTCGTTCACGCGGTCTTCGTAGCAGGCCTTAAAGCCCGCGACAATCGCCGTCTGCGCCTCGGCCGGCACGTGCTGCTCGGTGAGCTTGGCCTGGAGCTGCGGCGTCACCTGGTCGACACTCGCCGCCGCGTGTGCCGTGAGCTGACCAAAGAACACCACGCCAATGGCCGCCACGCCAATGGCACCGCCCAGCTGCTGCACGGCGTTGAGCACGCCCGAGGCGGAGCCGGCGTGGTTGTGGTCCACGTCGTTGAGCACCACCGCAAACACCGGCATCATGATGAGGCCCATGCCCACGCCGATCGGCACCAGGCCAGGCGCGATCACCCAAGGGCTCGTGGCCAGGCCAAAGTGGTTCATCACCCACGCCAGGTAAATCAGGCCTGAGCTCATCACGAATGTCCCGAGCGTCATCGAATACCGCCCCAGTTTCGGAATCACCACCGGCGCCAACACCGCAAACGTGACCGCAATTCCGATCGAGGTCGGAATACCCGTCAACGCGGCCTTCACCACGCTATACCCCAGCCCCACTTGCAGCATCAGCGTCGAAATCAAGAAGTAGCCGATCATTACGCCCTCGAACACTACATTGGTGAGCAGGCCCAAGCTAAACGACCGCTTAGCAAACAGCGCCGGCAGCACCAGTGGCGAGCCGTCGACCCGCTGCTTGCGCATCTGCCACCAAGCAAACAGCGCAAACGCCGGCAGCGAGGCCGCCATCGACCAAAACGTCCAAGCCGGCCACCCCAATTCACGCCCCTCGATGAGCGGGAACACGATCAGCGTCAGCGCCACCATCACAATGCCGGTTCCCACCAAATCCAGCTTCAGCGGATGCGCGCTCTTGCCGGCCGGCAGGTACTTGCGTGCGGCCCAAAAGGCAAACACGCCCACCGGAATATTAATGAGAAAGATCGGCCGCCAGTCGAGGCCAAAAATATTGGCTTTGATGAGCAAACCACCCACCACCGGCCCCAGCGAGGCCGCGATGCCCGCCATGCCGCCAAACAGTCCGTTGACCTGCCCCCGCTCCTCCGGCGGGTACATCACTTGCATCATGCTCATCACCTGGGGCACCATCAGCGCCGCCATCGCGCCCTGCAGCAAGCGCGCTACGACCAGCACCACCGGCGTCCAGGCCACGCCGCTGAGCAGCGACGCCACCGTAAACCCGGCCACGCCCCACATAAACACCTTACGGTAGCCAAAAACATCGCCCATCCGCCCGCCGGTAATCAGCAGGAGCGCAAAGCTCAGTGCATACCCCGCGATCAACCATTGAATCGTCGTGTAGCTCGCGCCCAAATTAGCCTGGATCGACGGAATCGCGATGTTCACAATCGTAGAGTCCAGCAGATCCATAATGAACGCCAGCGCCACCACAAACATAGCAATTTTGCGATGCTTCACGGATAGATTTTGCGAATGCTCGCGGGCCGAGAGGGGAGTAGCTTCGGGGGACATAACGAACCAGATTCCTTGATTTTTATTATTACGAAATAAGTTAATTATCTTAGATAGATTACGGGATCAACTGTGGAGCGTCAATGTTAAAAAGCAATCCCAGACAGGATTGCTTTTTAACGTATCCGAACTCCAGCCGGATTACATCGGCAGCGTTTCGTATACCCGCACCGCACCGCCGGGCACATCCAGCACCGGGCAGCCTTGAGCCAGCGCCACGGCGTCGTCCATGCTGGCAGCCTTTACGATGGTGTAGCCGGTGGCCGGATGGTTTTCGATCGTGCTCACACCGCTCTTCTCTACGGCCTGACCACCATCCGCAAACGGATTGCCGGCGTCTACGAGGCTCGCACCGAGCTCACCAAACCAAGCTTTCCAAACCTTCGCCACCTCTTTCATGGGCATGTCGCCCGAAATCGGCTCATTGTAATACACGAATACATAATTCTTCATCTATGTACTCCTCTCTGCCCCACGCGGGGGCGATAAAAATTATGGTTGCTGTAGGCCGGCAATGTAGTTTTCCAACGTTTCCTCGTCGTTGCCCCACTCCGTCCGGTATTGCATCATCCAATCCTGGGTGGTGCGCAACGTTTGCTTATTGAGCGCGATGAAATTGGTGCGGCCGGCTTTTTTGCGAATGATCAGTCCGGCGGCCTCAAGCGCACGAATGTGCTTATGAATGGCCGGCAGTGACAGATCATGCTCGCGCGCTAGTCCCGCGATGGTCGCCGGACGAAACGACAGATCGTGCAGCATGTCGCGGCGCTTTTGGTGCGCCAGCGCGCCAAAAATCTGGTCAAGCTGGATGGGGATATTTGAGTCGTACATAAAGTTAACCTACGAGTTAAGTTTATGGAACAAACCCATTGCTGTCAATCCTCAATCTCGACAGTGTATTATGACCATAAGCATTACAAAGGAGCGCCAGCCTATCGTGAACAAGCGTTATCTCATTATGATTTACCGGGTCGCATTTGCCCTGCTGTGCCTCTACGCTATCGGCGTGCAATATCGGTATGGAATGCAGGGGCAAGGAATTGATTTTATCCCCGCCAACTTTTTTAGTTTTTTCACCATCGAAAGCAATCTCCTCGCTATTCTCATCTTCCTCATCGCCGGCCTACTAGCGGTAAAATTACCCAAACCAACCACGGCTTGGGTGCAGCTGCGCGGAGCCGCCGTGCTGTACATGACGATCACCGGCATTGTGTACGTCACGCTCCTTTCAGGTCTCGAGGAATCGCTGCAGACGCCTATCCCCTGGATCAACTTCGTGCTGCATTATCTGATGCCGGTGGTGGTGTTGGCCGACTGGTTCCTCGATTTGCCGCGCCTGCGGCTGAGCTTTAAGCAGGGATTGGTATGGCTGATTTTCCCCGCCGCGTATTTGGTGTATAGCTTGGTGCGCGGTCCCGTTGTTGGCTGGTACCCGTACCCGTTTCTTGATCCCCAGGCGCAAAATCAAGGCTACGCGGGTATTGCCGTGACGGCCGCCGTGATGCTGGGCATAACCCTTGGCTTCATCGCTGCCCTCACCTGGACCACCCGGCTGCGCGCCCGCCGGGCCTAGGGCGGACCCGTCGATGAAGATTAACCGCCCTTAATTAAGCTGGTTAATCTTCATCGGTTCGAGATATAATCAACCCATCATGCCCATATCCACCCCCACCCTCAAACCGCCCACTGCGTATGCCCTCCACGACCACGACGTCGTCATTGGCGAGCGTGTCGACCACTACATCCTCAAAGTCAAAGACCTCCCCAGCGAGCAAAAACCCCGCGAAAAACTCCAACGCATGGGCCCCGAAACCCTCAATGTGGCCGAGCTCGTCGCGGTGCTTTGGGGCGTCGGCACCAAAAAGGAAGAGGTCCTCGCCATGGCCCGCCGCATCACCCGCGAGTACGGCGAAAAATCCATCGCCACCGAAACCAACCCCGAAAAAATGGCCAGCGCCCTCGGCATCCCGCTGCACAAGGCCTGCCAGATCATCGCCGGATTCGAGCTTGGCCGCCGGTTCTTTGCGCATCAGGCCGGCCGCCAGATCTACGTCCGCAATGCCCGGCAAGCCTACGAGTATCTCCACGACATCGGCGACAGCAAAAAAGAGCGCCTCCGCGGCCTCTACCTCAACAGCCGCTACCAGGTCGTTCATGACGAGGTCATCTCTGTCGGCAGTCTCACGGCCAACATCGTCCACCCCCGCGAAGTCTTCCAGCCGGCCATCGAGCATGGCGCAGTCGCGATCATCATCGCGCACAATCACCCGTCCGGCAGCCTCGAGCCCACCGCCGCCGATCGCCAAGTCACCCGCCAGCTACAGGAGGCCGGCCGGCTGCTCGGCATCGATGTGCTCGACCACCTCATCATCGCCGGCGCCCAATACATAAGAATCACGGAGGACCAACTCTCACAATGAGTACAGCAGTCTATCAATTACCACTCGCCGGCGGCCTCATCTTCCACGCCGGCTATCAAGCCGAATTACTCCAAGACGGCGACATCGACACCAGTCAGTTGGAGATCGACGCCCAAGTGCGCTCCGGGTACTACTTTGTCACTCTCGCCACCACCCTCGAGGCCATTGCCCAAAAGCTGCCCCATGAGCAACTCTCCTCGCGTGTCATGCTCGATAAGCTGACCCAAGATCTCGAATACCTGCACCAAAATTACGTCATCATTAAGGAGCCGCGCGCCTAATCACCGCATCACAGCTCGCTATCAGCAAAAACCGTTACGGTACCCTCATGAACCGCCTCGCCCGCAACGCCCACTATCTGGCCTGGACCATTGTGGCGCTTTCGGTGGCTATGAGTTTATATTTTTCCGATATTCGCGGGTTTGTGCCCTGCAATTTGTGCTGGTACGCGCGCATCCTCATGTACCCGCTGGTTGTCATCATTGGCGTGGGCATCCTGCGGCGTGAGCGGCATTGGGTCGCCTATGCCGTCCCGCTCGTGGGTGCCGGCTGGCTGCTCGAGCTCTACCATTCGTTGCTCCAATGGGGGATTGTGCCCGAGACTCTCGCTCGTTGTATTGCGACAGTGCCGTGTACTACCAAGTACATCAACTATTTCGGCTTCATCACCATTCCATTTCTGGGGCTGCTGGCTTTCACCGCCATAGGTGTATGTTTGTGGCTCTATCATAGGGCAAACATCGATTAAATTCGGGCCATCACGGCTGCGGAAGCGGGGCCTCGTTACCGAGGCCCCGTCCCTAACCTCCCGACTCGTGGCCCCCAATCGAGGTAGCTACTTCGCTCCAGAGTGCCCGGCCGGTCGGACCGAGCTCTCTCAGGGTCACCTGCACCATCACGCAGAGCGCGGCCACGCCGATATATCCCGCCGCCCGAGCAAAGTAGGGCACGGCGAGCGCCGCCACCATGATGGCGACAGCTCCCACTGTATCGGCCAGCAAATGTGCCGAAAGTCCGACATGGCCATGGCAGTGGGTGAGGCGATAACACGCAACGTTGACCACCAGGCTCCCAAAACCCAGGAGAAAGAGCAGACTGGTCTCCCGGCCTCCCGGCTCAATCATCCCGATGGTGAGATCACTCTGCGTGACCAGCCCGCCGGCATACGCTGCGGGTGCGGATACACCCAGCAGAAGGCGGGTAATTTTTTGACCTCCACCGCGCACGAACGGATGCCTCGAAGTAGCCAGGGCCTCCTCTATAAGGTAGGCCACGCACAGCACGAGTGCGTCCATGAGATTGTGTATGCCGTCGGCTGCCACGAGACTGCCGTGGGACTGTACGCCCGAAACCAGGATCTCACCGGTTCCCAGGAGCATAAAACCGACCACGGCCACGAGCACGGCCATCACCTCCAGAGGTGTCGATGTAGGGGGTTAAGCTTGAGGCCCGGCATTACGCCGACCCCCAAGCGCCCAATGTACGTGGTCCCTCGCGTTTATGCAAAAAAACTGCATATACAACAAAAACTGCAACACCCGTCGATACTCACGCCGGCCCAAATCCTGTAACCTAGAAGCAATGATCACCATCTTTCAAGCCATCGTCCTCGGCCTGCTCCAAGGTGCCTCCGAACTCTTCCCCGTCTCGAGCCTCGGCCACAGTGTAGTGCTGCCGCAGCTGCTCGGCTGGAACATTCGCCCGAGTGACAACGCCTTTATCGTATTTCTGGTAGCCACCCATGTGGCCACCGCGCTCGTGCTCATCGGATTCTACTGGCGGACCTGGCTGGGCGTGGTGCGGGGCCTGCTGCGGTCGGTGCGCCAGCGCGCAATCCGCGCCGACGACGCCGAGGCCAAGCTGGGCTGGCTGCTCATCGTGGGCACGCTGCCGGCTGGCCTGCTCGGCTTGCTGTTTGAGCGCCAAATCCGCGACACTTTCGTGAGCGCTCGATCAGCGGCGCTGTTTCTGATGCTCAATGGCCTCCTGTTGCTCGGCGCCGAATACCTCCGCCGCCGCGCCCACTCCAGCGACAGCCGCCGCCCCGCCGACGAGCGCATCGCCCGCGTCGGCGGGGGACAGGCGCTCGCGGTGGGGGCTTCGCAGGCGTTGGCGCTCATCCCGGGTCTGTCGCGCTCCGGCGCCACCATGGGCGGCGGTTTGCTCGCGGGCTTGTCGCACGAAGACGCCGCCCGCTTCGCTTTTTTGCTCGCCACGCCCATCATTTTGGCGGCGGGCGTCCTCAAATTGCCCGCCCTGGCGCGGCCCGAAAACCATGCCCTGCTCGGCCCGGCACTCGTGGGTGGCCTCTGCGCCGCACTCTCGGCCTACGCGACGGTTAAATTCCTCACGCGCTACTTCCACTCGGGCAGTCTGCGGCCATTTGGCATCTATTGCCTCGCCGCCGGCCTGCTCGCCACCCTCGCCTTTTTGTAATTCTGCCCAAGGCCACTCGTCCTCGATTTGGCATAATAGCTCTAGCCAATAAAGGAGATAAACTCATGGCCAAATATAGCCCTGCAGCCTCAAGAGAGATCGAGAAAACGATGCACGAGCACAAACATGAAGGCAAATTTTCCAGCGACAAGCAGGCTGTCGCCGTGGGCCTCAGCAAAGCGCGCCAAAAAGGCGCCAAAGTCCCGCGCAAGAAGCCTTAGCGGCTGCGACGCAACGTGGCCGCTCCCAGCAGCAACGCCCCCACGATAAACGCCGCAATCACTACCAGGTCGCGCACCAGGTCGTCGGTCCAACCGCTATAATTCGTAATCTGCTTCATGGCGTCCACCAAATACGTCAGCGGCATCACGTTGGCAAACCACTGGAGCGGCTCACCCATGGCATCACGCGCCACAAACAGGCCACAGGTGAGCAGCTGTGGCAGCACAAACGCGGGCAAAAATTGCACCGCCTGGAATTCACTTCGTGCAAACGCGCTCAAAAACAGTCCCAGCGACATACCCAATACCCCCGCCAGCACCGCCACGAGCAACAGCCGGCCGGCCCCGCCCTGCACCGTTACGTCCAGCCATCCCAGCGTTACCGAGCTCACGAGCACGCCTTGCACAATGGTAAGTCCCGCGAACGCCAGCGCATAACCCAGCAGCAAATCCAGCTTGGCAATCGGCAGCGTCAGCAGCCGCTCCAGCGTGCCGGCCGTGCGTTCGCGCAAGGTGGCCACCGATGTCACCACAAACATCACGGTAAACGGGAACACTCCCAGCACCATCGGCGCCAGATGCGAGAACGTGGTGGTAGCGTCATTAAACACATACCGCATCACGAGCATCAGCATCGTGGGCACGAGCAGCATCAGGGCAATGGTGCGGTGATCATGGCGCAACTGCCGCAGCACCCGCGCAGCAGTGGCAAACGTGCGGCGGGGGCTCACGACGCCGCTCCCACGAGCCGCAAAAACGCCGCTTCCATGTCGTGCGTGTCGGTTTGGCCCATCAACTGGGCCGGCGTACCCGTAGCCAGCACAGCACCTTCACGCAGGAGTACGAGGTTATCGCATCGCCTGGCTTCGTCCATGACATGGCTCGATACCAACAGCGTCACGCCGGCGCGCGCCAGCTCATGAAATTGCTCCCACAGCTCCTGGCGCAGCACGGGGTCGAGTCCCACAGTGGGCTCGTCGAGCACCAACACCTTGGGAGAGCCCAGCAATGCCACCGCCAGCGACACCCGCGCGCGCTGCCCGCCACTCAATCGCCCCACCAGTTGAGTAGACTGTGCCTCCAGCCGCACCCGGGTCGTCACCTCGCGCACTCGCGCCCCACCTGCGCCCACCATGGCGCCAAAGTAGCGCAGGTTTTCGTGCACGGTCAGATCCGGATACACCGCCGGCGCTTGCGTCACGTAGCCCACGAGCGGCCGCAGCTGGGCCGCCCCCGCCGATAGGCCGAGCACTCGCGACGCCCCGCTGCCCGGCCGCTGCAAGCCCACGAGCACGCGCATCAGCGTGGTCTTGCCCGCCCCCGATGGCCCCAGCAGACCAGTGACCTTCGCTTCCGGTATCGCCACCGAAACGTCGCGCAATACCACATCGTGTTCCAATTTCACCGTCACATGGTCAAATTCAACAGCCGCTTTCATGTTCCCATAGTACTCCCGCTACGAGGTTCTGCCGAATCTCGGCGACCGGTGTATCATGAGGCAATGCCGCACATCCACACCCAGCCCGGACATCACGACCTCACCACCTCGGCCTTCATCATCCGCACCGACGGCCCCGAACCTACGGTGGTGTTGCACGTCCACCGCAAACGGCCCAAATTATTCCAATTTGGTGGCCACGTTGAATTAGACGAAAACCCCTGGCAAGCGCTCGTGCGCGAACTCCAGGAAGAATCCGGCTACGACATCGCGCAATTGACGGTGCTGCAGCCGCCGGGCTCGTTTCGTGAGCGTTTTTCCGGCACTGCCAACCACCCCCTGCCGTTTTATTTCAACACCCATCACGCCGAAAACCCCGATCACCTTCACTACCACTCCGACCTCAGCCACGCCATGTTGGCCGCCGGGGAGCCGGCGCATCCCATCGACCCGCGCGAATCCCAGGCCATCCACCGCTTCACCGCCGCCGACGTGCGCGCGCTGCCGACCACCGACATTTTCGACCAAACCCGCACCAATGCGCTCTATATTCTCGAGCATCTCATGCACCACTGGGAAGCGGTGCCTGCCAGTCGGTGGCCCGTCTGATACAGTAGAATCATGAAGATTGTTTGGCGCTGGATCGCCTATAGCCTGCTGGCCGCTCATTTTGCCGTGGTCCTCACCATTTGGCTCACCACCTCGCTCGAGCTGTTTCGCGCCGGCGCCGGCAGCACGCTGCTTTCCCTGGCACAGCTCGCCGGCCTGCTCGCGGCCGCCTGCGCGCTGCTGCAATTCATGCTCATGGGCCGCTCGCCGTGGATCGAGCGAGCCTTTGGCCTCGAACGCATCGCCAAGCTCCATCGCCTCAACGGCTATGCCACCATCAGCCTCATCCTCACCCACACCACGCTCGTCACGCTCGGCTACGCAGCGCTCACCGGCAGCGGCCTCATTCCCCAATTCACCACCTTCCTTACCAAATTCAACGACGTTATCTACGCCTTTATCGCCGAGCTACTATTCCTCACCATAGTTGGCAGTTCCATCTACATCGTCCGGCGCCGGCTGCCCTACGAGCGCTGGTATTGGGTGCATCTCATGGTGTATCTGGCCATCGTTCTGGCGTTTTTCCACCAAACCAAAGTGGGCGGCAGCTTCCTCAGCCAGCCGGCCTACATCGTCTACTGGTACGCGCTCTACGGCTTCGTGGCGCTCAACGTGTTCACCGGCCGGTTGTTCCTGCCCGCCTACAACTACTGGCGTTTTCGCTTTGCCATCGATGAAATCGTGCCTGAAACCGCCGATACAGTTTCAATTTACATCCACGGCCGTGGCCTCGAACGATTTCGGGCTCGGCCGGGGCAGTTTGTCATAATTTGGCTACCCCAAGCCAAATTATGGCTAGAAGAACATCCTTTTTCGCTCTCCGGTCTGCCGCATGACGGCCGCCTGCGTCTCACCGTCAAAGCCGTCGGTGATTACACCTCTCGGCTGCCAAAATTGCTCAAATCCGGCGCACCGGTCGTAATTGCCGGTCCGTACGGCCAATTTACCCCCGCGCCCACTGCCCGCCCCCGCCGGCTCTATCTCGCTGGAGGTGTCGGCATCACGCCGCTGCGTACCCTGCTCGAGGCGCAGACGCCGGAGCAGGAGAGCGTGCTCATCTACGGCAACAAAACTCCGGCCGACACCATATTTGCAGATGAGCTCGCTCAGCTAGCCACCCGTATAAAGCTTCGAATTCACCACGTATACTCCGAAGCTCCCACCTACGCCGGCGAAACCGGCCGCATCGACACCGCCCGCATCGAGCGGCTGGTGCCCGATTTCCGCGACCGCGAGGTCTACCTGTGCGGCCCGCCGCCCATGATGGCCGGTCTCGCCAAAGGCCTCATCGCCGCCGGCCTAGCGCCCGCTCGTCTCCACTACGAACGTTTTGCGCTCCACCCCGTTTCGAGTTGAGCCGCTCGTAGTCGCGCGATCATCAGAGCCGTCCCCATGTATGCTGGTACCAGCACGAGGTTGCCCACGAGCATGGTGCGGTAAAATGGCAAACCGGCCACGTAGCACTCCGTGAGCCCCGCCCACGTCTTAGCGTAAAGCGTCCCGTCACCCAGCAGCCACACTCCAAAGTTGGTCCAAACGAAGAAAAACACCGATCCACCGACCGCCATGCCGACCGACGCCGCCAGCAGCCGCGCCGGTCGGCCCGTGAACCGTCGCAGTACGAGCCCGGCCAGCCCGATCAGCGCAAACGCCGACCACGTAAACAGCAAAATATTCGAATTACCAATCAAAATATCGCTGACCGCCATGATCGCCAGCGGCACCACGACCGCCGTTCGGCGCCCCAAAAACGCCGCTGCCACCAGCGCCGAAGCCGTCACAATCTCCAAATTCGGCGCGATCGAATACTGCCAATTCACCAGCCGCCACACCACTGCCGTCGCAATAAGCCCCGCCGCCACCAACCAAGTTGCCGAAAATCTCTTCATAGCCACCCCTTTACAAGTTTCCCCATTTTAGTAATCTATCGACTTTTTAGCAATGATTCCCGAATCATAGGGGTGTTTAATCTTAACCATTTCCGTAATGAGGTCCGCCCGCTCGAGCAATTCCGGCAGCTCTTTGCCGCGGTGGCCGGTGAGCACCAGATCCAGATCGCGCGGTTTGCTATCTACCAGCTCCAGCACCGGCGCGAGCTCAAGCAGCCCGCCGACCACCGAGCCGATGATTTCATCGAGCACCACCACGTCGTACTCGCCGGAGGCCACTTTGACGCTCGCCAGAGCCAGCGCCTCCTGGGCCGCCTCCACATGCTCATCCGGCGGCAGATTATCGCCCAGAATCTGATAAAACCCCTTGCCCGCCTGCAAAAACTCCACATTCGGCAGCGCGTCAAACCCACCCTTTTCGCCCGTAAACCACGTCTTCACAAACTGGATCACGAGCACCCGCTTGCCATACCCCGCCGCCCGCAGCGCCAGCCCCATCGCGGCCGTCGTCTTGCCCTTGCCGTCGCCGGTGTACACAATCACCAAGCCGTGATCCGCTTCGCGCAGTTCTTGGTTTTCCATCACGCTCCTTAATTGATTATTAATCTAAAATATGATATAAAAACCTCGTTTGTAACCACCTCGCCCAACCATCGAGCGAAAGCGGGTTGATGTGCCTTCAAACAGTGCCCCTCGTTATGTCACCAGCCGGCAAATGAACCGCATCAAGCGCAATGAGAGGTTAGCGGTAGCGGCCCTGCTGGCGTGTCTAGCAGGAGTAGGAGCCTTAGCGATCGTGGGCAGCCGTACCTCAATCGTCCAAGAGGGCTCGATCGATGGCTGGTGGAGCACGCCGGATCAAGGCACGTGCAGATTCCACCTGGTTCCTGACGTTGGCCCTGGGGCGAAGCACTGGTCCGACGCCCAACGTGGGGACATCTGCCAAGGTGGCCAGCCGCACTCCTACATTATTCGCAAGGATGCCAACGGCGTCCTCAAGCTCGAAGTAGCCGACCGCCGCTAGCCGGCCCCAAAGACGGAGCCTGGTTGCACCGGACAGTCAGGCTCAGCGCGATCTAGATCACTAGGTCGCGTTTAGCTTTTTAGAGAGTGAAAGAGCAGCTAGCGCGTAGAGCGGAGGGAAAACTCTCCGACAGGCGAGTGTCGGTTCTGATATCGGATCTCGCGAAGAGACGGATAGCGTTCGTTCGCCCGAGGGGAGTTTCCCCGCAGCTAAAAACTCAGCGGAAGGATCTTAGCACTTACTAAACCCGCAAATCTCACACTTCTGGCAGCCCTCAATGAACCGCAGGCTCGCATTGCCGCACTCCGGGCACAGATCGGTCTGGGCCTTGGCGCCCAGGTTGACGCTCGCCGCCACGGCCGTGCTGGCCGGCGCCGCTACCGCAGCCGGTCCCATCGGCGCGTCGGCTACGTTGGCGCTGCTAGCCGCCGTGCTGTCGGCTACTCCCGCTCCTGCGACCACCGCGGCCTGCTCGCCGGCCTTCGTTGACTCGTGCTCGCGCAGCACCTTGGCCACCGCGTCAGCCAGCGAGCGCACCCGCTGCGGGCCAAATCCGGCCGCCCCCGAGCCGCCGATACCGTTGAGCTGCTCCACCACATTTTGCGCAATGCGATCACTCGAGTACACGCTGGGGATTCTGAAGGCCAGCGAAATGAGGCGGCCCATCGCCTCGGCGTCGGCCATGATGTCTGATCCCGCCCGGCCCAAGTTCACGAATACCTCGAAAATGTTGCCTTCATCGTCCTCGTTGATCGAGATGAAAGCCGTACCGATCGGCGTGGCCACTTTGTAGGTGTGCCCCGCCAATACTCCTGGCCGCGGTTTCATTTCTACCGGCACGCCCACCAGTGCCGCTTCGCCGGCCGCCAGCTTCTTGCCGGCCAGCTGGTCGTAGTACGAACCATCCTTCTTCACCTCCAAGATTTGCTTTTGGCGGCTCCCGTCGCGGTAAATCGTGATGCCCTTGCAGCCCGACTCGTACGCCATCCAGTAAGCATCGCGCACGTCTTGCACCGTGGCTTCGTTGTTGAAGTTAATCGTCTTGGAAATGGCGTTGTCGGTGTATTTCTGGAAGGCCGCTTGAGCCTTCAGGTGCCACTCCGGCGTAATGTCGCCGGCCACCACGAAGGTGCGCCGCAGGTCTTCCGGCAGCTCGTCCATATTCTGGATCGATCCGCCGTTGGCCTGAATCTTCTCGAGCAACTCCTCCGAATACAACCCGCGCTCTTCCAGTGCGCGCACAAAATACGGGCTGCTCTGGAACATGCGCTTGCCCTCAATGGTGTTCTTGGAGTAGGTGAGCGCAAACAACGGCTCACACCCGCTCGAGCAGTCGGCCAGCATGGCTGTGGTGCCCGTGGGCGCGATGGTGGTGCGGGCGCCGTTGCGGGGGCGAATCTCGCCAGCCTTGTCGTAGATGGAGCCCTTAAAGGCCGGGAATACGCCGCGCACCCGCGCCAGGTCGATTGAAGCATTGTCAGATTCAGCCTGCACAAATTTCATCACGCGCTCGGCGGCTGCGTTGCCTTCGGGCGTGTTGTAGCCAATGTTCATCTGGAGCAGCGCGTCGGCGTAACCCATGATGCCCAGGCCAATCCGGCGGATGGCGCGCGTGGTGATGCGCACCGCCTCGATCGGGTACTCATTCATGTCGAGCACGTCATCGAGGAAGCGCGTGCCATTGTGCACCACGGCCCGCAGGCGCTCCCAGTCAAAATCATCGCCGGCCTCGTTCACGAATTTTGCCAGGTTGATTTGGCCCAGGGTGCAGGCGTCGTAGGGGAGCAGGGGCTGCTCGCCACACGGATTGGTGGCCTCAATCATCCCCAGCTGCGGCGTCGGGTTGGCACGCGAATTGTTGATGCGGTCGATCATGATCATCCCCGGGTCGCCGTACTGGTAAGCCAGGCGGGTGATGAGGTCGTACATTTTCTTGGCGTTGAGGCGGCCGGTTTCTTGCTTGGTGTGAGGATTTACCAGCGCGTAACCACGGTTCGGATCGCTCTCGTCGGCCCATTCGTGCAGTTTTTTCACCACCGCGTCTAGCCGCACCAGCTTCAGATCGAGGTCGCGGGTTTGGTGAGCTTCGCGCACCTCCTCCATGAGGCCCTCAAAGTCCAAAGCGTCTTCGTAATCGGCCGGCAGATGCTCTCCGTCACGCTTCACCGCCTCGTAAAACGCCTCGTCTACCGTCACCGAAATATTAAAGTTGGTCAGCGAAAACTCGTCCACTTTGTAGATCGCAAACAGCAAAATGTCCGGGTGATTGTAGTGCAAAATGCCCATGTTGGCCCCGCGCCGCACGCCGCCCTGGCGAATGCTAGAGGTCACGTCGTTGTAGGTCTGCATAAACGCCACCGGCCCAGTCGTGGTGCCGCCAGAGCTTTGGATGACGTCGCCCTTGGGGCGCAGCCGCGAAAAACTAAACCCAGTGCCGCCGCCGCTCTTGTGAATGCGCGCCATATCGGTGGCCGTATCCAGGATGCCGTTCAGGTCGTCGGGTACCGGCAGCACGAAGCAGGCCGAGAGCTGCTCATTGGGCTTGCCGGCGTTGAGCATCGTGGGCGTATTGGCTACGTACTCCTGGCGCGCCATCATGCCATAAAACACGCGGGCCACCTCGAGGTGCTGCTGGCGGGGATTCTCGCTGTAGAGTCGCTCGGCCGTGGCGATGTTGTAGCAAATCCGCCACAGCATTTGCCGCGGGCTCTCGATCGGCGTGCCGTCTTTATCGCGAAACGCGTAGCGCGTGCGGCCAATGTACCAGGCGTTGTCCGAGTAATTTGGATCGGGCAGGTCCTCGGGCACCGGCGGTATTTCTTTGCCGATGGCGTACAGCTCTTCGAGGCGCTCTCGGTCTTCCGGCGTCTCGGCCTCGATGTTACTTGCTTTAATGGCTTGCGGCGTGCTCATCGCATGTCCCCTAAAATCTTATTTGTTGTATTGATCGAACGCGTACCGCTCCTACTTTTTCCCATCATGGAGCAATTCTTTCACCTCGCTCTGGAATGAGCGCACGTCGGTGAAGTCGCGGTAGACGCTGGCAAATCGGATGTACGCCACGTGGTCGAGCTGCTTAAGCCGTGGCATCACGAGCTCGCCGATGTCGTGGGCCTTTACTTCGCGCGTCTTGGCACTGCGAAGCTCGGCCTCCACTTCCTGCACAATCTGATCGACTTGCGCGCTCGTGACCGGCCGCTTGGCCGCCGCCAAGGTGATGCCGGTGCGGAGCTTGTCGGGATTGAACGATTCGCGCCGTCCGTCGTGCTTGGCCACCATGAGGTCCATCTGCTCCACCCGCTCATAGGTCGTGAAGCGCTGATGGCAGCCCAAGCACTCCCGGCGCCGCCGGGTGCTCACGGCGTCGGCTTCGCGCTTGTCGACCACTTTGGTGTCACAGCTGGCGCACATTGGGCAAACCATCGACACTCCCTTCCTGTCGGAATCACGCTCGCCATCGTCCCATGGCTTGCATCCTTCCGCCTACCTGCACATAATGATGTAGTTGCTGCACCACAACGAGTTGTGTTACGTTAGCATTATGGACGCTGTATGTTGTGTTCGTCAACAGAAAAGCGCAAGAACAATAAACGAAACCATCAAAGGAGCTCACCCATGATTAAGACCGTTTCCGAATCCAACTTCCAAGCCGAAGTTGTCAAAAATGAGCGTCCGGTGCTGGTGGATTTGTGGGCGCCGTGGTGCGGTCCTTGCATTGCCATGGAGCCTGCCATCAAAGAGCTCGCCGCGGAGTTTGAAGGCAAAGTGGACGTCGCCAAACTCAACGTCGACGACAACCCCGCCATCGCCCAATCGCTCGACGTCATGAGTATCCCTACGCTTATGCTCTTCAAGGGTGGCAAGCCCGTAGAGCGCATCGTCGGCCTCACTGCCAAAGACAAGCTCGCGGGGGTAATGTCGGCGGCCATCGCGTGAGTCACCGTCGTCTCATCATCATCGGCTCCGGTCCCGCCGGCCTCACTGCTGCCCTGTACGCTGCCCGCGGCAACCTCGAGCCCCTCGTGTTCGAGGGCGACACGTCGGTGGCCAACGACTTGCCGGGCGGCCAGCTCATGTTTACCACCGAAATCGAAAACTTTCCCGGCGTACTCGGCCTGCAAGGCCCTGAGCTCATGGCCAAAATGCGCGAGCAAGCCATCAGTTTCGGCGCCGAAATCACCACCCTGCGCGTCACCAAAGTCGACTTCAGCCGCCGGCCGTTTCGAATGTGGGTGGGGGAGCGCGAATACACCGCCGACGCCGTCATAGCTTCCACCGGCGCCAAGCCGGTCATGCCGGGCCTGCCCCATGAATGGGAGCTCATGGGCCGCGGCGTCTCCGCCTGCGCTACCTGCGACGGCTTCTTTTTCCGCGGCAAAGACATCGCCGTGGTGGGTGGGGGAGACAGCGCCATGGAAGAAGCCATCTTCCTCACCAATTTCGCGAGTTCCGTCACGGTCATTCACCGCCGCGACAAGCTGCGCGCCAGCCAGGTCATGCAAGACCGCGCCCGGGCCAATCCCAAGATCAAATTTTTGTGGAATACCCAAATCACCGAGCTCGAAGGCACCGAGCGGCTCATGGGCCTGGGCTTGCGCGACACTGTCACGGGCGACACTTCGCGCCGCGACATCGCCGGCCTGTTTATCGCCATCGGCCACCAGCCCAACTCCGAACTGTTCGCCGGCCAGCTCGACCTGCGCCCCGACGGCTATGTAGTCACCAGCGGCGTAGCCACCAGCGTGCCGGGCGTGTTTGCCGCCGGCGACCTCCAGGACTCTCGTTACCGCCAGGCCGTTACTTCGGCTGGCACCGGCTGCATGGCTGCGCTTGATGCGCAGAAATTTCTCGAAGAGCATCCCGGCGAGAACGCCGTACCAGCCAAGCCTGCCGCCAAAGCTCTCGCCTCCGATTCCCCCAAAGCACCTACCCGCTAGATCAGCCCGCTCTTTCCGCGAAGGCATCGGCCAAGCCCCTAGCTAACCGTTATTTCTCGACCAATTTCGGCCTTGCTATGGCCGGCTCACCACGGCACCAGGCTTCTCCGATTATCCCGGGTAGATGCGCGTAGGAAATCGTGAATTCCTGTTTATTGGGAGGTCTCTCAACTACCGGTTTACTTGGGCGCAGTGTCCGTTTTTATTCCGATGATTGTTGCGTCTCGGTGTGCAATGCAAGAGCGAAACCTTGACAAAACATAAGAATTATAGTATACTCATTCAGCCTAGTAAAAGGCACCCGACAGAGTAGCCGATCGCAACCGAAGGAGCCGAAGATGGACGATATCGTGAACGAATTCCTGCACGGGCCCGTAGCTACGCAGGCGGGAATCGCCGCCATGATCATCGCTGCCCTCGTGGTGGTCTCCCTGATGGTCAAGTGGCTCATCGCGTACAACCGCGAAGACCGCTAGCCCAGCGCCCCCACCCCTTCTACCCGGCGACTACTCTGTCGCCAACCTGAGCCTTTAATGGCGTATTAAAATCTCGGGTTGGACTCAAAAAATCATATTGACCAAACAAAAACCGCACACTATCCTATGATAAAATTACCTCACAGGAGCTAGCCATGACCACACCCGACCTCACCACTATCAGTACTGTCGCCTCCACCGTCGCCGTTGTGATGGGGGGATTCTTGTGGCTTGCCAGTCGCATTTTTGGTCTAGGTAAAAACGCCGAACGGCTCGACACCACCATTGAGCGGCTCGATTCCATCGAATCCGACATCGCCTCCCTCAAATCCGAAATGCGTACCGATATCAATGCCGTCCGCAACGACCTCAATCAGCGCATGGACAAGCTTATCCTCACCATTGCCGATTCTCGGAAGAAATAAACAGCGGCTCCGGCTCCAGCCTCACGCCAAATTTGTCATCCACCTTGGCCACGATAAACTCCACCAGTTTCACCAGGTCCGCGTACCCCGCGTGGTGCGGATTAGTGATCACGAGGGCGTGGTCGGCATGCAGTCGCAGGCCAAAATATTCCGCGCCCTTCAGTCCGCATTGATCCAGCAGCCACCCCGCCGCCAACTTGTAGCCGTCGCCATATTCGTAGGCCGGCATATCCGGATATCGCCGCCGCAGCCGCTCCAGCACGTATGGCTCCACGATCGGATTCTTGAAAAACGATCCCGCATTTGGCACCACGCTCGGATCGGGCAAAATCTTCGACCGAACGCTCATCACCGCGCTCCGAATCTGCGCCAGTGTTGGGCGGGGCGTCTCATGCGCCTCCAAATACCGCTTGAGAGAGGCATACGTCGGTTCGGCCGGCGCTTTCTTCGAGAGCCGCAGCGTGATGCCCACAATTACGTACCGCCCCGCCAGTTCGTGCTTAAATGCGCTGTCGCGATACCCAAAACCGCAACTCCCGGGCGCCAACGTCACCACTCGGTGTTCCTGCCGGTCGTACGCCTCCACCAACACCAGGGTGTCGGCGATCTCCTGGCCGTAAGCCCCCGCGTTTTGCACCGGCGTAGCCCCGGCCGTCCCCGGTATCATCGACATCGCCTCGATGCCGGCCCAGCCGCGCTTCACCGCCCGGTCCACCACCCCATCCCAATGCTCACCGGCGCCGATCTCAACCGTGGCGCTCTCGTCATCCTCGGCCACCACCTCAAACCCTGGAATCTCCACCTTGATCACGAGGCGGTGGAGGGGCTCGTCGCTCACGATCACATTGGACCCCTCGCCGAGCACCAGCACCTCCACGCCCTCGTCCTCGGCCCAAGCACAGGCCTCCATCACCGTCGCCACATCGCCGGCCGGCACAAAATAATCGCACACCCCTCCCACCTGCATCGTGGTGTAGGGCGCCAGCTCCACGTGTTCCGCAATTGAAGCAGGCTTTGGCATCAGAGCGTCTGGCGCGCTTCGGTGAGCAAACCCAGCACCTTCACCAAATCCGCCGCCTCCTGCTCGGTCACGTCCTCGTCGGGCCGATCGGCAGCGTGCCCCGGCTGGTTGCCGAAGATCATGGCATTCTCGTACTTGGTCATCCGGTGATCGCTAAATATCTGATAACCCGTTTCTTGCACCCCGCCTTCAACGCGCTCGAGCACCTGTACCTTGATGCGCGGCACGGCGGTCTCCGCCACGTTGCAATGGGTCAGGTACACGAGCCGATTCTCGTTCGTCAGGTATTTCTTGGTCGCAATCGTCACCACCGGGTCCTGAAGCTTGTCGGCCAAGTACCAGTTCACGGTATTCTCAATATCATTTTTGGTGGCCTCGGAGGCCGGAGATTGACTGCTCATATATTTAGCATAACCGACAATTTGACGGCCGTCCAAACGGGGCCGCATACTGAGAATATAATTAAAGTGAGCTTAAGCCCCATGGACAAGCAGCCGGCAATCTATATTTCCAATCCGTTTGAGCTCATCAAACCCTCGTTTCAAGCCTTTAAACTCGTTTGGTGATAGCGATTTTCCTGGGTGGCCCATCGGCGGGATACTCAGCGTCCTACTGGGCGTTCTGTTAGTTTTTTACGGCATCGGCTACTTTGGCTGGGCGATTACCAAGCTCACCATCGGTGCCGCCCGGGGCCGGCGGATGTCGTTATCGTGCCCGGCATTATCTTCACGGCCTGGTTCTCGCTGGCAGCCTATGTGATAGTCGAGGAGGGCGCGTGGGGCACTGCTGCGCTGCGTCGCTCGCGTGAGCTCGTCCGTGGCCGCACCTGGGACGTCATCGGCACCATGTTCCTGTCCTCGAGTCTCAGCGTTATCACGATCGTCCCCGTCCTCGGTACGCTGGCATATCTGGCGCTCACCCTCGTCCTCACGCCCGTGTACGCCGTGCGCTACGTGCAGCTCGTAGAGCTCAAGAAGCTCCCCGACTGGGAGTCCACGCCCACCAGCCCCCTCAACTACCTCGCGCTCGCTGCCGGCCTCATCTTTACCGGCGTCACCTACAACAACGACTTCCAAAAATCCCTCCACGACCTGCAGCAAAACTCATCAGTTGAGAAAAGTACCCAACCGTACTAAGATAGCTCGAGTCCAATCTCTCGCTACGCGCCTGTAGCTCAGGGGATAGAGCACCAGTTTCCGGTACTGGGTGTCGGGGGTTCGAATCCCTCCAGGCGCACCAATGTTCTTATTTCTGCCCGGCCAAATCGATATTGTAGTACGGTAAATGTTCGGTATAATTGCCGCATGACGTACAAAGATTTTGGTGGTTGGAGCGTCCAAAAACTGACTCTTGAGCAATCGACGAACGAGAGGTATTTCTACGAACGTGAGATATGGTGGGCCAGTATTGGTCACAATATGGCAGCGAAGAAGATGGTAAAGGCGCGAGTTATTCACGACCAGTCCTAGTTTTCAGAAAGTTCAACAAAGCACTGTTTTACGGCCTACCATTATCGACCACGACCCGATCGGGCAAATACTACTTCGGCATTACCACGTTAGGAATTGACGATAAGGTATTGCTCACCCAAATGCGGGCATACGACGCGAAGCGGCTAATAAACAAAATCGGGATTATTACTCTCGAAGAACAAACAGCCATTAAGCGACAGTTCATTGCAATTATTCGTGATATTCGAAGAGAAAAAATTGAACCCCCGCTTGCGCAGGGGTGAGTCCGAAGACCATTTGTAAATCTATCCTACCGTCATGAGACTTAATGGTCAAGTTTTAATGCCCCCGAGCCTCTTTTGTTCTGGTATTCTATATGCATGTTAATCACTTTTGTTGATTCGTTAGCCCGGCCGGCCGGTTCGCTATGGCAGAGACTTCAGTCTAGCAGTCACGATGACACATTCAATGTTGCCTCTCCCTTGTCGAGTACGCCGTTTCCGATTTATCAATGGATTTTAGAAAACAGCGGGGATTTTACAAACTGGGATAAAACTAATTTGGTGCTTATGGATGAGCAGGTCGACGGCGATCAGCCACCATACCGTTATATTCCGTTGGAAGATCCGGCCAGCTATGAAGCGTTTGCTCGTCGCTCGCTGCTTGACCAACTATCCGAAAAAACTGGTGTCAGCATTGATGTCATCAAGCCTAGACTGGAAACCATCGATTCATTCAATACGAGAATCGACCTACTCGTACTGGCGCTGGGAATCGACGGCAACTATGCCAACGTAATGCCTGGTACGCCAGAGTCAGGCGGCTGGCACATCGCGCACCTTACGCCGGCGTTCCGGCAAACACACACCAAAACAGGAAGCAAGTCCTACGAGAACGCCAAGTTTCGCGAATTTGGAATGTCACTCGGGCCGCAGCAAGTTCTCGAGGCGAAGAATGTCGTAGTTATCATCAGCGGCCCACAAAAACACGATCTAGCTACGCAACTGCTAGCTTATAGGGAGTTCGACCCGACGTTCCCATTATCAATTATCTATCATCCCGAAGTGATTGATCGAGTGCAGATCTTTATTGCGAATGATGTTGGAATCGAAGGATCAAAATCCTGATTCGCTCAACGAAGGAATATTAATCATGACCGATCCCGAACACTCAAAATCAGCCGAACTGCCGACGCCCCCCCCGCGCCCTAATCCCGAATACCTAGGGCCATCCGGCCTGGCCATTGAGCGGATTGAGCAAGCCCGGCTCTTTCCCAAAGAAAAAGTGGATCTTTTGCTGGTAGCTCTCGGTGAAAAACCAGCCACCCTACATCGCTTATCATCCCCCGCCTGGGCTCCCGGCGAGACGCAGCAGGGCGTACCCGAAGACGAATTTCAGGCCTACATGACCGCCGCCGAGGCTACCGGTCTTGCCGTAGAGGTGGGTCCCGACCATGTAGTAAATCCTGCCGCTGAGTACATACGTGGCACCGACGGTGAAGTCGTATATCGACAAAACCCCAGCTATTGGGACGCCCGAGTTGCCGGGGGCGAGCAGGAAACCTGGCGCACCATTTTCGTGGCCCGCGACCAGCCAACGCTTGAATTCATCAAGGCCGCCGACGCCGCCAATGATGCTCGTGCGCTCGGCCAGGCCTACGGGTTCCCCGAAACCGCCACCGACGCCTATCTCGCCGGGCATATCGAGCATGCATCGGCCGTCGGCGAGAGCGACCCAGCCGTGCTGGCATTTGCGGCCTACGGCCTTTCGCCGGAACACGGCGCCGAAGAGCTGGCCGTGGCTCGCCGTTGGGCCGACGCCGTGCGCCAGGCCAGCCCCCGCATCGCCGACGAACTCATCAACTACGATCCCCGCACGTTCCGAAAATAAATCCCACCCCCTATCCATTTGCCGCGGTATATGCTATAAATTCCTAAGTTGCGCCGGATGCGCGAACCCGCGTGCGCTCGTAGCTCAGTGGATAGAGCACTAGGCTTCGAACCTAGGTGTCGGGGGTTCGAGTCCCTCCGAGCGCACCAGTTAACATTTTGGGCCATTAGCTCAGTTGGTTAGAGCAGCTGCCTCTTAAGCAGCGTGTCCTGGGTTCGAGTCCCAGATGGCCCTCCAGGAATTATATTTTGGCTCTGCAAAGGCCTAAACATGTCCAACAAAAAGCCCTCAAAACGGGGCTTTTTGTTTTTGTTATATATAGTGAGATCATGACAGAATCCGTAGACATCGCTAAACTCTACTTTGATCTTTCGAACAATAGCGACTTCGAGGGTATCAAAAAGCTCTTCACTGATACGACACAATACGTCTCGCAGAATACGGGCCTCCACACTGGCCGTACCAAAATTATGGAAATGCAGCGAGTATTCCATGCCAAGTTTGCTAACCTGCATTGGCATGTTAATAATATCCAGGAAGTTAGGCGCGGAGTGATACTTGTTGATTATGATTTCACCGGAGTAACGTCAGGTGGCGAGAAAGTTGAAACCTCAGGTTTCGAATACGTCACTGTCCAAGATGACAAGATTGTGAAAATAGAAATAAAAAACAAATCCTAGCTCATCAGGGCTATGCAAACGCAACAATATAAAGCTTGGTCGCGCATCGAACTTGAGTTGCAACAGCCAGCACGATAGCCCTCCATAGCGCTTATGCTTAGAAAAGACCCCAGTGGGTCTTTTCTTGTTATGACCGATTTATGAACAGCGGCCAGTCGTTTACATCTTATTGCTTGAGCGGGCAGAATATACCTAGCTGTGACTCATTCTATCTATTCCCAGATCCATGCCTATTTTCGGGAATTATTTTGTTATCTTATCCCCATCTAGACTGGCCGTCAGCAGGTCGGCTCCATTATTAAGCGCCTAGCTATTGATCGCGCTGCCGCACAAACTCCAGGATGTCGTCTAGTGCGCGCTGCCCGTCGGCGGTATCGAGGTTGAACTGATATTCATGCGCAAGACTCGGCTGGTGATCGGCTGGATAAAACAGTGAGGTGACGGGTACGCCTAGTGCGGTCAGGCGTCCTGCCAGCGGTTTGGATTGATGATCAGTCAGCGGATCACCATTACCGCCGCTTATAAAAGTAGGCGGGAAGCTACCCGTGACGTGGTAATAAGGAGAAAGCTGCCGGATGAGCGGTCCAGACTTGTCGGGTGATCCACTGAAGGCCCACACTACCCTATCATCCGCCCAGCTAATGATCCTAGGCAGCGAGGGGGCGGCCTCGGTGAGACCCTCCAATTGATAAATGCCACAAAATAGGATCACGCCCGCTAGCTGTTGCGGCGCAAGGGCGGGCCGTACTCCTACCTCTTGAGCATAGTCGGGGTTGGTAATGAGGGCGGCCATTTGACTGGATAGTTGAGCTCCGGCTGAGTCGCCGGCCAAGAAAATCTTGTTTGGATCAACGCGAAAACGCTTGGCGTTGGCCGCTACGTAAGCGTGAGCTGCATTTAACTCAAGAGTCTGAGTTGGCGATGATTTTTCCGGTGCCAAGCTATAATTGAGCGATACCACCACCAGGTTGTGAGCGGCAATTGATTTAAAGTAAGGGGCGTCATTGGTTTTGTCACCCGACACCCATGCTCCACCATGCGTCCATATCACTACGGGCAAGAGTTGACTGCCTTGCTCGGCTGTTTGCGGGATATAGACATCAAGCAGCGCATTTTTGTCGCCGGCCTCGTATGGCTGATCCGATAAAACTGTGATAGGCGTAGTCGGAGTATATTTTTCGAGTCGGGTCAAAACCGCCTTATCGCTATGGTTAAAGATCGCACGCACCAGCAATGCACCCGGCCATGGATTTACTTGAAAGGCAATGTAGGCTAACAAAAAAACCAACAAAATACTAAAAGCTATGGCTAGTAGTCGTTTGCTCAACCGGCCCAAAAGGTCTCTAGATGATTTAGATTTAACTTTTTTCATCGCGTATGAATATACGTAATTGTACAAGAATGCGCATCGTATTGGCATGCCGAATCTCAGGGGCAACAGCCGGCACGATTCTTTATCTCATTTGCTATACTAATGCCGATGAATAAAAACCTTAACCTTCAGGCGCCCGCCGCGGGTGAGCGAGCGTTGGTCCTCGGCGGTGGCGGATCGGCCGGCAATGCGTGGCTGATCGGCGTGGTCGCCGGCCTGTTTGAGGCCGGGGTGGATGTGACCAACGCCGACGTGATCATCGGGACATCAGCCGGATCGACCGCCGCGGCCCAGATCACGAGCGCGACCCCGGCCGAACTGCTTGCCGCCACCCTCGCCGCGCCCCCACCGCGGACCGCTCCGGCCGGATCAGGCGGCGGACCTGCCCCGATGAGGCCGGCAACGAACCACAACCACGTGGAGAGGCTGAGCGCCATCATCGGCGCCGCTAAGGATGTGGCCGACATGCGCCGCAGGATGGGCGCGGCGGCGCTCGACCTGGATGCGGCGTCGGACGGCTCCTGGTCGGCGCAATGGCGCACTACCGTCGCCTCGCGGCTGCCCAGTCATCACTGGCCGCAACAATCGGTGCAAATCACGGCAGTCGATGCCCGTACCGGTGAACCAGTCGTGTTCGACCGCCACAGTGGAGTCGACCTGGTCGACGCCATTGCCGCCAGTTGCGCCAGTGGCCTTCCCTACAGGATAGGGGACAATCTATACATCGACGGCGGCTTCCGGTCCAACGCCGAGAATGCCGATCTGGCAGCCGGATACGCTCGGGTGCTGGTGCTGTCACCATTCGGTGGCAAATCACTGCAACCGCTGGCGTGGGGCACCCATCTCGCAACCCAGATCGATGAACTCCGCGCCCGCGGCAGCCGAGTCGAAACCATCTTCCCGGATAACAACTCCCGCCACATATTCGCCTTCGGCGGCAATGTGATGGATCCGTCGATGCGTCCCCCCGCCGCCCGGGCCGGTTACGACCAAGGCAAAGCTCTTGCCGCCCGTCTCGCCGAATTCTGGCACTGAACCGCTCTTCGTGCATGCTGGATTTGTTATTTAACACCCCGAAATAACAATAAATATATATTGACAATCGATAAAGAATAAATTAACATATAAACATATTTATGAAACGAAGCTCAACCATATTTCTTCAGATGGTAGTCGTGCTCATCGGTGTCGGCACTCTTGCCCTGATGCTTTGGGAGCCCCAGATTGAGGGCAGGAATGCGCAGGCTACGCTCTTTGAGATATATTTCAGAGATCCATTCTTGGCGTATGCGTATATCGCATCGATTGCTTTTTTCGTAGGGCTCTACAAAGCGTTCAAACTGCTGGGGTACGTAGGACGAAAAGAAGTGTTTTCACAGCGTTCCGTGAATGCGCTACGGACTATAAAATATTGCGGGGTAGCCCTTATCGCTTTTATCGCAGCGCCAGAAGCCTACTTATTTATAGCGCGGCCCGGCGATGACATTGCGGGCGGTGTCGCGATAGGTCTCCTTCTGATTTTTGTCTCTGCCGTGATCGCCACCGCCGCGGCCGTGTTTGAAAGACGTTTACGAAGCGGCAAACGAGACGATCGATAATTTCGGTCCTGGCGCCGAATCCCCGTAGCAACAACCGCCATTCTGGCTCTCCATAGTACTTATGTTAAAATAATCCCTAATGAAAATCCTTCGGAACGTTAAGCTATTCGGATCCCTCACAATTTCGCTCTTAATTATCGGCTTACTGCCATTCCCGTGGGAGATTGGCCTGGCAATCGACCTTCTCACCGCCGCCACAGTAATACTTACGCTAATCTCCGGAATCATCAACCTTGTTCCTGCGGTACGTGCACATAAGTACCAGAAGACGCACTATATCAGCATGGTATGGCTCGTACTAGCTACCATCCTCATCGCGTCATTCATCGGCGGAATACTCTTGCTAGATGCCCTCTACAAGCCGATCTGAGCTACCAAGGAGCCACCGGCACGCTCATCACTATCGAACGAAAAGAGTATATTTAAAAGACGAAGCCAACCCTAAGCGAGGACACCGCCATGAGCAAAATGAACCCAGTTGTGCATTTCGAGATGGGCTATCAAGACAAAGACCGTATGATCAAATTCTACCAAACCGCCCTTAGCTGGCAGACCCAGCCGATGGGGCCCGACATGGGCGGTTACGTTGTCGCTCAAACCACCGAAACCGACGAGAATGGCATGGTCCAAACCAAAGGGGCGATTAATGGTGGGTTTTACCAAAAAACCGACGACCCCCAGGGCCAGGCCCCCTCGGTGGTAGTTTCGGTCGACGACGTTCACGAAACAATGAAGGCCGTAGAGGCCGCTGGTGGCAAGATCCTGGGCGGGCTGAACGCCCAAGGCGAACACACCATGGAGCCGCAGATGATCCCGGGGGTTGGCCTATGGATATCGGCGATGGACACCGAGGGCAATCGATTTTCCCTCTTGCAAGCCAAGTCCTAATGATGCAAGAATATATCCAAATCAAAGGCGCCCGCGAAAACAACCTCAAGAACGTCTCGCTGCGCATTCCCAAGCGCAAAATCACCGTCTTTACCGGCGTGTCCGGCTCGGGCAAATCATCGCTCGTGTTCGACACCGTGGCCGCCGAGGCCCAGCGCCTGCTCAACGAAAACTTCAGCATGTTCGTGCGCAATTTCTTGCCCCACCTCACTCAGCCGCACGCCGACGAAATCAAAAACCTCAGCATGGCCGTCATCGTCGACCAAAAACGCCTCGGCGGCGGCTCGCACTCCACCGTCGGCACCGTCACCGACATCGCCACCGCCCTGCGCCTCATGTTTAGCCGCGTTGGCAGGCCGTCTATCGGCTACGCCAACCTGTTTTCCTTCAACGACCCCGCCGGCATGTGCCCCGAGTGCAATGGCATGGGCCGCAGCATGGCCCTGGACCGCGAATTGGCCCTGGACACGTCCAAATCCATCGACGACGGCGCTATCAAGCTGCCGGGATATGACGGCGGCAATGTCTGGACCTACGGAGCCATGAAGGCCGCGGGCGTGGACACTACCAAAAAGCTAAAAGATTTCAGCGCGGCCGAGATGGAAGAATTCCTCCATGGCGAGCCCCGCAAGGTCAAAGTAAACGGCATAAACCTCACGTACGAAGGCCTAGAAGGCGTCTTTACCAAGAAATATATCCTGCGCGACCTCAAAACCATGTCGGACCGCACCCAAAAGCAATTTGGTCCGTTCATCACCATGGGCGCCTGCCACCTCTGCCACGGCGCCCGCCTCAGCCAACAAGCCTTGTCGGTAAAAGTAGAAGGCCACAACATCGCCGAGCTCTCGGCCATGCAGGTCGACGCGCTGCTCGAGGTCGTAAAGCAAATCAAAGCCCCCGAGGCGCGTGCCATCGTCGCCACCCTGCACGACCGCCTCAGCAATCTCGTCGATATCGGCCTCGGCTACCTCAGCCTCGACCGTGTCACCGACACTCTGTCCGGCGGCGAATCCCAGCGCGTCAAAATGGTGAAGCACCTCAACGGCAGCCTCGTCGACGTCATGTACATCTTCGACGAGCCCAGCGTCGGTCTGCACCCCCGCGACGTCCACCGCCTCAACGAGCTGCTCGCCAAACTCCGCGACGCCGGCAACACCGTCATCGTCGTCGAGCACGACCCCGACGTCATCCAGGCTGCCGACCACATCATCGACGTCGGCCCCGGTGCCGGCAGCAACGGGGGAGAAGTCGTCTTCGAAGGCGCCTACCCCGAACTCCTCAAAACCGACACCCTCACCGGCCAGCACCTCAAAGACAAATCGCCCGTCAAATCCAGCTTCCGCCAACCTACCGGCCAGCTCCAAATCCGCGACGCCCACGCCAACAACCTTGCTCACATCGACGTCGACATCCCCACCGGCGTCTTCACCGTCATCACCGGCGTCGCCGGCTCGGGCAAGAGCTCACTCATCAACCAAGTCTTCCTGCGCCAACACCCCGAAGCCATCGTGGTCGACCAATCCGGCATCGGCGTCTCCACCCGCTCCAACCCCGCCACCTACACCGGCATCATGGACGTCATCCGCAAAGCCTTCGCCACCGCCAGCAAAGCCGACATCGCACTCTTCAGTTTCAATTCCAAGGGCGCCTGCGACAATTGCAAAGGCGCCGGCTTCGTGACCACCGACCTCGCCTTCCTCGACGACGCCAAGCTCCCCTGCGACGTCTGCGAAGGCAGACGCTTCAAGCCCGAAGTGCTGGAGTACAAATACCAGGACAAAAACATTAATGAAGTCCTCAATCTCACCGTCGCCCAGGCCATCGAATTCTTCGATCTGGGAGAAATCGCCCAAAAGCTCCAGGCCCTCAGCGACGTCGGCCTCGACTACCTCTCGCTCGGCCAGCCCCTAAGCTCACTCTCTGGCGGCGAATGCCAACGTCTCAAGCTCGCCTCGGAGCTCCACAAAAAGGGGAGCATCTACGTCCTCGACGAGCCCACCACGGGCCTCCATATGTCCGACATCACCCGCCTCCACGCCATCATAAACCGGCTCGTAGACGCCAAAAACACCGTCATCACCATCGAGCACAACCAAGAAGTCATCCGCCAGGCCGACCACATCATCGACCTCGGCCCCGAAGGCGGCCACGCCGGCGGCCAGGTCATGTTCCAGGGCACCCCGGCCGAGCTCGTGAAGAGCGAGCAGGCGTTGATCGCGGAGTATTTGTAAGTTAGCTTAGATTAGTTAATCCAGTGTGTTAAACAGCTGTTCTAGTTTCTGGACTAAACCATCATCCTTACGAAATTGAGGCGGCTCTTGAAAGAAGACTCCAAATACGCCTTCGAGATATTGAATAATGATGTCGTTAATCAAATAGCCGAAGAAATCATCTTGCTCCGCTAAATCAGACAGCACCTCAAAATACGATTTTGGCTCAACATGAACTACAATTTTATCGCGTAAGTTTAGCAAACTTTGTAATCTAGAATCAGTTCCCAAAATTTGCAGCGAAGGGATGTTAGTAACTCCGAGCTTCCCGCCCCACATAGGTAATTTGGTGCTCAGAGTAAACACTGACGCTGGTTCATTGGAGCCCGTAGGCTTATCGAACAAGTTACTTACATGAACGATAACGTCCAAATAGGCCCACCACGATATGGTCATCCGGAGGCTGTGGGCTTCCATAGCGATGGCAGTGGACAGGTCTGGGCGCAATACGTCAAAGACTCGAAACTTTTCTTCTGCTTGTCCGGCATAGAAAAATAAAAATGCGCAGAATCTTTTTAGTTTTATAGCCTCGGGTGAATTTTGATTTTGTATTTGCTTCTTAAAAACAAACAGTGATTCGAATTCCTCAAAAACTGTTTCAGGATCGAGCAGCGTGATAGGTTCTTCCATAGCTATTAATTATATTCCACCCAAACAAACTAGCTAAAAATACGCATAATTAGTACTGAAAGAGTAACTAATAAATGCTATAATACTGCTTAGCAAAGGCAAAATACACCTGTGTCATATACCATTATCATGTATGAAACACCAAGCGGCCAGCCGTTGGTACAAAACTTCATAGACGGCGTCCAAAAGGGAACTCGGGCGAAGGTCTATCGTCAGATTGATCTGCTGGAGTTGTACGGCCCGCAGCTCGGGATGCCCCACTCGAAGCCAATGGGCGGTGGTCTGTACGAGCTGAGAGTACGTGGTCAGCAAGAAGTCCGCGTGTTTTACATATTTGCTGTCGAGAATACGGTATATCTGCTTCATGGTTTCCAGAAGAAGAGCCAGTCCACCCCCAAGAAAGAATTAGACTTAGCTCGACGGCGCCAGGGAGAGATTGAAGCTCAGAACTAGTATAGGATTGCACATTTAACACATATATGCAATAATACCGTTAATAGTCTAAAAGCATGAAGGCGCTGCATTATGAAAGATTGGAAGTCCTACAAAGAGGAATCCCTCAAAAACGACCCAGAGCTCGCGCATCTTTATGATGAGCTTGAGCCGGAGTACCAACTTGCCCGAAGTTTCATCGAGGCTCGTATCGCCAAGGGTTTGACGCAAATCGAACTCGCGCAAAAGGCAGGTGTTGGCCAAACGGTCATCGCACGCCTTGAGAGCGGCACATCTAACCCAACAGTAGCAACCGTTAGCAAAGTTGCTAGGGTGCTGGGCCAAGAGTACAGACTAGTTAAGGCGTAAGGTCTACCTTCAAAAATTCAGCCGGAGCCATAATATTGATACCCTCGTAGCTTTTAAGTACGAGGAGATCTTTATCACCGCTCACGATGCAGCTACAACCGCCAATGACCGCCGTTTCCAGCACCCGGTTGTCGTCTTCGTCCCGAGACACATGAACACTAACGCCTCCCAGCCTCACGAGCTCCGTTTCTTGCTCGATAAGTAGCTCCATGAGAGCAAAATCGGGATCAAAATCCGAAAATTTCTGTGTGATTTTGCGCCGCATCTCGGTCAAAATTTCGGAGGAAATAACTACCTCGATCATCCCGCGAGCCAGCAACTCAACCACTTGTCGCGGCTTTCCCCCGAATACGAGCGCAGACAGCCAGACATTAGTATCTATGACGACCCTTGGCCTAGCGTTCATTGGGGCTGTCGAGAATTTGATACGCTTGCTCCTCGCTCGAAATACCCATCTGGCGACCCTTCGCATTAGCCGCATCCAGCAGGCTCCCCCAACGTCGCCGGCGACTCAAATCAGCCAAGGCCAGCCGGCGAAAGTATTCACTTCTACTCCCCAAATCCTGCTTGACCGCTTCGTCTACATCTTTTAACAATGTTTCGTCCAGCGCAATATTGAGTGTTTTTGTGGCCATACGTAACGAGCTCCTATATGGACAGATTGTATAGGTTTTGTTGATATGTGTCAATTCCTAACAAAAATAGCGCCGACACATATCTATACATTCATAAAAAGCCTACACTGCACACAGCGTTAGTATCAAATAAGCAGAAGGGTCCAATCATGCCCTCGCATCGCAAAATCTCCCTAACCGCGGGCATCCTTTATCTCCTCACCTTCGTCTCCATCCCCACCCTGGCGCTCTACACCCAAGTCAAAAGCACCGGCTACATCACCGGCGCCGGGCCGGACACGGCCGCCATCATCGGCGGCATCCTGGAGATCATCGTGGCGCTGGCCGGCATCGCCACCGCCGTGGTGCTGTTCCCGATCCTCAAAAAGCAAAGTGAAACCCTCGCGCTCGGCCTGGTGGCTGCCCGCGTCCTCGAATCCAGTGCCATCTTCGTCGGCGTGGCGTTCGTGCTGTCCATTGTGGCCCTGCGGCAGGCCGGAGCCGGCGCCGACGTGCTGCCCATCGGCCACGCGCTTGCCACCCTGTACGACCGCATCTTTTTCCTCAGCCAAAGCTTCATGCCCGCCATCTGCGACCTGTTGCTGGGCACGTTGCTGTACCGGTCGCGCCTGGTGCCGCGCGGCCTGGCGCTCATCGGCATCGTCGGCGGTCCCATTCTCATCCTTGGCTACCTCGCTGTGTTCTTTGGCCTCTTGGGGCAGCATGCCCCCCTGGCCGGCCTAAGCGCCCTGCCGGTGGCGGCGTTTGAGATTTCGCTCGGCATCTGGCTAGTCGTCAAAGGCTTCAACCCTCGGGCCGCCGCCGCGCTCGAGTCCAAACGCTCCGCTACTTAGCCGCCTGCCGCAGCCCCAAAACATTCCCGCTCGGGTCTTTAATCTGAGCAATCAGCAACCCGCCGCCCACGTCTTTGGGCTCTTGGACCGTACTGGCGCCGGCGTCCAGGTAGGTCTTTAGGCTCGCGGCGATGTCGTCTACATCAATATACCCAATCACCGCCTGCCCGTTTGGGTCCAGGCCAACCTCCAAATCACCTACCTTATATCCCACGTAATACGCGCTCTCCGCGTAGGGTTCGACGCCCAAAAACGTCTTAAAAAATGCCTTGCTCTCGTCCAAGTCCTTAACCGGATACACGAGTAATGTAATGTTCTCCGCCATGAAGTCTCCTTTTTGCATTGTGAGCTAACTATACACATGCTTGATACAATGAAGCCATGAAAAACCCTCGTGAAAAGCCCGGAGACAACCTTGAATTTCGAGCCGAATTGCTCAAGGAGCGCATTTACGCCACCCTGGCCCTGCTGGCGATCCTGCTGACCATCGACCCCGCCCACACCTCGACGTTAAAAGCCGCGATTGTGGTGCTCGGCACGGCCCTCTCGCTGTGGGGCGCCAGCCTGATCGCCGCCGGCATGTCGTACCGGGTAGTGATGCAGCGGCCGGAGCCCGAAACCAGCTTTAAGCGCCGGGTAGTGCTGCACTCGCCATTACTCGCGGCCGCCGCTTTTCCACTGCTGACAATCGCGCTGTCGGCGCTGGGTTTTATCAGCCTGTCCGTCGCCGTGGACGTATCGATCGGCGCCTCGTTGCTCCTGCTTCTGGGGTGGTCGTTGCTGTCGGCTCGGGCCGTCGGGGCCGGCCGGCTCGCCACGCTCGTCGTGGCCGCTATCGAGCTAGCTATTGGCTTGGCGGTGGTCTGGTTAAAAATGACCGTGGGCCATTGAGAGTGAAAAAAGCAGAAATTAACCTGCTTGAGCTTCGAGAAGCGCTAGAAGCATCCTGGGATTCGTCGACGTCCTACCTCGGTGCTTCGGAAGCCGGTAATCCGGCGCTTGGCCAATGCTACCCGACCTCGCGAGTGGTGCAGCATTTCTTCCCAGCCGCCGAGATTGCCGAAGGAGAGGTCTGGACGGGCAAAGCCATCGAGAAGCATTTCTGGAATGTTCTGCGGTCCGGTGGAGATGATTATCATATCGACCTTACCTGGCAACAGTTCCCGCCCGGGTCATCGGTGCGATCTTTTAAAATCCGCGACAGGAAAACGCTTGGTGACGGACCCGCTACGGTGAAACGGTGTGCGTTACTGCTGGATCGCGTAAGCAGCTATCTATCAAAATAGCTAGCCGCTCTGAAAACAATGATCGAAAACACTTTTCGGGCACGCGTCAACTAAGCGTATAATACTAATGGTTTTAAGCTTATTTTCATAATAGGGGGTCGAAAGGCAAATATATGTACGACTACAGCACGGATACCACTAACTCCTCATCTTCCATGTCCGGAGGCCAAGTAATTGGCTCCCTCATAGCCGCCGCCATCATTCTGGCGGGCATGTGGAAAATCTTTACGAAGGCCAAGCAGCCGGGATGGGCGGTGATCATTCCGATTTATAATACCTACATCCTGCTTAAGATCATCGGCCGGCCGTGGTGGTGGTTGCTGCTCTTGCTCATTCCCATCGTGAACATTGTGCTCGGCATTATGATGTACCACGAGCTCGCGAAATCCTTCGGCAAGGGCGTCGGCTACACCCTGCTGCTGCTCTTGTTGCCATTTATTGGGTTCCCGGTGCTCGGGTTCGGCTCCGCCCAGTACCAGGGCCCGGCTGCTGGCCGCGCCTAAACCGACCGGCGAACAATCTCGCTCGCCAGGTATGGTTGAGGTCGGATTCTGCCTTCCCCCAAGCCCCTTCTTTGCTATACTATGAGGCAGATAAGAGGTGATGTAATGAGTAGAGCCGGGGCCAGCTAATGGGATCCGGAGAAGCTACGGCTTCAAGTGTCTTCAATAACCTCATGCTGGGGTACATAATCCTGCTTTTTAACAAGCTCGATCTGTTTCCGCATTTTTTTTCCGGCGCCACCTTCGATCAGCTGCAGGCAGCCGACGGCCTCGACCCCGTGCGCCTCAGGTCCGTCTTGGGCGCCGCCACCTCCAGCGGCTTGATCCGCGAAAAATATAGTGTTTACCACCTCACCAACCTCGGGCTCGAGCTGCACCGCAACCGCGGCTTTTTTACCTGGGCCATTGGCGGCTACTCGCCACTGCTCGAGTCTATGGATACCTTTTTGCGGTCGCCGGACACCGCCTGGCAACCCTACGTTCGCGGCAATTACGTCGCGGTGGGCGCCGATGAGTGCAACCAGGGCCTCATGCAGGCGATCTTCGATCAAGTCATCGATACCATACCCGCCACGCGCATCGCCGACCTAGGCTGCGGCAACGCCGGACGGCTCGCCGACCTCCTGAGCCGCCGCCCCGAACTCACCGGCGTCGGCGTCGACATCGACCCGGGCGCCATCGAGCTCGCCCGTCAAAACAGCGTCGCTCATGGTTTGGAGCAACGACTCCAATTGGTCCAGGAAAACGTCTTCGCCTCGCTCACCGGCCCGCGGCCCGAATTTGACGACGTCGAACTCGTAATGAGCTTCATGATGCTTCACGACCTCTTCAATCTCTCGGGCTTGCAGGGCCGGCTCTTCGACCTCATGAAAAAAGCTTTTCCAAAAGCAAAATACTACGTCCTGGCCGATACCTGCCTCCGTGAGCCACCGCCCGCCGCCACAGCTCCGCCCATCTTCACCCTCGGTTTCGAGCTCATCCACGGCCTGCGCGGCATCCAACTATTTCCCCTCAGCTACTACGAGGAGCAATTTTCGCGGGCCGGGCTGCACCTCGTCGCGCGGCACGATTTTGGCGTGCCGGGTACCCACCTCTTCGTGCTTGAGGTGCCGGCGTGACCACCCTGGCCGAGGCCTATTTCGGCCACGTGCCAGCACCGGCCGCGCCGCCGCTGAGTACCGGCACTCCGCTGCATCTCAACGAGATGCCGGCCGACGTCCCACTCGCCTTGCGCCGCCGCATCCTGGCCCAGCTGCGCCGCGTCCCACTCAATCGCTACCCCGAACCCTTTGCCGACTCGCTGGCCACCCAGCTGGCCGCCTGGTATGGCTGTCGGCCGGGGCAGCTGCTGGTGGGCCCCGGGTCGAGCTCGTTTATCCGTTTGCTCTTCACGTATTTTGGCCTGCACGCCCGGGGTCACATCGTGATTGCGCGGCCGTCCTTTGCCTACTACGAGCAATTTTGCCGCGCTTTCAACATTCCCTACCGCACCTGGGAGCTCGACGATAATTTTCAATACGACACCGCTAGCCTCGCTGATTTGCCCGACCACTCGGCGGTGTGGCTGGCCAGCCCCAACAATCCCACCGGCGATGTCATTCCCACCGACCGGCTGGCCGCGCTGCTCGGCGCCCACCCGCGCAGCCTGTTCGTCGTCGACGAGGCCTACGGTGAGTTCGCCGGCTCCAGCCTGCTGCCGTTGCTAGCGGAGCACCCCAACCTGTTGCTGCTGCGGACGCTGTCAAAGGTAGTATCGGCCGCCAGTTTGCGCTGTGGCGCGCTCATGGGCGACGAATCCCTCATTGCCGCCATTCGCGGACTCCAAACGCCCTGGCAAATGTCCGGTTTTACCATCGAGGCCGCCAAAGTCATCTTGAGTTACATCCAGGAAACCAGCTGGGCCACCGACCAAATCCGCGCCCTGACCGCCGAGCGCGACCAACTTTCGCGGCGCTGGGCCGCGGCTGCCGGCCAGCAATTCACCGTGTACCCGTCCCGAGCCAACTTTATATTGTTGCGCGCCGCCAGCCCCAAAGCCTACCACGCCCTGCTCGCTGCCTGCGCCCGGCACGGCCTGCTCGTGGCTGCGCTCGACGGCCAGCCGCGCCTATCCGGCTGTGTGCGCGTCACCATCGGCCGTCCCGCCGATAACGTCACTTTTACAAAGGCCTTTCAAGAAAGCCTATCTATACCTTAGAATAGCGTCACAGAAAGGGGCTCCTGCCGTGCAGTATGATGAAACACTTTGGCGAAATTATGCCAAAGTCTACGATACCCTGCTTGAAATCATCCCATACCGCAACCTCCTGCTGGAGGTGGTCGATAGTGCCCAAATCAAGGGCGGCCAGGCCGTGCTCGACACCTGTTGCGGTACCGGTAATCTGCTATGGGCCTTGCAGCACCAAAATATTAACTGCCAGTTCACGGGTGTGGACGCCTCATCGGCCATGCTCGCCAAAGCGCAGGCCAAAACCCCCGCCTTTAGCGGCACCGCCGAATTTTGCCGCATGGACTTACACCGGCCACTCGAAGCTTGGAAGATTACGGGGTCGTTCGATCGATTCATTCTGAACAATTGTGTCTTCGCGCTCGACAATCCGGCCCTAGTGTTGCAAAACTTGGCCACCTTCGCCCGGCCTGGCGCTATCCTCGTTCTCTCCACGCCCCACCCCAGCCCCAGCCTCGATGCCGTCCTCGACGAGCATCTCCGCGATGCCGAAACCGCCGGTCGATACCAAGAGCGCGAAGATGCATTGCAGCAGCTAGTACCCCTGGTAGAGCCGATTATTCGATGCAATCAGCAAATATTTCGACACTATGGAGACGAGCTGCATTTTCCGAATCGCTCCCAACTTGAGCAATGGTTCGAGCATTCAGGCTGGAAGATCACCGACATTCGCACGACCTATGCCGGTCAAAATTGGCTCGTAACAGCCGAGAAAGTTTAAAAACCTCGTGGTTGCATGCTCCGGTCCACGCGTGTGATGATTATCGCGTCCCCAGCCCTTTGATATGGGCCCCAACTACTTCAACGGTGGGATACACCATGACAAGTAACACCGGCAATACCGATCTCACCACCCTCAGCCTCACCGCTCTCTTCGAGCTTTACGCCGAAGAGTACGCACGGCTGCGGGAGCTCTTCCCCTACCAAGACCACTGGCGTCAAATCGTCGCCGAGCTCGGTCTCGAGACCCATGATCGCATCCTCGACGCCTGCTGCGGCGACGGCGCCCTGACCTGGGCGCTCACGAAACTGGGCGTCCCCCCGCCCCTCGTCCTGGGGCTCGACAACTCGACGGCGATGCTCGAGCACGCAGCCGCCGAGCCTTACCCCTCGGGACGCGCGATGTACCTGCTGTCCGATCTCAACGCGCCTCCCGACGAATGGGCGCCGGCGGAGTTTTCGGCAAAGGCACCGAGCCTGAACATCACGAAGATCGCGCTGATCAACGGCCTCTATGCCCTCCGTGATCCCCAGCAGGCGCTCGCAGGACTGGCCCAAGTAGTGCGGCCAAACACCTCACTGGTGCTCTCCACCGCCCTGCCCAACCCAGACATGCAGGCGGTGCTACGGGAGCACCTGGAGCAAGTAGCGGCCAAGGGCGGAGACCCCGCCGCCGAATACAACCGGCTCCTCGGTCCCGAAGGCGTCTTCAAGCTCATCGCCGCCATCAACCAGGAAATCATCCGTCGCGGTGCCACCTCGCTCCACTTCCTGGACGAACCCACGCTGCGGCAGATGCTGGACGCGGCCGGCTGGCAGGTCATGCGGTCGCAGATCGTCTACGCCGGCCAAAACGTGCTCATCACGGCCAAGAAACGGTAGGACCCCATGTCCCTCGTTGTGGTGCGGCGCGCCGACAGCCCCGCCGATATTCGCTGTGCCTTCGCGATCCGGGCAGCGGCTTTCAGCCAGCTGGGCGGCAACCGGCACACCCCGTTTGACACCCGCCCAGACACCCGGTCCTTCCTCGCCACCACCCCCCGCGGTGACGGTGTCGCCGCCGGGTGGGTCGTCTCGGGCCGGTCGGGCAGCTTGCCTTCCGCTGGAATCTTCGCCCAGATGGGCTGGCCGCTCAATCCCCCGGGTTTCGCGCACTGGGACGAATTCACACGGTTTGGCACCAGCCCTCAGTACCAGCGAACCCGAACCGGCCTCGCCGGCTTCCTGGGCATGGCCGGTGCCGCCGTCTGCCATGGGCTCAAACCAGAAGCGCCCCGGCTGCACTGGCTCATGACCATGATGCCAGGTCTCGTCCAGTCACTGGACTGGGTTCCCTATGAGGGCCTGCATCGGGGACCATTCCAGTACCGCGGCGGACCCAACACGCTCGAGCCCATCTGGGCCGCCACCGTGTATCTCCCCGAAGTGCCTCGGGCGCTACAACTCGTGCGCCCCAGACTCTACACCCTGATGTTCCCAGGCGGCGTCCCATCCGGCGAGTGGCCTGCAGGTCGCTCAGACGATGACCTCCGCGAGCTCATCGCGGCCAATCGCGCCATCCTGGCGACGCACATCAGCCAGGCAGGGGAGCGCTCGCTGCCGGTCTACACCGCCTAGCGGTCGAGGCCCGCCGGACACTTCGTCCGGCGGGCCTCTTCCCAATTTCCCGCGGCACGATATAGTAGGCATAGACATCATGCTTGTACTCTCGGTGATTCTCCTCAGCATCGTCCTAGCAGCAGATATTGCGCTGGGTTTGGTTGTGTGGCTGCAGGCTCCAGGACGCAGCGTTAATCGTATTTTTGCTCTGCTAGCCTTCGCCTTCGCCGGATGGAGCGGCAGCGGTTTTTACGATCAAACCGTTGCCAATACGGCCAATCTCTCGCCATTCATGGCGGGCACTCCTTTTGTTGCCGCTATTTTGATCGCCGGCTTCATCATGCTTTTCACGCTCTATTTTCCCGCCAACCACCTCAACGCTCCGCGCCTGCGCCATGGACTCATTTGGGCCCTAATTTTTACCGCCGCGCCGCTAATATTCATGGCTCTGTTCACCAGGCTCATCATAGCCGGCGTCACCATGTCTGCTGCTGTCGGCAACAACATTATTGTGGGACCGCTGTATGGATTGTTTCCGCTCTTCCTCCTTGCCTGGATCGGGCTGGCTTTGGTCAATTTGGCGCATAAATACCGCCACGCCAAAAGCTCTCTCAGCCGGCAGCAACTCAGTTATGTATTCGCTGGATTCTTGCTCACCACCGCCACCGCCTTCATGACCAACGTCATTATTCCGATGGCTACCCAAACCCCCACGGTAGCCCGTTTCGGCTTCCTCTCTACGCTGTTCCTCATCGGCTTCATCGGCTATGCCATCGTGGCCCACCGGCTATTCAATATTCGGCTGCTCATTGCCCGCTCGGTGGCCTACTTGCTGCTGCTTGGCACCCTTACCACGCTCTATGGCCTAGGGATTTTCGCCACCAGCCGCTATTTCTTCCCCGATACCGGCATCAGCATGGGCGAAATCGCCGCCTTCATCGCCATGGCTCTCATTTTGGCTGTCACGTACCAGTCGTTTCGGCGCTTTTTTGAGCACGTTACCGACCGGGTTTTCTTTCGTGATCATTACAACGCGCAGACGCTGCTCGACACCATCGCGAGCACGTTGGCCTCGGAATTGCTCCTGGAGCCGCTCCTGAGAAAAAGTCTCAAAGAGCTTTGCAGCCCGATGCATCTGGCGGGGGCCCAGGTGATGGTGCTCGAGCGCGACCGACTCTACAAACAAGCCCGCTACGGCCTAGCGGCGCCCAATGCCGTGCCACCGGCTGAGGCTGTTCGGAGCCTTCAGCACCCCATCCTCATAGCCGACGAATTATCGCCAGGCGCACTCAAAGATCTGCTTGATGTCCACGGCGTGCGGGTTTCGCTCATGCTGCGCACCCACGGAGAAGCGGTAGGATTCCTGTTTTTGGGCGACAAACGCTCGGGCGACGCCTACACCGACGAAGACCTGGCCGTGCTCGAGATTGTTCGCAAGGAGCTGGCCGTGGCCATCACCAACGCGCGCGCCTACGAAGAAATCGCTCACTTCAACACCACACTGCAAGAGCGTATTCGCCAGGCCACCCGGCGGCTCAGCGCCGCCAATCGCAACCTCAAGGTGCTCGACCAGGCCAAAGACGACTTCATCTCAATGGCCTCGCACCAGCTCGGCACGCCGCTGGCCACCATCACGGGCTACCTGTCGATGGCCGTCGATGAAGACAAGCACAACATGACCGCTAATCAGCGCCAATACATTAGCCTAGCACTCGAAGCCTCCAGTCGAATGGTGGCGATGTCGAGCGATCTACTCAATGTGTCGCGCCTCAATTCCGGCCGCTTCGCCATTTTGCCGCGGCCCGTCGACCTCGGTCAGCTGGTGGAGCAAGAGATCGAGCAGCTCAGCCCAGCGGCCGAACGCAAGGGCCTCAGGCTCACCCACAAGCTGCCGCAGCCGCCCTTGCCGCGACTGATGCTCGACGAGAGCAAAACCCGCCAAGTGGTAATGAATTTCATCGACAATGCCATCTACTACACGCCGCACGGCGGCATTCACGTAGAGCTCAAGCATGAAGCCGGCGCCGTCATATTTACCGTCACCGACACCGGCATCGGCGTGCCGGCGGCGGAGCAAGCCAAGCTGTTTGCCAAATTCTATCGTGCGGACAACGCTCGGCAGACTCGTCCCGATGGCACGGGATTAGGCCTCTACTTAGCCAAAAAAGTCATTGAAGGTCAGAACGGAACCATCATTTTTGCTTCCCAAGAGGGCGCCGGGAGCACTTTTGGCTTCAGTTTGCCGTATACGCCCGCCAAGGGCTAAACCATAGCTATTTTCACAAGAACCATTCAATCCCCGGGCATTTTATATACCAACTTCACCAACGCTATCCGGCTGCCAGATAAGCTTTAATTACAAAGGTAAAGGGACGGCCCAAGAGCGGCCAATTAATAGGTATGCCTACGCCCACCATTCTCATTGTCGAAGATAATGCCGATCTCCAAAAAATCTATCAAACCGTGCTCACGGGTGACGGATACAACGTAGTAGTGGCCGGCGACGGCGAGGCCGCCTTGCAGCAGGTCGCCGAGTACCATCCAGATCTCATTTTGCTCGACATGCTCATGGTCAATCTCGGCGGACTGGAATTCCTGCGCGCGTATCGCAAGACCGCCGATGCTGACGCCAAAATTATCATCGTTAGCAACCTCGCTTCCCCCGAGCTCAGTCAAGAGGCCATCAAGCTGGGCGTCGACCGATATCTGGCCAAAACCCAACTCACCCCGCGAGAATTAGCGCGCGAAGTCAAAACCATCCTAGCGGCTCCCGAGACGCCCATCGCTTCTGCGCATCAATAATCTGCCGGAAAACCAACTGAGCCGCGGCCCGGAAGCGATCATCAGAACGCCCCCGGACCGACTCTCTCGACCAAACATCCCGCAACGCAGCCAATCATCCATACTACGACCACTATGCGGTCCCGCATGCTCATAAATTTGAGCGCCGGCCTGGCGATAAGCACGGTGGTGCAAGGGCTTCTAGTGGGGCTCAGTCCACACTCGCCCGTCATCACGCGCTCCTGGTTCACACCGCCAGCGCTCGTGGCACTGCCGTGGTACCGGCAAGATCCAAACATAACTTCGCAGGTTCGGGGACAGGATCGGGGGGTCGTCTAATGGGCCAAAGAGCCGTAGGCGATTATATCCAAAACAGCCTAAGCTTCCAATGGGCCAAATATTAATCATGCTTATGCTAAAATCTAGATCATGGAACAAATCCGTACCCCAGGCTCCAAAATCCTCATCGTTGGCGGCGGCTTCGGCGGCGTGCGAACGGCCGTACGGCTCAGTCGGCAGCGCGGTCTCGATGTTACGCTTATCTCCAATCTCGCCACGTTCGCGTACTATCCGCAGTTTTACCACTCGGCCACCGGCGGCTCGCGCTCCGAAGCCGCCTTGCCTCTCACCGATGTACTCGCCGGCACTGGTGTCAGACTCGTCCAGGACGTCATTGTCAAAATCGACCCCGAAGCGTGCACTATTACTTCGATCGACGGTAAGACCAGCTACCCGTACGACGAGCTCATTATGGCTCTCGGCTGCGTCACCAACTATTTTGGCATCAAAGGCCTGAGTGAATTCTCCTACGGCATCAAATCAATCGACGAGGCCGAGCGGTTCAAGGCCCATCTCCACGAGCAACTTTTGGCCGGCCCCGGGCCCGACCTCAACTACGTCGTGGTGGGCGCCGGCCCCACCGGCGTCGAGCTGGCTGCCTCACTCGGCGCCTATCTCGACCGCATTACGGCCCTGCACGGCCTCGAGCCCCGCGATTACCACATCGAGCTCGTGGAGGCCGCACCCCGCATTTTGCCCCGTTCCAGCGAGGCCGTCTCGCGGCGGGTGCACCGTCGGCTCGCCAAGCTCGGGGTGGAGGTCATCACCGGCGCCGCCGTCAAAGCCGAAACCGCGCAGGAGCTCCAGCTCGAGGGTAAATCCATCGCCACGCGCACCGTCGTGTGGACCGCCGGCACCTCCGTGAACCCCTTTTACTACGCCAACGGCGCACACTTTCAGCTCGCCAAGGGCGGCCGCGTCATGGTGAGCGACCATCTGGAGGCCAAAAACCACGTCTACGTCATCGGCGACAACGCCGCCACCCAATACTCGGGCATGGCCCAAACCGCCATCCGCGACGCCGACTTCGTGGCCGCCGACATCGCCCGCGCCCATGCCGGTCGCCGCCGCCCGGCCTACAAACCGTTCTTGCCGGTGAGCGTCATTCCGGTGGGGGAGTACTGGGCCGTAGCCGAATGGGGCCGCCTGCGCCTCTACGGGCTACCGGGCTACATTCTGCGCCGCGCCGCCGATCTCATCGGGTATGCCGACATCGAGCGCTGGCCTCAGGCCATCCGCGTCTGGCTCCAAGACGGGCAGCACGATGATAATTGTCAGATCTGCGCCGCCAGGCAGCCCCAAAACTAAAGGGGCCGCCCGGCGCGCTTTGCCCGCGCTAGCTCAGCACGAGCGTCTCGAGAAATTTGAAGTGTGGCGGGACCACCTTCGGGTTATCGCCCCCGATCTCACTCGATCCCATCGACATCGCGTAGAGCCTCCCGCTCGACCACACGAGCCGGAGGTAGTGGGTGCTATCCGGGTACTCGCGCTTCAGGTCCAGGCTTTCATGGCCGCGGTAATTACCCGGCACCGGCCTGCCCGACGCATTCGGATCGTGCTCATCGAACCAGCGCTCGAACGCCTGCGTCGCCGTCAGCCCCGGGTACGGGACAACAGCCAGCCGGTAATCCTCCGACTGGAAGGCCCGACACGACGGCGGCGGTGAGACGGCATCCCAAGTTGGGCAGATTTTATGCCCATCGCCGCTCACCAGCAGTCCCGCCACGTGCATCCCACCGACTCCCTTTTCCAGAAAGTCGATATCAGCCGGATCGCCGTCGGTCGGGAACGTAGCGCAGGCGTGATGGCCGTCGGTACACGCCTGCCTGTACACGGGCTTGGCGAGGAGCGGCTTCTCCGGCTGGGGCGCCGGGGCCGTGATCCGCGAGATTGACTGGCCGCCTGACGGCGTATGGCCGGTGCAGCCGGACGCCAGCACGCCAGCAGATATAAGCCCCGCAGCCAGCGCCAGCGCGCGCCGGCCACTCAGCCCTCGTGGATGGTGCATTGGTAGTGCCTCCATTCGGTGGGGGTACATCAACAGTTGCCCATGGTACCACCACCTCTAACCTTTAGAAACTCCACAAAAGTGTTGACAATAATTCCAACCTGTGATAGGATACCTGATGGTCATGAGAAGCACTTACGCTTCGACCACCACCAGACCTTGAAAAATCCCTTCGCCGAGCACTAAGTGCACTCGCCACCACGAGTTCACCTAGTGCCCCCCGAAACATCTTTCGAGAATTTCTCGGAGCACAGAAGCACCAGCTTCAAAAAAACCGGTCGACAAAGACTAAAGCTCACGCCTGGTTGAATTTCAACCAAGTAGCGAAGCTACAGTCCTCGTCATATAAGACCGAAACCAGCTTAGCTCAGCATCTGCTAACAACTCACGTCCAAAAGACGCGCAGCTACATAAGCACCAAAGAAGCTGCTGAAGATCCTCGGATCGTCAGTGTAACCCAACCCTATCCACCCTTTGTTGAACTAGAAATAGTTCAATGCAACACTGATTAGAAATAGTCAAAGCAACAAAGAAGAGTAAGGCGCGGGTATTCTGAATCATCCGTCCGCATCCCAAAACCCCGCCCTAAACCGGCGGGTTTTTGTTGTTACTTCCGATCGATGTGCAGCACAGCACTATTCCACTTTTCGGAATAGTTAAAAGATTCATCCAAGATTATGGCTCTACAAAAGCCTAAAAAACTCCCCTTACACGTACTATTCCAGAAAATGGAATAGTACCAATGCACGTGTGTCCGGAAAGGTCCCGCCACCGCACCCGGGTACACCCGTGGCCCCATAGCAAGTTATACTAACCATAACCATGAAGAACGACACCACCGGCCTCACCTCCCGCGAAGCTGCCAAACGCCTGGCCAAATACGGCCCCAACGCCCTCGCCCAGGGCAAATCCCGCCCGCCCGTGCTGGCGTTTCTGTCGCGCTTTAGCAACCCGCTGGTCATCATCCTGCTGTTTGCCGCCACGCTCTCGGCTTTTCTCGGCGATCGCATCAGCTTCATTATCATCATCGCCATTGTGCTCGTGAGCACCGTGCTCGATTTCTTCAACAGTTACCGCTCCGAAAAAGCCGCCGAAGCGCTCAAAAATCGCGTGCGCGTGGAAGCCGAAGTGCTGCGCGACCACAAGTGGCTTAGCCTGCCGCTGGCCGAGCTCGTGCCGGGGGACGTGGTCAAGCTCACCGCCGGTCGCCTCATCCCGGCCGATGGCATTGTGCTCGAAGGCAAAGATTTGGCCGCCAACGAATCCAGCCTCACCGGCGAATCGTTCCCCGTGGGCAAGCCGCCGCAGGCCGAGCTGTACCTGGGCTCGAGCATCATCAGCGGCTCCGGCCTGATGCGCGTCGAGCAAACCGGCGCCGGCACCAAATTTTCGCACATCGCCCGCGCGCTGTCGTCGCAAGACACCCCCACCGAATTTGACCGCGAAATTAAAGATTTTAGCTTACTGATCATCAAAATCACTACCGTTCTGGTGGTCGTGATCTTCACGTTCAACACCATCTTCCGCCCCGGCCAGCTCCTCGAATCGTTGCTCTTTAGCGTTGCCCTGGCCGTGGGCCTCACGCCCGAGCTACTGCCGCTCATTATCACGCTCAACCTCACCAAAGGCTCGCTCGCCATGGCTAAGCACGGTGTGATCGTGAAACACCTGAGCTCCATCCAAAACCTCGGCTCCATGGACGTGCTGTGCACCGACAAAACCGGCACACTCACCGAAGACCACATTGCCCTCGTCCGCCACGTCGACGGCTTCGGCGCCGAATCGCCGTCCGTGCTACTCTACGGTTACCTGGCCAGCCGCTTCACCACCGGCTTCGAAAATCCGCTCGACGCCGCCGTGCGCGCGTTCAAGACCGTCGACATCAAGGGCTACACCAAGCTCGACGAAATTCCCTACGACTTCGAGCGCAAACGTGAATCCGTGGTGATGGCGCACGGTCGCGGCCAAATGCTCGTCACCAAAGGCGCGCCGGAAGAAATCATGCGCCTGTGCACTACCTACGCCGACGGCCGCCCGTTCGAGGCCGTCAAGGCCGAGGTGCAGGCCCAGTACGAGACCCTCAGCTCCCAGGGCTTCCGGGTGCTCGCCGTCGCCACCCGCCGTGTTCCCAAGCAGCCGCGCTACGAGCCCGACGCCGAGCATGATTTCACCTTCAACGGTTTCATGGCCTTCCTCGATCCCGCTAAGCAGTCGGTGAAAGCCACCCTCGAGCAGCTCAACGAATACGGCATTCACATCAAGATCGTCACCGGCGACAATGCTCTCGTGACGCGCAAAATCGCCGACGACATCGGACTGCCCATCGCCGGTATCCTCACGGGCGCCGAAATCGACCGCCTCAGCCGTCCCCAGCTGCGCGATGCCGTCGAGACCACCACCATCTTTGCCCGCGTCAATCCCGAGCAAAAGTTGCGCATCATCGAGCAACTGCGCGCCGGCAAACATGTCGTTGGCTACCTCGGCGACGGCATCAATGACGCCCCCGCCCTCAAGGCCGCCGACATTGGCATCTCCGTCAACAATGCCGTCGATGTCGCCAAAGCCACGGCCGACCTCATCCTTCTGCGCAAATCCCTCGAAAGCCTCACCGCCGGCATCATTGAAGGGCGCCGCACCTACGCCAATACGCTCAAGTACCTCATGATGTCGCTGGGGTCAAACTTTGGCAATATGTTTTCAATGGCCGCCGGTTCGCTGTTTCTGCCGTTTCTGCCCATGCAAGCCACGCAAATTCTCCTCACCAACCTGCTCTATGACACCTCGCAATTCGCCCTGCCCCTCGATGGCGTCGACCCCGAGGGCCTCAAGCGCCCCCGCACCCTGAGCATCGCCGGTCTGCGCCGCGCCATGTGGACCTTTGGCCCCCTGAGCTCTCTCTTTGACTTCGCCACGTTCGGCTTGCTGCTCTGGGTGTTTCACTTTGGCTCGGCGCAATTCCAGACCGGCTGGTTCCTCGAATCCGTCGCCACCCAAACCTTCGTGGTCTACATTATTCGCACGCGCAAGCTGCCGTTTATCCAGAGCCGACCCAGTCCGTATCTGGTGATCAGCACCGTCGCTACTGTACTGGCGGGATACGGCATCGCGCTCAGTGCCGTCGGCCGGCTCTTCGGCTTTGAGCCGCTGCCCTTCCCGGCCCTGGCCGCCATCGTGGCTGTCGTGGCGGCCTACCTGCTGGTAGCCGAAGCTGTGAAACGCCAGGTATTTGCCCGTCTCAACCTATAATTAGGAGAATCGCCAGTTGCCTTGGCCGACCGATTCCGGCATGCTAAAAAATACTCGTTAATGCTGGATTAGTACGTTGCTGCCACCAGAACTCCGCCAATACTCCAACCGAAAATTGTTTGTCGCCTTAGCCGCCATGATCGCGGCTACCTTCGTAACCACCGCGGCCACGATTTTCACGATCTCCACCCTGGTGGTCTACCGGCAGGGTGCACAGGCGCACAACGACGCGCGCATCCAGATCGGCCAACTCCTTACCAGTCTCGCCGATGCCGAAACCGGCCAGCGCGGCTATCTGCTCACCGGCGATACCACCTATCTCGGACCCTATAGTATGGCCGCCAACCATATACCGGGACAACTCGCAGACATCATCACTCGCACCAAAGGCGACATTGCTCAAGTCCAAATAAATAAATTAAGCACTCTGGTAAAGCAAAAGCTAACTGAACTCGCAGGTACCATTACGCTGAGGCAATCCGGCGACACCGCTGCCGCCCAGCAAGTCGTGGCGTCCGGCACGAGCAAGGTCTTGACGGACCAGATCCGCAGCGTCGCGCAAGAGGTACAAAGTGCCGAGGCCGCCCAGATCGACCGCGACCGCTCCAACATTACCACGTTGGCTGCTTTAGCCCGCGACATCAGCGTGGTGAGCGTGATAATCGTCATCGGCCTGTCGATCGTGGTGTACTGGACCTACCTCAAGGCCATCCAGAGCGAGCGGGTACTCGACCGCGCCAAAGACGAGTTTGTCTCGCTGGCTTCACATCAATTGCGCACGCCCGCCACCGGCATCAAATCCATTCTCTCCACCCTGGCCGCCGGCGATTTTGGCCCGCTCAACGACCGGCAACAGTATTTCTTGCGCCGTGCCCTCGAAAGCAGCGAGCGCGAGCTCGGCATCATCGAAGAGCTGCTCAATGTTGCCAAAGCCGATGCTGGCCGTCTCATCTTGCACATCTCCACCTTCGAGCTAGGCGGCCTCATTGACACCATTGTAGGCGAACAGCGCGCTGCCATTACCGAAAAACAGCAGGAACTGACCGTTAAACGCCCGTCGCGCCCCATCACCCTCGTGGCCGATGAAGAAAAGCTCTATATGGCCATTGGCAACCTGCTCGACAACGCTCGCAAGTACACGCCTGAATTCGGAAAAATTGCTATAACCATATCAAATTCCCATGGCATAGCCAAAATAGAGGTAGCCGACAGCGGCATTGGCATCGACTCAGAGGAAATTAACCACATCTTCGACCGATTCCACCGCGCCAGCGAGGCCGTACGCGACCAAGTCGAAGGCGCCGGCCTGGGCCTCTATCTGGCCAGCCGCATCGCTCAATTGCACGAAGGCAGCATCGAAGTTAGCTCAAGGCTCGGAAAAGGCACAAAATTTGTTATGATACTCCCACAGGGAGATCAAGATGCTGCCGAAGGTGCTGCTAATTGAAGACGACGACGTCATCCGGGAAATTTATGCCATGAAGTTCGAGCTCGACGGCTTCCCGGTGGCTTCAGCCTCAAATGGGCGGATCGGGCTGCAAATGGTCGAAGATTTTGAACCGCAAGTTATCTTGCTCGACATGATGATGCCGGTGATGGGTGGGCTGGAGTTTATGCAGGCACTCAAAAAGCAAGGCCGAGCGCTGCCGGACGTGATCGTGTTCTCCAATATCTCTGCCCCCAAGCAGGTCGACGCCGTGATGCGGCTGGGCGCCAAGGCCTACTGGACCAAATCCGACTACACCCCCGACCGCGTCTCCAACGAACTCGTAAAACTATGGAACGATAAGTGAAACTCCTCACCGGCCGCGACATCGCGGACTTTATCGCCGAGCGGCATGCGCGCGTTATTGCCGGGCTCCCGACGCCTCCCCGGCTGGCCATTATTCGCTCCAAAGATAACGAAGCCGGCGACAAATATCTGAAAATGAAGCGTAAATACGGCGAAGATATCGGCATTGCCGTCGATCTGTATGTCGAGACATCCGCCACCATCATAGACCGCATCGCCGCGCTGGGCGCCGACCCTGCCGTCACCGGCCTCATCATCCAGCTGCCCCTCACCGGCGCCGCCGCGATCACCGACCGGGCGCTGGCGGCCATCGACCCGGCCAAGGATGTGGACGGCCTCGCCCCCGGCACCGCCTTCGAGGCCGCCACGCCCAAGGCCGCATTGTGGCTGCTGGCTTCGCACGGCGTAGATTTGAAGGGCCGCATCGTGGTGGTGGGGCAGGGGAGGCTGGTGGGTAAGCCCCTGGCCGACCGTCTCGAAGCCTCCGGCCACGACGTGGTGCGCTGCGACATCAATACCAAAGACCTGCGGGCCGAAACCCTCCAGGCCGACATCCTATTTACCGGCACCGGCGTTGAGCACCTCATAAAGCCCGATATGGTCAAAACCGGCGCCGTGCTCGTAGACACCGGCTCCCCCAAGAGCGAATTCGACCCCGCCCTCTACGAGCGCGACGACCTCACCATCACCCCCAATCCCGGCGGCGTCGGCCCCATGACCGTCGTGAGCCTGTTTGACAACCTCATCATTGCCGCCCAAAAGCAAGCCTATGCCCATCGCGCCTGAATTCCTTACCGCCGCCAGTAAGCGCATCCGCGCGACGCTCATGGAGCTGCGCCCGCAACTGCTGCAAGCTCACGGCGCCATCGAGCACGAGCTCAAAGACGACGCCTCGGCCGTCACCGAGATGGACCTCTTGGTCGAAAAGCGCCTCCACGAAGCCCTCGGCGAGCTCGATCCCACCATCGGCCTGGCCGGTGAAGAAACCGGCGCCGACTTCGATCAAGAAACCTTCTGGCTCGTCGACCCCATCGACGGCACCGAGCCGTTCATTCGCGGCCTGCCGTTTTCCACCAACATGATCGCGCTCATCCACCACGGCGAGCCCATTATGTCCGTCATCTACAACTTCTTTCTCGACGAGTATTACCACGCAGTAAAGGGGGAGGGTGCCACCATGAACGGCCACCCCATTCACGTTTCGGATCGCCCCATGGACCGGGCCTATGTAGTTTTCGGCTCCAAACTCAAGGACCCCAAGCTGTTCGGCCTCACCGACCGCCTCCGCCAGCGCGTTCTCGGCTTGCCGCAAATGGCTGGCGCAGGATACACCTACGCCTCCATCGCCGCCGGCCAGCTCGACGGCCTCGTGGCCTACAACGGCCGGGGCAAGCCCTGGGACCATGCTCCCGGCACACTCCTCGTACGCGAAGCCGGCGGCCGCGTCGAAAACCTTTTTAGCCCCAGCTACGACTACCGCAATCTCGAACTTGTAGCCGCCGCTCCCAGTATTTTCCCCGAACTCAAACAATTTTTCGAAGACGAAATTTCGGCCGTCGGCAAATAAAAAGATTCGGCCCATAAGCTATAATCCCTATATGACAGAACACGAACCTAGCCCCGACCAACCCGAAAACCTCAAATCGCCCGCGCCACCCGCATCGGCGGAGGTGGGCGAAACAGCCGGAGCCGAGTTCGAACAAGAGCTGGCAAAAATACATGAGCTAAAACGGCGCATTCTCATTGCTCTGGTGGGCGAAGACCAGTACCACGCAGAAGAAGCGACGCTGGGAGACTCGGCCGAAGCTAAATTTAACGCCCTCGCGCAAGGGGACTTCACTGCCGTGATGGAAGGAGCCGATGAAGAGCCTGGGCAATTTGCGCTGGAAGATGCCGAACTCCTACAGCGCAAATTCGAGGCGCGGACGCTGGATCATTACAACTTGCCAGCCGGGTCGAACAACGTAGTGCATACCGCGGGCACCGAAGCCGGACTGGATGAAGCCGGCCGCCGCAACTACCGCTATACCGAATATCGCGTAGACGGCGGGCAACTCATGGGCCAAGACCGCGTCTCCGCCCACGGGCAGCCCACCGCGGCTGAGCCCCAGCCGGTGCCGGCTATGGATGCAGCGCTCATCACCGCCAAACTCGCAGCCTATCGCGAACAACTCGAGGCGCTGGCCGCCGCCACTCCCGATGAAATCCGCGCCCGGCTGCAACCCCCGCCCAGCCCCGAGGCCGCTAGTACCGATAATGCTCCGGCTTAAACGGCCCGTCGCGGTGCGCTCCCAGGTACTCCGCTTGTTCCTCGGTGAGCCGGCTCAGCCGCCCGCCAAGCGCCTCGAGGTGAATCACCGCCACCTTTTCGTCGAGCTCCTTGGGCAGGCGCGTCACGCCTACTTTGTGCGGTTTTTGCCACAGCTCCAGCTGCGCCAGCACCTGGTTTGAAAACGATGTACTCATCACAAACGACGGGTGCCCCGTGGCGCACCCCAAATTCACGAGCCGCCCCTCGGCCAGCAAAATAATCCGGTGGCCGTCCGCAAACGTGTACACATCCACCTGCGGCTTCAGCGCCTCTTTTTTCACGCCGGGCGCCGCATTCAGCTGCGCCACCTGAATCTCCACGTCGAAGTGCCCGATGTTGCACACGATCGCCGTGTCTTTCATGACCTGCATGTGACCAAGCGTAATCACGTCGCGGCAGCCGGTGGTGGTCACAAACACATCGCCGAGCTTGGCCGCATGCTCCATCGTCACCACCTCGAAGCCCTCCATCATCGCCTGCAGCGCACAGATCGGGTCGATCTCGGTCACGAGCACGCGGCAGCCGTACGAATCCAGCGACTGCGCGCAACCCTTGCCCACGTCGCCGTACCCTGCCACCACCGCCACTTTGCCGGCCAGCATCACGTCAGTAGCGCGCTTAATGCCGTCCACCAGCGACTCGCGGCAACCGTATTTGTTGTCGAATTTGCTCTTGGTCACCGAGTCGTTCACGTTGATCGCCGGCAATTTGAGCTCGCCGCGCTCCAGCATGCGGTGCAAGTTGTGCACGCCGGTGGTCGTTTCTTCGCTCACGCCCTTAATCGCATCCAGCAGTTCCGGGTGCTTCTCGTGCACCAGTTTCGTGAGGTCCCCGCCGTCGTCGAGCAGCAAATTCGGCCCTTGGCCGTCGCCAAACCCTAGCGTTTGCTCCATGCACCACCAGTACTCGTCCTCGCTCTCACCCTTCCACGCAAACACCGCCACCCCCGCCGCCGCCACGGCTGCCGCCGCTTGGTCTTGGGTGCTAAAAATATTGCAGCTGGCCCAGCGCACCTCGGCGCCCAGCTCCACGAGCGTCTCGATGAGTACCGCCGTTTGAATCGTCATGTGCAAGCTTCCGGCAATGCGAGCACCCGCCAGAGGCTTAGTGGAGCCAAATTCCCGCCGCAGGCTCATGAGCCCCGGCATTTCGCTCTCGGCCAGGCGAATCTCTTTGCGGCCCCATTCAGCCAGGTCCATATCGGCCACTTTGTAATCGGTATTCGTCGTCATAATCGTGTCATCCTTTTGCTAATCCTCCGGCAGCCCCGCGCCAAACGCCGTCTCGTAACGCGCCGCCACCTCCGCCAGGTCAAACGTGTGCCCCTGCGTGCCGTCAGTCTCTACCGCGTACGCCGCGCAGGTGGCGCCCAGCTGCGCGCACGCCTCCCATTCCCAACCACGCCGCCAGCCGTACACAAACCCGGCGCGATAAGCATCGCCGGCGCCGGTGGGGTCGGCTACGCGCACCGGCTTCACCGCCGGTACCTTCACCGGCGTGCCCACGCGCAGTCCCTCCACCACCGAGCCGCGCCCACCCAGCGTGGTCACCACCGTCGGCACCTGGGCCTTAATGTCGGCCGGCTCCAACCCCGTTTTGGCCGCCAGCATGGCCATTTCGTACTCGTTCACCATCAGCAATTCGGCCGCGTCGAGCCCCGCCCGCAAATCTTCCGCCGGCAAGTTGCTCACCTGCTGCCCCACGTCGTACAGCAGCCGCAGTCCCCATCGCACACATTCCGCCACTTGCCGGCGCATGCCGTCCGGATCGTGCGACGACACTATGCAAATTGGGTTTTTAGCCTTCCAGGGGCCAAAATTCAAATTTTCACTATCACCCATCGCTCCCGGGAAAAATCCTCCCACCTGATGCTGCTGGCCGTCGGTAATGACGTGGAACGTGGCCGTCGGCAGATGGCTGCGATGCACATGCTCGATATTGACGCCGTAATTGGCCAGCTGCTCCATGTATCCATCCGACTCGCGCCCAGCCGAGCCAAGCAGCACCGGCTCCTCGCCCAAAAGTGCCAGCGAGTAGCAAATATTCGCCCCGCCGCCGCCGTGCGTTTCGTACAGTTCATCCACCAAAATCGACACCGACAGCGCCTCAAGCTGCTCCGGCCGAAGGTAATCGCTGTAATGGCCTTTAAAACTCATAATTCGATCCACCGCGACCGACCCGGACACCACAAGAGGGGAGAGTTGTTTCATGAGACCAATATTACCAACAAAACCTCCTTGCCTACAACGTAATAATATTTACAAAAGTCAACAAATTTGCTACAATGCGGCGGTTCCGGGGCTTTAGTTCCCCATTCTTCGCAGTTCTTCGACAGAAAGGTTTCCCCCGATGCGATTGCATCACCCCCGTCGCCCCGGCCGCCGGCCTGGGCCCGTCGCAACGGCCCTTGCGGCCACCGCGGCTCTCGTCGCGGCCACCGCCCTCGCGCTCGCCGCCGCTCCGGCCACTTCCGCCGGTGCGGCCGCCGCGCAGCCGGCGCTGGCATTCGTGGCTTACCCTCCGAGCAGCGACCATTCGGCCGCACCCCAGGCGTTTCTGCTGCCCTCGGGTAGCACCACGCCGGTGCAACTCACGAGCGACCCCAGTCAACGGGTCGAGGGCGTCAGCCTCGCCCGCGACGGCTCATTCGCGGTAGTCGATCTTGTCAGCCCCACGAGCAACCCCCTGGGCGACCTCTATCGCGTCGACGTCGCCACCAAGAGCCTCACGCGGCTTACCGACCGCCTCGGGCTCGAATCCAACCCCGAGATCGGCCCAGACCAGCGAACCGTCACGTTCCACGAGTCCCAGACCACCACGCCGCCTGGTCCCGGCATCGACACGCTCGACCTCGTCACGAGATCCGTGACCCGCGTCAGTCCGCCGGACCTCGACGCCATCAGCGTCCCCGAGGGCGGCGCCAGTTGGTCCCACGACGGAACCCAGCTGGCCTACGCGGTCAATCTGCGCGCCGGACCCAATGCCGGCGGCTACGCGGCCATCGCGCTGAACCTGGCAACCGGCATCTACACCCAGCATGCCGTCAGTACCAGAGCCCTGCAATCCTGCGCCTGGACGCCCGACGATGGGTACCTGTTCTGTGGCGGGATCGCGCCTGGGCTGCTCGTGATCAATACGCGCACCGAGGCGTTCGTTTCGCTCTCGCTCGACCAGTCGCTGACATACGCCGATCTTCGGTTCGCCAACGACTGGACGCTCTACGGCACCGTTTCTTCGCCGGGCGGCGAACCGCACATCCGCACCATGCAGGTCACGAACGCTGGAGCCGGGCAGATCACCCTGGGCTCGCCCGGCGGCGACTTCTCGCCGAGTCTGGGTGACTCCGGCCCAGTGCAGCCGGCCCCCGCCGGCTTCGACGGGTCCACGCCGCCTACGAGCACACCACCCACAACAAAGCCTCCGGGCTACCGGTGCGGCACGGTGAAGTTCTTCGGCCTCCGGGGATCCGGGGAGAAGAATTTCGAAGGCGAGGGCATGGGCGCCACGGTCGACGACGTCAAGGTGCGCATGGCCCGGGCGATCCCCGGTCTGCGCTTCGAGGCGATCGGCTATCCGGCCGTTGCGATCGATCTGAACAACGTAGTTCTCACTACGGCCTACGTAGAAAGCGAGTTCGACGGGAGGGAAGCGCTCCTAAAGGTGGTGCGCGATTTCATCGCGTTCTGCCCCACAACCTACGCCGTAATCGCCGGTTACAGTCAGGGGGCGCAGGCGGCTGGTGACGCATACGAGCTGCTATCCAATTCCGAGCGCAAGCACATCGCCGGCCTCATTCTGCTCGGCGATCCCGACTTCGATCCGCGCGACTGGAGGATCGATCGCGGCGACTACAGCGACCGGCTGTCGGGCATCCTGGTGAAATTCGACCAGAATGCTCCGCGCACTATCCCTCGACGCTGGACGCCGAACGTTGAGAGCTATTGTACGGCCGGCGACCCGGTGTGCAACTACAGCAAGCGCAATGTCAGCATCTGCACGCCAATCACGGCTCGCCTGACGTGTCCACACTTCCAGTACGTGAGGAGGAGTTGGACCGCCGATGCCGCTCGATGGGCAAGTAGCAATTGGAGGCACCTACCACCCCTGAGGTAACGGTCTCCCGCGTGCGGGGGGACGAGGCAGCCCGCCCCGTCCCCCCGCACTTTTTACTTCAATAAAAATGATATGCTAAAACACATGCACTACTTACCCTATAGCAGGCCGCTATCACTAATCGTCGGCTTCATTGGCGCCATAACCTTCATCTTCGGACTCTACTATAACGCCTCGAATTTTTTAAACTTTGATGCCTCCCCCTCTCTTGCAAGCCTTCTGTTGGCCGGTTATGCGCTGCTCGCCATCGCACCCCTATTCGTTAGGGCATACAAAATTACCATTACCTTGCTCACCCTCGCCGCCATCACCGGAGTATGGTTGGCAATAGGATAATAGGCGATTAGTGAAAACCCTAGGCTTTACGCCTGTCCCCCACAAACTTCGATGGCCGGCCGCATCGTCATGTTGGCGGGATATGGGCTACTACTCACCATTTCCGCCATCTTTACGAAATGGAAGATCAGCCTAATACTGCTCGCATTGAGTGTTATAGGATTTGGATTTATTCTCTTAATGCCGTAAGTTCGGTAGCGTCCTAAGCCCCAGCCGGCCCCGCTGCACTCACCCCGCCCTTGGCCAGCAGCGTCTTCACGCGCTCGGCGACCTGCTTGGGGGTCATTTCGGCCTTCACGATGTAGTCGTCGGCCGCCATTTTGTATACTCGCGTGGCCGTCTCGGTGTCGCCCATGTTGGTAAGCACCACCACTTTGGCGTTGCGGCCGTTGGGTTGGCTGCGCAGCTTGGAGAGCATGTCGAGGCCGTTCATGTTTGGCATCATCAGGTCCAGCAGCACGATATCAGGCTCAAATGAATCGATCAGCTCCAGCCCGCTCGCGCCGTCCGGCGCCGTGGCTACATCGTAGCCTTCAGTCTCAAATTTGGTCCGATACATCTGCACAATCGCCATGTCATCTTCGATGATGGCGACTTTGACTTTTGTAGTACTCATGGCCTTAGTGTACCGCGTGGGTTATCCGGAACGCAATCCCCGCACAATCCCTCTAGGAAGCCAAAAGCAATTCCGCGAAGTCCTTGGCAGGCTCGTGGACGCAGGTGCAGGCCAAAATCTGATCGCGCGTCAGCCACTGCGCATCATAGCGCTCCTCTAGCTCGTATTTCGACAGCGCGTCCTCGTCGGCCTCCAAAATCAGCGCCGTCACGCCGGCACCGGTCTCATCGTAGTCGGCCACGTAGCGCGCTTCGAGCCCTGTATCGCGTAGCACGTACTGAGCGATCACCTCATGCGGCACGTCGTCGTCACTCAGCGGTCCGTTGCTAGGCTGCCATAGCCCCGGCTTCTCGCGGTAGCACAACAACAGTTTGGTGCGATCCTCATTTACTACGTAACCGGTCACGAGTTTGGTTTGCTTCCTTCGTTGTCCAAATATTCTCACGTCGCATCATCGAACATCCCAGTGGTTGGCTACGATGTATACATCCATTAATACCGTAACTATGCTCAAATGACGAACATTTCTACTGCATCATAGGGGATGGTGCTGCAGGGCGCAACACAAAAAATAAGAATGGCTTGCTAGAGCAAATTCGGGGCTTCGAGTTGCGTAATAGCCAGCAAATATTCCTTGTCGGGAGTTTGACTCAAGTGCAGTGGGTAGAAATTATTGCGCAACAATTGCCCCGACGCTTCCACCAGCGTCTGCTGCCAAAAGTACCATACCAAAATCGAGTCACCCTTCTCGAACCGCACCGTCCGCACGCCGCCATCGAGCCTAAACTCCACCCGCAGCGAGAGCTTGAGGTGTACGCGCGTATAGCGCGCATGTTTTTCGGCGTTAAAGCCCACCTCCACGCTGTAGAACGAGTCGTCGATATTGAGCAGGTCAAACACAAACCGGTGAATCGGCGCCAGGGTGGCGTTGCTCGGCGAAGTACTAAAGTCGAAATGATGCCGGGTGTGGGTGGAATCGAGCTTGCAGGTGAGCATCAGAATATCGCGCTTGCCCATGCTGTTGGCAATCACGGCCAGCGCGTCATCGGGCGATCGCAGATTGCCTAACGTTCCGCCCAGAAACAGCACCAGGTTGACCGTTGAATCTGGCTCAGGGCGGAGGTACTCATCGGCCAGCAACCGGCCAAAGCGTTCGTGGGTAATATCGAGCTTGTGTCCCTCGAAGGGCACCCGGCCGCCAAACCAGTTGCGGATATTCGCCCCGGCAATCTCCAGCATCTCCGGGCTAATATCGAGGCCAATGTAGCGCCCCAGCGTGCCGCGGTCGAGCAGATGCTGCAAAAGCTCGCGGACGGGAAGAGCATTCCCTAGGCCAATATCCACCACATTGACGCGCCGGTAGCCAGCCAGCAGCGTTTCGAGATACTCAAAATTTGTCCTCAGCAGCAGCTGGGTGCGGTTTACAATGTTGGGCGAATCGTTCTCCGATAAGTGGCTCGAGTACTCGTCCCAGTAGTGTGCCCCGTCGCCAAAATAATTGTAGGCGCGGGGAATCTCTCGGCGCACATCGAGGCCCGAAATAATGTCCTGAATTTCGTCTGGACGGAACACTTCGTAAAATTGCGGACTGGGGCTCACGGTGCGGGTAGTACGGGCATTCCGATATTTTTTGCGCTCAGCCGCCAGTTTATTGAGGGCGCTGATATTGCGCGCCGAGTTTGCGATGTAGGCGCGGCCATTGGCGGTTACCAACTCCAGGTCCAACTTATCGCTCTGAGCAGCCTTAATCCAGTTGAGCACGGTATTGAGTGCCACATGATACGTGGTCGTCAGCTCAGAGTTTTTGAAATATAACAAAACATTCTCTCCGTCAAGAGACAATATTACAAAATGATGAATTTTTCAACCGCAACCTATGCCACGGGCTGCTGGTAGATGCGATCCATAATTTCCTGCGCCGTCATCGCGCTGCCGTCAAACGGCTTGCCGACGCCGAGCTGGAACGTTCGCCACGGGCGGCCGCGCGTCCATTCGATGTGCACCGGAATGATCATCACGTTAGGCTCGTGTGCCAGGGCTTCCACGCCGTGGCGCGTAGGAGTCTCCCCGCGCCGCGTCCGTCGGCCTTCGGGAAAAATCAGCACCGATTTCCCGCGCCGCAGCAGATTCCGCGCGTAGTCCAGCCCATAGGGATGCTTGACATGCGCCTTGGCCGGAAACGATCCCAGCCGCAGCATGGCCCCGCCGTAGAAAGGAATATCAATATAGACGTTGGCCGCGAAATAGTTCAAGGTACCCAGGTGGCGCCAAATGCGATAGGGTAATTGCGTACAAATAAAAAACGGATCCACCCGGCTCTGATGATTGCACGCCAGCACGTAGCGCGAACCATGCACCACATCCAGCTCTTGGAGTTCGCTGACGAATGATCGCCGCCACACAAACGAGAACATATGAAACAAAAACAAAATCACGCGCTGATTGAGGTAGATAACTCTTTGCGCGTGGGCATGTTCGAGCCAGCTCTTCCGCTTTACAACCGTAACTGTCTGAAACGCATGCATAATGGCTTTACGACCCGATTATGGTAACATTAACGCATTATTATGTCAAGATCAAGAGCAACAATTCCAGTCAGTGAGATTCCCATGCCCGGTCATCTCGGCCAGCAGACCGAGGTCATCTATTTTGAGCATGACGGGATGCGGTTCACCGAGCTCACGTCGCCGCAGCAATTGCATGCGGCCTACGAGCTTCGCTACAGAATCTGCGTCGAGAAGCTGCATTGGGTGGAAGGGGACCCGGCTACCCGCACCGAATCGGACGAATTCGATGCTCATTCGTATCATTTCGGCTGCTATTCGGGCCAGGAGCTCGTAGGATACCTGCGCCTTACCAAGGAAACCGCCCCACCCGGCACGATGACGCGCACTTATTTTCCCGAGTTGTGGCATCGTGATCCTCACTATCCCAAAGCCCGTACCGCCGACATCACGCGATTACTTCTCGACCGACCGCGTTTGCCAAACCCCAAGTCGATGCTTCCGGCGCTCCGGGGCCTGTATCGCCTGGCGTACGGTAGATCACAGTTGTGCCGCCCCACCATCCAATATTGGTACTTCATCACCACGCCCAAGCTGCTCGGCGGACTGCGCTGGCGCCTCGGTTTGCCGGTAAAAAAAATCGGCCAAGGTATAACCTCCGACGGAAAAATGACCTACGTCGCGGGCCTAAGCCTCCGGCGGGGCGGGCTGCAGCTACTGCTACTAGCCCCGTGGCGGCTCAACTACTTTCGCTCGGTAGCCCGGCATACCCACCCTCTGCCTGGGCCGAGCCGGCACTGATTGGTAATGTAAACGTAAGAATTATAAACTGAGGCTATGATCGATCTGCCGAGCCTCCTGTTGTTTGTCGCCTCAATCATCAATATCCTGATTGGGCTGAGTATTTTTTTCCGCAATCCCCGGAGCAAATTATTTATTTACTACCTGGGTCTGGCCGTGGCGCTGGCTATCTGGACATCTACCAACGGTCTGTTTCGGATACTGCCGGCCGAGTCGCTCCTCCCCATCGCGCTCATGAGCTATTTTGGCGCCATCCTGGTCGGCATGTTTTTTGCGCTCTTCAATGCCGAATTCACCGGCATTCGGCTGCTGCCAAACTGGGCAGTGCTAGCCGCCGGATGCCTCGTGGCGGTGGGCTCTCTCATACCCGGCGTGTACGCCACGGGCGTAACCGCCAGCCGGTCAATCGTGACCACCGACGGTATCCTCGTGTTTGCCGCCGTCCTGGCCGTATTGCTCCTGGGTGGGTTGACCGAACTCCTCCGCTATATCTGGCGCGCCCGCGGGCTGGCCCGCCGCCAGGCGCAAATCATGGCCCTGGGCATGGGTATCGCCATGGCGATGGGGCTCACCTTCAATTTGGTGCTCCCCCTTTTCCACATCTACGGCTACGTCTACCTGGGGCCCGAATTTACCATGGTGTATCTGGGAGCGCTCGGTTACGCCATTATTCGCACCCGCCTGTTTGATCTGCGGCTGGTGTTTGCTCGGTCGGCTACGTACTTTTTATTGCTCCTAAGTCTCGGTGCAGTGTACAGCACGCTCGTTTTCGGCGCGTCAAAAATTGTATTTGTAGATTCCGCTTCCAGCGCCAACGCGAGCTGGCTCTACACGCTGTTTGCCCTTTTGACATCCTTTAGCTTTCAGCCGCTCCGCCGCTTTTTCGAAAGAGCCACCAATAATGTGTTTTATCGATACCATTACGACTCCCAAGAGGTCATCAACGACTTCTCCAAGATCCTAGTGTCGGAGCTCGATCTCGACCGCATCCTCAAGCGTTCGCTCACCGAGCTGTGCGAGAGCCTGCACATTCAATTTGGCCAGCTCATTATCTACAACGACGAGCGCGTCTACCGCGTGGAACACTACGGCCAGCTGCCCCGGCGCCTCATGGTGGCGCCGGAGCTGGCGCGGCTAGACAAACCCATGCTGGTGGCCGACGAGCTGTCCGGCGGCGAGCGCAAGCAGCTCATGGAAAATCACGGCATTCGCCTGTCGATGACGCTGCGCACCCGCGAGCAATTTGTGGGCCACCTGCTGCTGGGCGACAAGCTGTCCGGCGACATCTATTCCACGCAAGACATCGACCTGCTCGAAATCGTGGGCAAAGAGCTGGCCGTAGCCATTCTCAACGCCAAGGCCTACGCCCAAATCCAAGAATTCAACCTCACGCTCCAGGCCCGTGTGGAGCACGCCACCAACCGGCTGCGTGTAGCCAACCGCCACCTCAAGGAGCTCGACCGCGCCAAAGACGAATTCATTTCCATGGCCTCGCACCAGCTGCGCACCCCGCTCACCACCATCAAGGGCTACCTCTCGATGATGCAAGAAGGCGACGCCGGCAAACTCACCAAGGCCCAGCAAGAATTCGTCGGCTACGCGTTTAGCTCGTCGGAGCGCATGGTCAATCTGATCTCCGACCTCCTCAACGTGTCGCGGCTGTCGGCCGGGCGGTTCCTCATTCAAACCAAGCCTACGGACATGGTGCAAATGATCCGCGATGAGGTGCGGCAATTGAACAATCACGCCACCACCAAAGGCATCAAGCTTATCTTCGAACCTCCGCCCGAGCCACTGCCCCCGGCCGAGATCGACGACAACAAAACCCGCCAGGTGGTCATGAATTTCATCGATAACGCCATCTATTACACCAGCCAGGGCGAGGTCCGCGTGATGCTCGAGCAATCCGGCGACCGGGTGCGGCTGGAGGTGCGCGACACCGGCATCGGCGTGCCCGAGGCTGCCAAGAAAAAACTGTTCAGCAAATTCTTCCGCGCCGACAACGCCCAAATCGTTCGTCCCGACGGCACTGGCCTGGGTTTGTATTTGGCAAAACGCGTAGTCGAAGATCAGGGTGGTACAATAATATTCAATAGCGTCGAGGGCAGAGGCTCGACCTTCGGATTCGAGCTCCCCTTTAAACCCGTAACACCCATTCGAGAGGTTGCCCACCATGGCCGACACCACCACCCCAAATAATGCCGCCGATCAAAAAACTATCCTCATCGCCGAGGACGATCCGTTTATTTCGCGCATGTACCAGATCAAACTCGAGGGCGCCGGCTACCGCGTAGTCGTCAAAAACAACGGCCGCGACGCCTTCGAGGCCGTCAAAACCGAGCATCCCAACCTGGCTGTGCTCGACATTAACATGCCAGAGCTCTCGGGCCTCGAAGTGCTCTCGGCGCTCCAAAATGACAACTTCGATTTTGCCGCCATGCCCGTGATTGTGCTTACCAACTCGTCCGAGATCACCGACCGCAACACGGCCCACGCCTACGGCGCCGAATATCTGGTGAAGGCCGAGCTCACGCCGCGCGAAGTGCTCGACATCATTGGCGCCAAGCTCGGCACCGCTCCGGCCAAAGCCGCCGACTAGGACACGCCGCTCGCTCGCTAAGGCAGCACGAGCGCGTCACGCTCGCGGCGCAGCGTAAAATTGGAGCCCGGCGGCTGCATTAAGCCGGCTTGGGTCGTGACCGCCGTGAGGTACCCGGCCGCCCGCGCTATCTGGATGCTCGTGTCGTTATAGGTGCCGTAGGGATAGGCGAAATGCTTCACCGCGTGGCCGAGCTGGGCCTCGAGCTGCTGCTTGCCATCCGCGATCTCGAGCTGCTGCTCGGCCGCCGGTAACGCTGCCAGGTTGCGGTGGTTGACGGTGTGGCCGCCGATGGTGATGAGGCCGCCCCGGTCGAGCTCGCGAATCTGATCCCACGTCAAATACGCGTCGCCACAGCCACCCCGCGGCTGGAGCGCGTCGCCGTAGCGCCGGCCGGCACCAATGCACCACTTGCTCTGCGCTCCGCCGGTGATGATGTAGAACGTTGCCTTCATGTGGTGGCGTTTCAGGGTATCAACCGCCGCGGTTTGGGCCGCAAAGCCGTCGTCGAAGGTAATCACCACCGGCTTGGGCGGCAGGGCTTCGCCGCGTAGCCCGGCCAACGCCTGGTCCAGGTCGATCACGGTGTAGCCGTACTGTTCCAGGTGCTCCAGCTGCTGCTCAAAATTGGCCGGGGGATAGTGATACAACAAAATCGGCAACCCCACACCGGCCGCCGGCATCGCTCCGCCGGCCGTCGCCGTCCCACTGCCCTTGCCGCTGAGCTCAAAATTCCAGTTGGCCAGCGATTGCTGCAGGCCGCGAATATCCGTCGCGGCCATCGCGAAGTGCCCGCTCTCGGCGTCGAGCTGGATCACCGACAGCTGACGGCTAAGCTCGTCTTCGGATACCACCTGGGAATGAAGGTCGCGCTGCAGCCCCTCGAATTGGTGTACCGACTGTACCACCCGGCCATAAGCCATGCGCAGATCGGCCGGGTAGCTGGTGCTGCTAGCCAGGCTCACCGAGGCGTGCGGCCAGGTGGCCACCACTACCACCGCGCTGGCGAGCAATGCTCCTGCCACCCCTGCAAACCGTAACCAACGCAATATCATCCATTTCAGTATATGATTCCCGTATGAATCCGCAAAACATTCTCATCATCGGCAGCGGCGGCCGCGAACACGCCCTCGCCTGGAAGATTGCCCAGTCGCCCCGGCTCGGTAGGCTCTACGTCGCCCCCGGCAACCCCGGCACCGCCGCTATTGCCACCAATGTTGATCTCAAAGCGACCGACAAAGACGGCCTTGTGGCCTTCGCCCGCGCTCACGACATCGGCCTCACCATCGTCGGCCCCGACGACATCCTGGCGCTCGGCCTGGTCGACGCCTTTGCCGCCGCTGGTTTACGCGCCTTTGGCCCCACGCAGGCCGCCGCCCGCATCGAGTCTTCCAAAGCCTTCAGTAAACAATTAATGACCACCAGCCACATTCCCACCGCCGCTTTTGCCATCTTCAACGACCTGGCCGCCGCCAAGGCCCATCTGGCTCAGCAAACCTTTCCGCTCGTGATCAAGGCCAGCGGTCTTGCCCTGGGCAAAGGCGTGTACATCACCCAGAATCTGGCCGAGGCCGAGCAGGCGTTGGGCGAAATTATGGGCGACAAAATCTTTGGCGAGGCCGGTTCGAGCGTCGTGATCGAAAGCTTTTTAACCGGCCAAGAGGTGTCGATTCATGCCTTTAGCGACGGCCACAGCGCCGCGCTATTTCCGCCGGCCCAAGATCACAAAACTATTTTCGACGGCGATAAAGGCCCCAATACCGGCGGCATGGGCGCGTTTGCACCGGTGCCATGGGTGGAGCCGGCGCTCATGGAGCGCGTCAAAGCCACCGTCGTTGAGCCGGCTCTGGCCGGCCTGGCCGCCGCCGGTTCACCCTTCGTGGGGCTGCTCTATCCCGGCCTCATGGTCGATGGCGACGACATCCAAGTGCTCGAGTACAATGCCCGTTTCGGCGATCCCGAGACCCAAGTGTACCTGCGCCTGCTCGAAACCGACCTCATGGACGTTCTCGATGCCTGTGTCGACGGCCGCCTGGCCGAGCTGGAGATCGAGTGGAGCCCGCAGACGGCCGTAGTGGTGGTGCTGGCCTCGCCCGGTTATCCCGGCAAGCCCACCACCGGCCAGGCCATCACCGGCCTCGAGGCCGCCGCGGCCCTTCCCGGCGTCGAGATTTTTCACGCCGGCACCAAGGCCGCAGACGGCCAGCTGCTCACGGCCGGCGGCCGCGTGCTCGGCGTGAGTGCCGTTGGCGCCGATGTAGCCGACGCCCGCGCCAGAGCCTACGCCGCCGTCAAACTCATCCACTTCGACGGCCTGCAATACCGCACCGACATCGGCGCCAAGGCGCTGCCGCGGTGAAACCCCTCGCCGGCTGCGTCGTCACCAACCCTGCCGGCGATCTGCTGCTGATCCACCGCACCACCCCCGAGCTCACCCAATGGGAGCTGCCCGGCGGCAAAATCGAGCCCGGGGAGTCGGCTGCCGCCGCGGCCGTGCGCGAAGCCCGCGAGGAACTCGGCGTTGAAACGGCCATCGTGCGCGAACTCGGCGCCGCCACCTTTGACCACGCCGCTCGCAGCTGGCACTACACGTGGTTCCTCGCCCGCATCACGGCCGGCGAGCCCCGCCCGGTCGAAGCCAAATTCGACGCCGTCGGCTATATTCCTTGGGCAGACCTCGCCGCCCGCACCGATATTTCCATTAACATCCGCAATCTCATCGCCCAATTCCCCGATCCACCCCACAAAGTTACCTGACATTTGTCATGCCCGTGAAATGTCAGTAAAATCAGTGCACCAACGGGCCTACCTAAGCCGCCGCCTGCTGAGCTTCCAAAAACTTCTTGCCCTTGCCGATCTTCGTATTCACCGGCACGCCCCTGGCGCACAGCTCGCATTCCTCGGCCGGCCACGAAACCACGTTAGTCTCGATTAGCGACACAAAATTGGGCGGGTTGCCGACGTCCGCGACGCTCACGCCCCCGCGATTGAGCATGGCCACCACTCCCACAACCTCACCGCCCGTTTCTCGCACTAGTTCCACGACCTTGCGCACCGATCCGCCAGTGGTGAAGTTATCTTCCACCACCACCACGCGCTTGCCCGCAACGAGCTTGTCGTAGCCGCGCGTAAAAGCAAACTTCTTCTCTGGTCCTTCCACTTTTTCCGCGTACACCGCCAGTGCCTCACGCCCGAGTAATGTGCTCAAATGATACCCGGTCCATTGTGTCAGCACGATGCCGCCGAGCGCCGGACTCGCCACCACCTCCACGTTCCAGTCGCGCATGGCTTCGGCCATCGCCTCGCCCAAACGCGACGAATATTCAGTATGCGGGTACAGCGCATCTTTGTTGATGTAGCTATCGGTGTGCCGCCCGTTGGTGAGAACAAAATGATCGTTTTCAAGCCAGGCATTGCTATCGATAAGCATCTGCTTTAGTTCATCTGCCGTCATACTCACGCGCGGGTCTCCTTCCGGTACCGGTTAATCTCATCACGCAAGTCCACTGCCGCGGCCCGCGGGTCATCAGCAAAGATCACCACGCGCGACGTGCTGATCGTCATGGCCGCCTGCCCGTCCTGGCCCAGTCCGGCCCGCACCGCGTCTGCCACGCTGCCGCCCTGCGCGCCCACGCCCGGCACCAAAATCGGCAATTCCGCCCCCACGATCGCCCGCACCGCCTGCAATTCCTCCGGGTACGTCGCCCCCACCACCAGCGCACAGTTGCCGCGCGTATTCCAGGCGTCGGCTACCTGCTGCGCCACGTGCTGATACAGCGGCCGGCCCTCCACTACCAAATCCTGAAATTCACCCGCCCCCGGATTCGACGTCCGGCATAGCACAATGATGCCCTTATCATCCCATTCCAAGAATTTCCCGAGCGACTCCGCGCCCATATACGGCGCCACGGTCACCGCATCTGCGCCCAAATACTCAAACACATACTCCGTGTAGCCGGCGTTGGTGTTGCCGATGTCCCCGCGCTTAGCGTCAAAAATAATCGGAATCTCGGGGTGCTCGGCGCGCAGGTAGTCGCACGTTTGCTTGAGTGCCTCAATTCCCTCGGCCCCGTGCGCTTCATAAAACGCCGCGTTGGGCTTGTAGGCACACACCAGATCGTGCGTCGCCTCGATGATTGCCTTATTAAACGCAAACTGGCCCACACCGCGCGGCAGCTTCGCGTACCCCGGATCAAGCCCCACACACAAGAGCGAATCTGATCGCTCCACGGCCCGCTTCAGCTTTTCGGAAAATTTCATGCTACCATTTAAGCTAACATGCAACCCGTGAACCAACAACCTATCTACGATCCCGCCAAGACCTACGCCTACAATTTTAAGAAAGGTCCGTTTGGCGAATTTGCCATGCCCACGCGCTATCACAACAAAGGCGCCATGCCGTTTACCTTTCTCGGACGCCCGATCTTCTCGCCGTTTGGCATTCCTGCCGGCCCGCTGCTCAACGCCAAATATGTTGCGGCCGCCCTCGCCAAGGGCTTCGACGTGGTCGTCTACAAAACCCAGCGCTCCGCCAAATTTGAGCCCAACAAATTCCCCAACGTCCTCTACGTCGACGTCGACGGCGACCTCACGCTCGAAAAAGCCGCCCATCCGCTGGTCGGCCACACCACCACCCATCGGCCGCCCACGGAGCTCACCATCACCAACTCCTTTGGCATGCCTTCCGGCGGCCCCGATTTTTGGCTGACCGATTTTCGCCATGCGCTGGCGGCACAGGGCCGCGGCCAGCTCGTGATTTTGAGTGTGGTTGGCACCATCCGGCCCGGCTTTAGCCAAGACGATTACTACAACGACTTCGCCGCCACCGCCAAGCTCGGCGCCGACGCCGGCGCATCCGTCATCGAGGTCAATCTCTCGTGCCCCAACGTCGCCAACGAGGGCGTCATTTGCTACACCCCGCCGGCCGTCGCCGAAATCTGCCGCCGCGTCAAAGCCGCCGTCGGTTCCGTGCCCCTCATCACCAAAATCGGCTACTACACACCGCAGCAGCAAGCCCTGCTCGAAACCGTTGTGAAGGAGATGGCGCCGTACGTGGATGCCATCTCCGCCATCAACACCATCGCTGCGCCCATCGTCGACGAGCACGGCGAGCAAGCGCTGCCCGGCCCCAACCGCCTCCGCAGCGGCATGTGCGGCGCCGGCATCAAGTGGGCCGGCCTCGACATGGTTCGCCGCCTCGCCGCCCTGCGCACCAAACTCGGCCTCAGCTACGAAATCGTCGGCGTCGGCGGCGTGATGACCCCGGCCGACTACCGCCAGTACCGCGACGCCGGCGCCGATCTCGTGCAATCCGCCACCGGCGCCATGTGGAACCCCGATCTCGCCATCGACATCAAAGCCGCCGGTTTATAAACCGTAACCACGCGACGCTCGCTCCCCACTAAGCCCCACTATTCCACTTCTCGGAATAGTCGCACAATATCATAAAATTTAGGCTTAGCGAAGCCATAATTCGACATAAATCCTCAACTATTCCAGAAAATGGAATAGCTGTCATACGCGTATCCCGAAGCCCTATACCAGCCGTCCGCTCCCTGGCGCCGCCAGCACCACGCCGTCCTCGTACACCACGGCGCCTCGTAGCGTCACGCGCTTCACCCGCCCGAAGCCGGTTCGGCCCGCAAACGGCGTCCAGGCCGCCCGCGACTGCATGCCCTCGGCACTCATTTCAAAACCCACCGGCTCCACCTCCACGAAGGTATCGGCCTCCTCGGCCAGCCCCAGCACTCGGCGCGGACCGTCCGCCAGCTTGGCCACCAGCTGCGCCCGCGTCAGGCGCCCGTCGCGCTCGGCGGCCAGCATCAGCGGCAGGGTAGTTTCGAGCCCAGGAAAGCCAAAAGTCCCGGCCTCTTTCTCGGCCTTGGTGTGCGGTGCGTGGTCCGATTCCACCACATCGATCTCGTCGAAATGCTCCCACAAGTAATCCACATCCGCCTGCGGTTTCAGAGCCGGCCGCACCTCGCCGTAGTTCCCCAAGCGCCGCGCGTCGGCCTCGTTCAAAAACAAATGATGCGGCGTCACCCCGCACGTCACATCCACGCCCTCAGCCTTGGCGCGCAAAATCGGTTCCAATTCGGCCCGGTTCGATACATGACACACATGCACCCGCTGATCGAGAGCTTTCGCTACCCCCAGTGCCGTCACGATCACGTCCGCCTCGGCATGCAGCAAAATCGGCTTGGCGTGGCCCCAAGCCTTGAAAATCCGTTCCAAATAATCCGCATCAATCCTGTACCCACCGGTCGTCACGTTCAAGTACAGCTTCAGGCCGCTGACGCGATCCATGATGGCGGGGAATTCATCCAAATTATCCCCCAGGGAACCAAAATAAAACCCCGTGTCACACACAATTTTGCCTCGAGCACTAGCCATCTTTTCGTCCAGCACCGCCGCGGTGGTCACGGGCGTAGCGTTGTTGGGCATATCAAACACCCGCGTAAATCCACCGGCCAGAGCCGCCGCCGTACCGGAGCCAAAGTCTTCTTTGTGGGTCTGGCCGGGATCGCGCAGGTGGACATGAATATCAATCAAACCGGGCAAACGAATAAGTGGAGAAGAAGTTGTCATGCCGCCCATTATAGCGCAATGGTCTGCCCCGCCGCCCGCCCCATGATCGGGACGGGCGGCGGAACGCTCCGGCTAGCTGCAGCCGGACCAGGCGGTCGTGAACGTATCGGCACGCGCCGCCGTCACATGCGAGATCACGTTCCCGGCGCGTCCCAGCGTGGACACCAACACCGAGCCCGTGTTGTAGGCCGGTACCCAGCGGCCCGAGCGCACTGCTTGGGCCCTCGTGAAGGTGATCGGCCGGTACTGCGCCAGCGGCGCCCCCGCCTTCGGGTAGTTCGGCCGTTCCACGACGTAGTCGGCCGTTTTGGCGTTGTAGTAGCGGGCCGCGTTCGTGATTCGGCGTGTTACCACCTTTCCGGTCGTCAGGTTGGCCCAGTAGAACGTGAGGACCGTCCCGTGACTCGCGAATTCGAAGCCGAAGCGCAGCTTGTTGCCCGGGCGGGTCGCCAGCGCAATGCCGGCCACCGGCCCATTGCCGTTGCGGTCAAACACCTCCCACCACACGCCGACCCCCTGCGGGGTCACGGTGAAGCCGTTCTGGGCGAACGGCAGGCTGCCCCAGCCGCCGAGGCCCACGTACACCGCCACCGCCGAGCCGGTCCCGCACGCCGTAGTGACGCTGGGTACGACGACGTCGGCCGTGATCTTGGTGTAGCCGCCGCCCCCGTCCACGAGGCCGGCCCAGTGGCCGCTGTAGCTCTGCGAGGTCGCATCGGCCGCCGGCGCTCCGAGCCCGGCAATCGCCAGGATCGTAGCCACAGCCACGATGGCTGCCCCCAACCGACGCCAGTGGTATTGGAACTTGCGCATTGACGTTCCCCCGTCCGGTCGTGCATCTCGGCCTAGTGCCGAAATGCCGTCACGCGCTTGCACCCACTTTGCAGTTCGCCAAAATCTGCGCCGAGAGGCCCAAAATTCACGGTGAACTCCCAAATGGGAGACAAACCATAACTCAAAAGGGGGCTTCCGTCAAGATTCAGCCGGAAAGCAACGAACGAGATTGCGGGAGAGGTCGTCAGATGGCGGGGCCTCAAGTTATAATATGGTCACATGACCTACAAAGTTCACACCATCGATCATATTGGAATAGTTGTTCACGACTTTGATGGAGCGAAAGCGTTTTTCGAAGATTTCGGTTTCATTACCCGGGGCGAGCAATTCGAGGAAAGCGAGCTGCTAGACAAGGTAGTGGGGGTCAAAGGCGCTAAATCCCACATCGCCTTTATGGAGGCGCCCCACGCCCAGATAAACATCGAGCTTACCGAGTTTATTCATCCCATGACTCCATCCGTCGTAGAAGCTAATCACATCTATACGCAGGGTATACAACATATCTGCCTGGCGGTCGAAGACGTTGATGGAATCATTGAATCTGTAAAACAAAAAGGCAGAGAACTCATAACGGACGTCATAAACTACCAAGATATCTATAAATTGTGCTATTTCCGTGGCCCTGATGGCATAATCATTGAGCTAGCAGAGAAGCTATAAAAAAACAGGCTCAGGAGTCAAACATGCCTATTTATTATGAAGTCAAAATCAGCGCCGAAAATCAGGGTCAAGCCGATAAAATTGTGGATTCACTTCTCGAAAAGAAGTTAGTAACCGGCGGTCAATTCATCGTCGCGCCGGCACGGTTTCTCTGGAAGGGCAAAGTCGAGAACATGGACTACATCACTATTACTTCTTATACGACCGACAGGCACAAAGACGGGGTAATGGATGACGTTCGCAGAACCACGGCTGAAGATGTTCCTATGATTACATTCGTTGCGCCCGACGACCTTAATCAAGAGCTTCGGGACTGGATAGATAAAACGCTCGCATAGCCGTAATTGTTTGGTATTTGTACGGTAAATCAGATATAATAGTGATGGTGCAATTGTCTCGGAGTTCCAGCACCTGGCCACCAGCAGAATATCAAGATATCACAACTGGTTAACCTAATTATAGGATCTGCGCTATTTTCAAACAAGCAATAAGTGCAATGGTAGGCCAGACGTCCCAAATGTGGAACACTTTGTGGCCAAGTTTGATCAAGATGAGCGAGCGGCTTGAAGAGCTAGGCATCGGCGAGGAGGAGGGGAGCCATGTTTAATCTCTTCCGCCGCCGCACCAATCCGGCCGCCATCCTCACTTCCAAACTGTACGACGAAAGCCGTTTCTACGCCGCCCTCACTAACGACTTAAAGCGCGTCAAACGCGAAGTCGTCATCGAGAGCCCCTACCTCACCTGCAAACGCACCAGCGAGCTTCTGCCGCTCCTATCGAAGCTCGTCCGCCAAGGCGTGAGGGTGCGCATTAATACCCGCAACCCCAACCACCACGAAGAGTACATGCGCATCCAAGCCTGGATGGCCCTCAAGCAGCTCCGCGCCGCCGGCGTCAAGGTCAGAACCTGCGACGACTACCGCCACCGCAAACTCGCCATCATCGACGGCGCCATCCTCTGGGAGGGCAGCCTCAACATCCTCTCCCAAAACAACAGCCGCGAAATTATGCGCCGCACCCAGTCCGAAGAACTCTGCCGGCAGATGATCCAGTTCACCGGCCTCAACAAATGGGCGTGGTGATATACTCATGACTAATATGCACGACTACAAAATCACCGAAAAAGACATCGACGCCATGGTCAACTACCTGCGCATCTTCCACCCCGAAAACGCCAACCGGGAATACGCTGTCGAGCTCTTCAAATACCTCAAAGCCACTGCACGCCGTATGGCATTTACCGACCCCGAGGCGCTCAACAAAATTTATGATGATTACGAAAGTTCTAAGAAAGGAAGCAGGCCATGACTCAAGCGAAAAATCAGCCCGGCGCCCAATAGACTCATGCGCGACAGCCATACGGCAGGATAAAGCCATGGATAAGTCCAAGCCCAGGCGGTAAAATCTGAGACACACTATCTGGAAGGATTGGTTGATGAAGCTGTTTTTCTCTTGGCAATCCGACTCGCCCGGCAACCGCAATCTGCTTGAGCAGGCCCTCAAAGACGTGGGCAAGGACATACCGGACTTTGAGATTGATACTGCCACTCGTCTGGCGGTAGGTTCGCGCGACATTGGGGCTATGATCCTTGAGAAGATTGACGGTGCTGACTTTATGCTGGCCGACGTCACCATCCTCGACCCCGATGCCGTCCGCCCAACACCAAACCCCAATGTCATCTACGAGGCGGGATACGCTATGAAGGCTCTCGGTGAAGGTAGAGTAATTTTTGTCGCTGACCGTCGCTCGACCACTACCGCCAACCTCCCTTTCGACATTCGTAACCGCCTGATGATCTTGGCTGACTTTTCAAAGCCCGAAGCAGCGCGTAAAGAAGTGGCGGCGGTCATTAAGACCGTCACCGCCAACTACACCCCAGCCGACCCAAACGCCGGCGCACCAAAGATTACCCTGGTTAAAGATACTGAAGCTAGATGGGCCTCAAATTATTCGGATTATGGAGCTGCGTTTGAGGTGAAGTTTATTATTGATAATGACGGTGGCGGACTGACCTATGTCACTAACGCCCAACTCGTTGGCACCAACGGGGACGGCTCCCCGTTCGTCACCGATAGCTTCCGTTTTGCTGACGACGAAATTGACCATCCATACGGAGTAATGGAGGGTGCTATGGAGCAAGTGACGCTTTTTCTTGGGGCGGATCGCAGCCACCATCGCCAAATGCCCGATCTGGATCGCGATACAGTAGAGCTAGTGGTAACATTCCGGGGCGGCAGAATCGTCCGGGTTCCAGTTCGCATTGTCCAAAGCTAGTTAGGAGCGAATATGCCCACAGATCAGATCAAGATTCATGATTTCTCATACACGCTCTACCGATGGGCCTACGACTATCACAATTCCGTAAACGACCTCCTCGATAAGCACCCCGGCCTGGCAATGTTTGCAGTAAAGTACAACAACGCCTGCCTCGCCTTTGAGTTAATCATTAAGAGCCATATTGCACACAAGAACCACGCATCAACACCGGAGGCGCTCGATAAAGTTATGAGAGGCTATGGCCATAGCCTTGTCAGGCTTGCTCGATATGCCGTGGAAGAGATTGGGCTGTATCTGCCCGATGAGGACTGGAAAAAACTAGAACTAGTTGATAAATACTATGCAACCCACCAATTTCGCTATCCCCCGTATGAACCACGCAAATCAGATCTCAACCATATAGAGCTATTGGCTGCAATCAATGAACTTAGGTTTATCACGGCAACGATGCTGGTAGTAGCCCACGAACAAACTGATGGATACGCCATATCTTAGAAGCCACGGAAGTAAAAAGGACTTAGAATAGGGTCATGCAGACCAATACTCTCGACGCCTTCCTCGATAGGTATATCAGTGGCTACCTACTGGACGATATCGAGTCTATACAGTCCAAGATCCCCGTTAGTGACGAGGGGAATGGAGCTTACTTAGTGACTGGCGCAATATGCTCAGGTATTGAGCTACTTGGTACTCTCCTACAGGAGCATAAAGAATCGGGCGCGTTCCCCTTCGACCATTATTGTGCTCACTATCTATCCGAGGTTGATGAACGATATAAAGCCTTAGGTGTTTTTGGGCGTCAGCTCATTCGTAATGGCATTGCTCATACATTCTCGACAAAGGGCCTAATCGCCGTCACGCGCCAGGGAAGCCGAGAAAATACTCACCTTGTACGGTACTCCAAGTCTGAACTTTTGGTCATTAACGCCAACTACCTGCATGAAGACTTCCAAGCCGCGTACACTGAACATGCCCTGCCGAAGCTGGTAATGGGAGGGGAGCTGCGTGACCGTGCGGAAGAGAACTACGAGCGCCTGAAGAACAAATACGCTGGCGAAATCGAGGAAGCCAGAAACCAGGCCAAAAATAAGCTCAAGTCCTGGCCCTGGCGTCATGCCGAACTTGAGCCTTGGGATGGGATGACTGAGATGATCGAATATAATGGCGAAGGATTCGGCGTTAGCTAATTCGCCTCTGACTCAATTCAAATAGCAAAGGTCTGGCCTATGGAATCACTATTCGGCAAGAAAATGGAAGACTTAGAATTTCAGGATGTCGTGGATTTTTGCGACAAGCAGTATAAGGAGGGGATATTTCTTGATTACAAGCAAGACCTAAGCGGTAAAAAGTCGCTTGTTAAGACGATATGCTCATTCGCAAATACCGTAGGCGGGTGGCTAATCATCGGAGTGGAGGACGAGAGCGACAAGCCTAAGCCTCCATATAATGGTATTGAATATAATCCTCAGATTGCCTCTGCCATTCCCAATATGATTGTTGATAGTGTTTGGCCTTACATACGACCGATAGTCCAAGTTTGCGGCCCCAATGCCGACAATAAAGCTTTCATTGCGGTTTATGTTCCAGAGAGTGACGAGGCTCCCCACTGGACAGCCGATAAGTCCCATCTATACGTTAGGAGGAGCGACCGAAGCGACTCGACTGATTGGGAGCGCTATGCCACTGCTCACGAGTGGGAGTGGCTGAGGAATAAGCGATTAAAGGCCGAGGATCAGAGAGAGCGGAGCGGCAGCACTCTGCAGGCTATTTATGCTCGTCTGCACAACAGGGAATATCCAATAGTGGCCGGCGGCGGAACTACGGCCAACGACGGGCGAATGCGAGTGTTTGTCTCACCATTTTTCCCTAGCACTCAGCTTTTCTCAGGCGCAGAAGCGTATAACGCCCTATACGATCAACGCGTAAATACAGCAAGTGATGGCGCATTCCCTACTTATCTTCCAAGCAGGATGATATTTGATGAAGGTGCATATACGCATGGCGTAGAACGGCTAACCTCAACAACTCATGAGTCGTTTCTCGGCCTAGAGAACTTTGGTGGCATCTTGGCGAATAAGGATATTTTACGGAGCGGCGGGCACGGCGAAAGACACATCATCTTTCATGAGTTCATGAACCGGCTTGAAGACACCCTAGAATTCGCTGCAAATGTATATAAGAGCAAGAATTATCTCGGACTTGCCTGCCTTGAAGTGGGGATTAGTGTTCCGGTAGATTCGCGAATAGTGTTCAGAGGGGCAATTGGCTCAGGTTTAAATAGCACTGAGAAAGTTAATGTACGAGGGTCATTTGAAGCGTCGCTGAGACTGGATAACGAAGAGCTTTCCAGTAAGCCCAAACGATATGAGTTGATGAAAGAGATCGCCACATCGTTACTGCATTCCTATGGCTACGCCGAGATACCTGGCGGTACGATCGAAGAAGCGTTCCAGAGACAGTAGCTCGCGAGCGCTCAGAGTGCACTATTGGCTCCGTTCATAACACGACAGGTAAAATGTAATGCCAACAATCTACGACATATTGCCCTCTCTTGAAGATAGAATCCTGAGCCTGCTCCATGACTTCATGGCGGAGGATGGAGGGGCATTTCATACTTGGGAAGTAGCGGTGCTATTGCCCGGATCAAACGGGTTCGTACATTTCATGGCTGGCGTTAATTTATCACTCAAGAATGGCAATTATGTTTCCTCGATGGCAAATCTACGTGGCATGATCGAAGTACTAGGCGCTGTTGTTTATGACGGAACTGCCAGTCTGCCCAAGGAGGGGTACGACCGATTCCTTAAAACTGGGCGCTTGCCCAAATGGGATGAGGAAGCACAAAAGTGGATTGATTTGGGGCCACGCGAATCGGTGAAGTATGCACAAATGGTTGTCGATGCAAAGACTAATCTCAAGAAAATTTACGATGACTGCTGTGACTTGCTGCACTTCTCATCGATCCATATGAGCTTTATGGGCGGCTTTGAGCAGCAGGGAAGCTTAGTGGAGAGGCTTGCCAAAATAAAAATCGGCTCTAAAGATCAGATTCCTATCAAGCTGCAACGCGACATGATCGATTTATGCGCTGAACTCGCAACTGGGCTAGGGAAGTGCATTACGCTAGGCATTGAGGAAAAGAAGAAGCGGAATACGCCTAAGCCCTCATGATACGCTTTTTGGACGGCCCGTTAGTCCAATAACGGCAGAAGCAACTACATCTTTAATATCAATATTCAGCGAAGATTGAGGCAATGTGGAAAACCGCCTTGGAATTAAATCTTTCATAACATGGCACCCTCCCAAGGTAGGGGTGACAGTTGGTAATATCAAAGTGTCTGAGGGGAATGGGGTTGTAATAACTACCAAATCAACCAACTCAAGTGGTCAGTCGTTTCGGTCTACGGTAAGTCTTGAATACGAACATTTAGCCCAAGGAGAGTTATCTTTATGGGTGCTCTTTCATGGCTTTGTTATGGGTGATCCTTGGACGTTGTCATCGTATATGGGCACTGTACACGGTGTTGTTGAGCCAATGGACAAGCCTTTCGAAGATGAAAAGGATTATGGCGATTTTCTGAATACTGCTTATCGAACAGAGGGTATTACGCAGAAGAGGAGCTACCAAGAGCTGTATGAAAGGTTCAAGGGACTAAGTGAGCGGCAGAGTGGCATGGTAAAAAACCTAATGCTAGATTTGAAACCTGGGTCTCAATGGTCGCACCTTGAGATGGCGGATTATTCATATTGGAGAATGGTGATTGATTTCTCGATAATCGAAGCCATAATGGGGCGGCAGCCTTTTTGTGAAGAAACGCATGAATGTTCAAAATGTTCTAAGAAGAGCATTATGCACAATCCAATTGAGGCGAAAAAATGGGCGCGAGATAGGCTACTAGAAATTGTTGGCGATGCCGAGAAGGCCGACCAGTACATGAAAGTCATTTGGACTGTTAGGCAGAGTATACGACATAAAACCGCACACGAAAGTGATTATCCGCATCAAAGACCTTCAAGCCAGCTTCACCACGGCGATAACGAGTTTGATATTGATACGGTCGTCAACAGCTTCAAGAGTGATGCCCATGCGCTGACCGCCCTAGAAAGAAATATGCATGAGGTAACGCGGATATTGTTGCTAGATAATATTCTGCAAACGAAAGTTTTCCCTGACATACGTCCCTATATGGTTCGCTCAGGCGGGATGAGCTGGGACGAGTTCATGAAGATAGTGGAAGGAAAAGGCCAGATCTAACTGGTATTCATGCCAATTCCGGCAGGACATTCTGCCCAGTAATTGCATGACAGCTGTTCAGACCCCCATCCACGCGCTCCTGCCAATCAAGAGGGTTACATAAACTCAATTCCAGCCCCATCACGATCTGAGCTTAATGGCCTGAACAAAGCCCTCATAATAACCCGCTTCTCATCCGGCGTGCTCCGTACATAGAGCCGCACAATGGGGTTCACAGAATCACACGCAGGCACCGCCACCGACTCACCTCCACCTTGACTCCCTTGCACCTCACCCAGCCGCTCCTGCACGCTCGTCATCCGCTCCGTCAGCTCAGCATGCTTCATTGCATATTTCTCAACCGACACCTCACCCGCCAGCTTGTCCTCATATAGCATCTCATCCATTCGCTTGAGCCGCGTTAGTTGCCGCTGCAATGTATCAATAACGCCCACCCAATCAAGCGACTTCGGTCGCCCCGCCTCTAGTGCTTTTTCGAGCCATGCAAGAATCTTGCCATCGGAATCGTCCAGCCCCTCCAGCATCCCAATCACCCTGCGCTCCAGCCGATCCTCTCGCAAGAACCGATTGCCCCGACACACACCCTTACGCTGCTGACACAGCCCATAGTACCGACCCTTTTGCAGTTGCCACGTAACCATCCCACCACAACCCGTGCATCGAATCATGCCCTTAAATACCGGATTATGCTTACGAGTCCTAGGCTTATGCTGGCCTAGCTTAAGCTGCACCGCCTCAAATACTTCCTTGGTGATAATCGGCTCCTGCGCACCCGGATAATCCGCACCATTAAACCGATTAATCCCGATGTAAAAAGGATTCCTCAAAGTCTTTAGAACAAAGCTTTTTGAAAACGGCCGCCCCTTACCCGTTACTAACCCCATTGCTGTCATCTCCCGCATGGCCGCCGCTCCCGAATAGTCAAAATCCTTCACCAAGATGAATACCCGCTGCATCAGCGATGTCGTATCCAAATTCGGCACATGAATGCGTTTACCGTTCTCGGTTATCGTCTTATAGCCCGGCGGGGGAGGCGAGGGGAGCCAACCCTGTGCCAATTTCTCAGCCCAACCCTTCATGGCCTCCTCACGCAAACTATCGGTATATTTCTTTGCTAGCGCCAGATTGATATTCCACATAAATTTAGCGTCAGACCGCGAGGCCTTATGCAAAACCTGGTTCTCTTTAACGACATGCAGCATCCGCAAGCCGTCGTCCTCCAGCCAGTCATTGATGTACGCAGCATCTTTCAAATTGCGCGTAAAGCGGTCGGTTTTCTCGACCACAAAATGGTAAATCTTGTGCTTCGCCACATAAACCAACAACTCATGGAACACCGTCCGACGTTCCTGCTTCGACGCCGTCTCCGTCAGCTTAAACTCCTTAACAACCGTCAAGTCCTTGCCCGCGCAATACTCCCGCAAAAACTTGATCTGTGCGTCCAGTGAATAACCCTCGTCCTCCTGCGCCTTGCTCGAAACTCGCGCCAAAATAATCGTTCTTGCCTGCATGTAATCTCTCCGTAGTTAGTGATGAGCACTATATATGAGAGTGGCAATAAGATTGCTTTCTGAAAGCTTATTCCATACCATGAGCTGTACACTCACAAAAAATGTGTTGTGGTTATGCTTTAATGCCCAGCTAAACTTACCTACTGGAATAAACACTTGGCCGCCCTCCTGTCACGCCTATTCGGCGACACCCCATACGACATTGCCATTAATAGCCTTCTTCTCCTCACCATGGGTTATTTCGCCTGGCGCTGGCTATTTGAGCCCGCGCTAGATGTCCTGGCGGGTCTATGGGCATACCAGAGATCACAAAGCCGGCCAGCTTCGTATCTGGAAATTACGCCACCCACACACAATGAAAAATCATCGCTGGCCACGCAACAACTTATCACCGTACTGCGGCAATACCTAGGCAAAAACGAGAGTGTCTCGTTGGAACTAGTCTCATCGCGCAAAGAGGGCATCCGCTATCTTATCCGAACCAGCCCAGACAACGTACCAATCTTGCAGCGCCATGTGGCGTCATATCTACCAGAATCACGGTTCCGTATCCTAAATGACGCCCCGCCGCTATCTGATTCAAATGATACCACCTACCACTACGTGCATGAGATAAAACAAGCCCGCCATTACGCCTATCCGCTCCAGCCCCAAACTGATCTCAACCAAAGCGACCCCGTCGCTTTTATCGCGGGCTCTATGACAAACCTCCAACCAGGCGAATCAATCGCCCTACAACTGATAATCACGCCCTACGATTCATACTGGATGCGCCGGCTCTACAACAAAATCCTGAATAAAGGCTATACCATTATCGATCACAAGCTCCGCCACTTCATCATGAAGCACTGGTGGGTTTGGTGCATCGCCCTCCTTATCGCTTATTACACGCATGACCTAGAGCTGGCGGGGTCGTGGGCCCTCGTGCTGCTTGTTGTCTCAATGTTCTTTATCAAACGCGAAGAGCCAGCCCTCACGGTGGGAGAACAACAACTATTCGATGGTATTCGAGAAAAACTTGGGCAGCCACTATTTAGGGTAAATCTCCGAATCTCGCTAACCGCCAATTCGGTCGCCAGGTTAAGTGAACTATCCGGAGGCATGGAAAGTTCACTTGCACCACTAAACGCCCCTTTCCAGCACCTCAGATCATCACAAGACTATTTCGGACGATTAGGACAAAGATTTGAGGGACACAAATTTCAACACCGACTCCCAGGACTACTGGTGGTAAATACCAATATATTTGCCGCATCCGAGCTAGCCGATGTTTATCACTTCCCATACGGCACCATCACCACCGAAAACCTAGTCCGGTCACATAGCCGCACCCTACCCGCTCCGCTATCGCTGAAAAGTGATGCTAAATATGACATCGTCATCGGCCACAATCATCATCATGGCAGCACTACCGAGATTGGTCTCACCGCTGCCGATCGCCAGCGCCACGTCTACATCATCGGTGGTACCGGCAATGGTAAAACTACCCTGCTCACGCGCGCCATGATCGCCGATCTCCAAAACGGCCAGAGCTTTGCCTTCATCGACCCGCACGGCGACGCCGCCGAAATGCTCCTACGGCACGTTCCAGAAGAGCGCCTAAGCGACGTCATTTATTTCAACCCCGACGACCTCGCGCGGCCCATCGGCCTTAATCTCCTCGAACTCCCCGAAGGCCTCGTCGGCGACGACCTCCTGCGCGAAAAAGACCTTGTCACCGAAGCCACCATCTCTGTCTTCCGCAAGATTTTCTCCGAAGAAGACGAGGGCGGTCACCGCATCGAATATGTACTCCGTAACGCCATTCAAACCGCCCTCACCCAGCCCGGCGCCACTCTCTTCACCGTCTTCGATCTCCTCAATGACCCGGCCTATCGCAAGCAGGTCGTGTCCAAGCTCCAAGACAAGGACCTCATCAATTTCTGGAAGCATGAGCTCGGCAAAGCCGGCGACTTCCAGCGCGTCAAAATGGCCGCCGGCATTACCGCCAAGATCGGCCGTTTCCTATTCTCGGCCTCGGCCAAGCGCATCATCGAGCAACCCAAATCAACCATAAATTTCGACGACGTTCTAAGCTCCGGCAAAATCCTCATCTGCAACTTTTCTAAAGGCCTGCTCGGCGAAGACACCTCGGAGCTCTTTGGCATCATGATCCTGGCCAAAATTCAGCTAGCCGCCCTCCGCCGCGCCCGGCTGCCCATCGATCAACGCTCGCCGTACCACCTCTATGTCGATGAGTTCCAAAACTTCGCCACCGCCTCATTCGTTCAAATGCTGTCGGAGGCCCGTAAATATCAGCTCTTTATGACCCTCGCCGAGCAGTCCACCTCCCAGCAAAAAGACCAGCGTATGGTCCAGATAATTCTCGCCAACGTCGGCACCGTCATCTGTTTCCGTACCGGTAACCCCGCCGACGAAAAGCTTTTGCTCCCATTCTTTAGTCCGTACATCGAGCCGGGCGAAATCACCAATCTACCAGCCTACAACTTCTACATGCGCATCGCCGGGGCCACCACCCAAGAGCCCTTCTCTGGCCAAACCATCCCGCCAACCGAAGAGGGGAGTGATGATATCGCCCGCCGCCTCATCGAGCATTCCCGTCAAACCTATGGCAAGACGCACGCTCCGGCCCAAGCCCCCAAAACCAGCAGCGAGACTAACAACCCTCAAATCAAAAGCGCCACCCCGCTTCGCCGGCCAGTCAAGAAACACAAGATCACCCAATGAATAAATCGTATTATTCATCCAAAGTTACATTTCCAGATACAAGCAGGTAAATTTTGTCTCTCCCCTATATACATATGTATATGGAGACGCCCATCATGATTAAAACTCCAACTACCAAACAACAACTCGCTATCCTCACCCTCATCTACCGCTTTCGATTTGTCAGCACAAAGCACATCCAGCAAGCCTTAGGGATTAAGTATCTTAGCAGTGTCCAGCCAAGACTCAATAGGCTCGTAGAACTTGGCCTTATCGGCCGAAACTATAATGGTTCCCTAAGGCTTGCTGGGCTTCCAGCTTCGTACTATCTACAACCAAAAGGCATGCATGCGCTCAAGGCTATCGACTCCGACGTCAGCAAAGCCGCACTCCACAATGCATACAAAGACAAGACCGCTTCGGAGCAATTCATCCAGCACTGCTTGGCTATCGCCGATGTCAGTCACGAGCTCACTGAATGCTTTGGCGTCAGAGTTGAATTCTTCACCAAAAGTGAATCCAAAGAGTACGATTACTTCCCGCAGCCGTTACCTGACGGCTACCTCACTATCGCCGGCGCATCAACCAAAGACGACGACTCCAATCAATATTTTTTAGAAGTCTGCGACAAACCAACGCCAATGTTTGCGCATAAGAAGCGTATCCAAGAACTGATCGACTATGCCGAAGGGGGAGAATGGGAGGCCGCCACCGGCACTGAGATGCCAACAATATTGTTTGTATGTGAGTCGCCGGATATCCAGCGCAAACTAATGAAGCTCATAGAAATAGCGCTTGAGGATTCATACGAAGATGAGCTCAAGGTAGAAGCGATTCTGAAGAGCCAAATCTGCGCCATCCTCGACCCAAAGAAGAGCCCGGAAGCCACCAAAGCAGCTCCCGGGCCCCCTCTAGCTAATCCTCGTCAGCCAATCTCACCGACATAACTCGTACGCAATCCGGCGATAAGGGATCTTCCCAATCACGCAGCCTCCAGTCGTAGTAGTCGATACTCCAGCGAACCTTATGAAACACCATATTACTTAGCCACATGACATGACCGAAATCATGCCGGTGAAACGGATCAAGACCTGCGATCCAGTTTTCGTACTCACGTATCTCTTGAATCAACCCTGGCAGGTTGTATAGATGCCAGACATTCCGCGTACACATTATCAACCCCTTCTTGGACCTGCGAAACTCATCATTCGCCGCCGCGATCCTCTCGGACAATGCTTTTTCCACTAATAACTCTTCCATCTCAAACCTCCTCGTAAAGTTATCTTTGAACCTTCGAGCGTATCGACCTCCCGCTCTGTCGACCGGGCAAGGTCAGAACTGGACGCGTCAAGGTGGAGCACCCCACGCGCTGAACGACCTTGGGGCGGCCAGTTATGGCCTTATGATGGCAAGACAGAGGGAGGGCTAACCTCTTACAGCCCTAAGGTCATAAAGTTTAATTCATTGTTGCCGCAGAGCTTGTATTATGAAGCCATAAGCAACTTAAACGAGCCCCTCGCTATGAATCTAAAAATCGGTACCTTCAACCTCAACAACCTCTTTTCTCGCTTCAATTTTGAATTCCGCACAGAAGTGCCCGATCTCAAAGAAGGCAGCGTGGAGTTCAAGAAAGTGCAGAAGCTCGTCAGCGGCATGAATGAGGCCTCGGTGGAGTACGAAGGCGTCGCTCTCAAGCGCAAAGACCCGGCTGCGCGTCAGGCCGTGGTCCGCCGTATTGAAGAAATGGACCTCGATATCCTAGCCGTTCAGGAAGTAGAGGACATCGAAACCCTGCGCTTCTTCGTCAACCATGAGCTAGACACCAAGGGCATGTACCCCCACCTTATTCTGGTTGAAGGTAACGACCCCCGCCTCATCGACCTCGCCGTCTTGTCCAAGTACCCCATCGGCGCCGTTACCACCTGGCAGCACGCCACCCACCCCGACAGTCCCGGCGAGCGCGTCTTTAGTCGTGATTTGCTCCAGGTCGAAGTCTTGAGTAAAAATCGCGATAAACGACTCTGCACCATATTTAACAATCACCTCAAGAGTCACTTTGTCCGCTTCCCGGAAGACCAGACGGAAGGCGCGAAGAAAGCCAACCGCCGGCGCCAACAACAAGCTGAAGTGATGGCCAAAATCATTGCCAAAGAAATGGACTCAGATGACCGCTTCGTCGTAGTGGGGGACATGAACGATCCGGTTGACTCGGAATTTCTAAAGCCTTTCACTCACAGCCCCCGAGTCAAGCTTATTAATGGGCTTGAGCACCCGACCGAAACCCGCCCCACACCCGAAAGTTCCTCGCCGCCGCCCGGCCCCGCCTGGACCCACCGCTTCAAGGAATCCGGCAAGCCTGCGCACTATGAGCTATTCGACCAGATTTGGCTGAGCGCCGCACTGGCCAAAGACCAAACCGGCGCCTTCATTGACCGCCGCACCAAGCTTGGTGGCGACGGCTCCGACCACGACCCGGCGTGGGTAGAGATAGCAATATAGCCTAGTTGCGGACCGCCTTGAGCCCTAATCAGTAACTCCCATTTGTACTCAATAGGTTTTGAGTGCAGCAGATTGGGCGCTTGCCGTAGCTAAGCATCAAGCCTTGTAAACTAACCAGTTTTATGTTATTATAGTGGCGCTCAAATCGAGCATTTGACAACCCGGGAGATATCGTGACGCAAGGACTACGCAAGTGGCTCGGCCGCTGGTTCGCCCAGTACGTCATGGGCGACTCGCCGCCGGCACCCCACAAGTCGTGGAGCTCCCTCAAGGCGGAGCTCGACAAGAAGTATGGTGGGTGGGACCGGCAGCATCCGTCCGCAAAACGCGCTCACTACCACCGAATGGAACGGGACTTCAACGACGAGACCAAGCAGATCGAGTGGTGCTTCAACAAGATGGGCGCTCTCCTGACCGCCATCGGCATAGTCCTCACGGTCGCCAGCGTGATCGTCGCCGTCGCCCCAAGCCGACTGCATCGGATCAACCTGTGGACAGTGCTCGCCGGAGCTCTGCTCGTGGCGGCCTTCCTGCTGGATGGCTGGGGACTGTCGGCCCGCGGCAAGATCTATCGCAAACTCAAGGACCCTGGCCTAGCCGCAATGGTCGTCATGGCCGGCGATGTTGTCGCTGGCGAAGAGACAGTCCTCACTGACCCCATCGACGCCGACACCTACCACCTCTACAAATGGGTGTGGCACCGGAGCCGCATGCACAACGCTATCGAGAAGCTGTTCACGGGTTCGTGGATCACTCTCGCTGGCGCAGTCGTACTGGCCCTGATAGGTGCCCTCGCCTAGGCGATCCCTCCCGGGTTCACCGCACATAGTGCGGCAGCCCGTCCCCGCCGGCCTCCGAGCCGGACGGGGACGGGCACCCCAGCAATTATCCAATATAAAAAGACCCGGGCGATCCGGGTCTTTTTAATGACCAGAGCAGATCGGCTATGGATTCCTAGAAGCACGCGACCCCGCGCCTTTCTGGTAGATACCGCTACTCTCCATCCTAAAATCAAAGTTCCGCACAAACTCGGGCACCGAATCATCATTCTCCCGAAACGGAATAGTGAGTCGTAGGTTGGGATGGAGTGTTCCCCTTAGCGTAAGTTTTTGGTCGGGGCGCTTGGAGCCGTTCTCAATCGGCACAGAGTCAATGTAGAGTTTTTCGTTCTCGGAATATATCTTTATCGCTTCGACCTTATTGAGCCTTGCTGGGTCATATGCGTGAGCTGGCGTCGGTTCCGGCGGCCTTAAGGTGCCCTTTTTAACTCGTTGCTCAACCAATTTCTTGAGCGCATCTTCTCCTTCATAAGCCCGCAATCTGCCGGTCAAGTAGCCGAGCCGGTAGTAAACGCCGTCGTTCGTCAGCCGCCAGTTGCTCTCTTCTAACGTTTTAGTGATGAGTTTTCGCAAACTATTCTTGCTATCGTACTCTTGACGATCCGGCTTGGCATCAAGGCAGTTAAAGTCGACTACCACCTCCTTCCCGAGCTGGGGATCACCAAGTTTGAATTCGGTATATTGAGCCTTTTCAAGCACGGGTCGCAATGCTTCTATGAGCTGTGCGATCTTGAGCTGCTTTATGTCTTTGACTGCATCATATATATCCGCATGCTCGGTGCGTTCGGTAGCGTCTGCATAAAGCTTGCCTAAGCGCATCATGTGCTCAATCTTATCTTCAAGTTTGCGCATGGTGTCTTCATCGATGCAGAAGCGCTTGTAGTCCAGTTCATACAATGGGTCGGCGACCTCTTTCTCGGTTGATCTTTCCCTAAGATCAAGCGTTTCTTGATAGGTATGGTTGCATTCAATACAGGCATACGTTGAAATCAGCACGTTATTGGACTCTTTGTGAGTAATGGTCATTTCAGCTCGGCACTTCTCGCAATAAATCTTCACGCCTTCCCACTCAGCACCGTCTTCCCAATAGGTTTGCCGTTTGCTGCACGGCTCACAGGCTAAAATAAAAATCACGTCCTCACTATGGCGGTCTTTGCCCTCGCGGTGCATGTAGTATTTATCCATGACTTCCATATTTCGGCCACAGCTACGGCAGAACGGCATTTTAGGTAGGTGAGCGTCGGCTAGATGGCGATCCTTCTGTCCGTCTCGTTCCATCCATTCGGCAATAATTTTGTCGCGGCGATGATAGCGACTGGCCGCCGTGAATTCGACGAATTGCAGATAGTATTTGCTGTATTCTAGATACCAGGCAACCGGGCGCTCCTTGAACTCCGCAGCAGGGACTGTTTCCTCCAGTTTACGGAAGGTATCATTAAGGATACCTTCACCAGAACGGCACTGTTCGACAGTAGCGTGGTCGTAGAGGTCTTCGTAATGCTGACGATCTTCGAGGTAGGTGAGCATGATTATATTTTACAAATAATTTGCTTAGTTTTAGAGGCCACCTAGCTGGCTGGTCGGGGTCGTCAGGCAGTCCGTTTTTCGTATCGGAACCCACAGCTTTGGCCCCCTTCTTGTTATTTTTCTCACCCTCGCCACCCCTAGTGCTGACTGGTTTTACCTCAGACTCGGGCGCAACGTGCTCCTTGGCATAATTTACTATCAGATGGCAGAATTTGACGAACGCGAGAACCAGAACCCTACCAGATATAAAAAACTAGGCTACCAAATGAAACTTAAGGCTACCGAACTGGTAGTAAGAGAATTTGCTAAAAATGCTGATGTCATCAAGGCACTCGAAATACTGTCTGCTAGCGACGCCTGCGTAAAATGCAGACCGATCAGCCGCGCTGAGATCAGCATTCATGAAGCTAAGGGAAAACGACCCGTACCCGTCGAAGATTGCCTCAATCCGTGAGGGTGCAGATGCACCCACACTCCAGTTGTAGCCTGAAATCGAGCCTAAGTGTCTGTGGAAAAACAAAAGGTAGGCGTTAAATAAAGGGTTAAGGATCACATTTAATTAGTCATTTATCCAAAAGCGGAAACTAGCACCTACCAGGTACCCTATCAAGAGCTTCAAATTAGAAAATTGCCTTATTGTGTGCAAAACGACAAACATCTTAAACTTATATTAAGTGGCCAATTTTGGCTCTAATAAGGAGGGTGTGGTATATGGCTCGATTTCAGAAGCCCAAGGGAGGATATGTCGCCAGATTTAAGGCGGCTCTTTTTATGCACAAGAAAGGGTGGCGGGTACTCAGGCGTACACCCAATACTCCTGCGCTATGGCATAAATCCCTCCACGTAACGGCTATTATGGCGCTTTCACTGAATATTATCGCAACTGGGTTACCGTACCTCCTGACTCAATACAACGACGCCCAAGCTCGCATTCCGCACCCACTCGCTGCAAGCGAAAAAATCGACAACCCCCCTGCGGCTGACGCTGGGCTTGGGGCCAACAAGGCCGAGAGCCTTTCCGACGGCGTGAAGACACAATTGGCCGACCAGCTCAAAAAAGAACGGGACGGCAAACCCCGCGACACTCGCCATATCCAGGCATTAGATGAAGGGCGCAATGAGCACGATCGATTCTACCTGAACGCCGATGGAACCAAATCGCTCGTGCGCAGCCTTCAGCCAACAAGCTTCAAAGACAAGGACGGGAACTGGCAAGACGTCGACACCTCTCTTGAGCAAGACAAATCATCAGGTAATTGGCACACCAAAGCTAACACCTGGCACGTCAATTTCGGGGATATTTCGGAAGAAGGTATCCAGATTGAAAAAGACGGACATACCTTTGCGTTTAAGCCAGTTAACGGCAAAAGCGTAAAGCCATCCATTTCGGGCGAGGCGCCCAACCAGGAAGTGACGTACCGGAATGTCTGGCAGGGCATCGACCTCAAATACGAAGTGTCGGGTGCGCAGCTTAAGGAAAGCATAATTGTTAAGAGTAGGCTTACCCAAACTGCTTTTGATTTCGACGCCATAGGAGCCAACTTAAGGCCCAATCCGGATAAGGCTGGCTCGTACCTGCTCGACGGCGCATTTGCTGATTTCTCTATCGCATCGGCAACAATTGAAACTGCGAATGACTCAGCAATTGATGACGCCAACATTTCTCAGTCCGCTAATAGCAATAATGTACACGTCGCGCTGGACTCTACCTGGCTGAAATCTCAATCTGTCGGTGCCTTCCCGATCATAATTGACCCCACCCTCACATATGGCCCGGCCGCGCCCGCAGATTACTACAATTTCAGCTCCATTCCGTCCTCCTGTCATGGCTCAGTGGCCTGTGGCGGCCAAGCGATGGGCAACCAAGGCGGCAGCACCAATTGGCGCTTCGCCTTCAAGTCTGACCTAACGACAATCCCCACCAGCCCACAACAATTCCCGCTAGCGGCCAACCTCCATCTCGAACTCAAGAGTGGGACTACAGCTTCTCAGCCAATTTCAGTTGATCATTCCACCTGCCAGACGGGCATGAGTTGCTACGATACATCATGGGATACATCCACGGGTTCAATTGGCTCAGTGGGAGACATAGACGTAACGAACGTCTTTATAGGCGCCATGTGGCAGGGCGTTAACCAGCCTTGGTTCATGGTCCACGGCAACGAGGCCAGTGGCTCAAGCAGCTATAAGTTATTCGATGACACCAAAACCACCATCACAATTATTTATGAAGCTCTTCCGACCCAAAGTATTCTTGATACCACCAAAAATAATCCAGCCGATGGCGGCATAGCGGTGACCACGCAACCGACCTTCTTCTCCACGACCGCAACCGACTCGGATGGACCTGCGCCACTGCTGTATCGCTTTATCATCGGGACCAATAAAAACGTACCTGCGTACAACCCATATAATCTTTTCCAAAGCGTGGGCGGAATAGTGAGAGACTCCGGCCCAGCCGCATCTACCCAGTGGACAGTATCCGATAATGTTCTTCAAGATGGGACGACATATTACTGGCAAGTAAGCGTAAGGGATAGCCTGGCCAACACTCCGGAAAGGTACAGTCCTGCCTACTCGTTCAAGGTTGACCTCCGTAACGGCAAAGATGTCACGCAGGCCTCAGACTCTGTGGGGCCGGCAAGCATCGACCTCGCAAACGGTAATCTTGAAATGGGCGCTCAGAGCCATAACATTACGGCACTTGGCGGCAACCTCGGGATCAACCTCAGCTACAACTCCCCTCAGGTATCCCGTCAAGGTCTTATCGGGCAATATTGGAACGACAATGGATCGCATGCGTTCCCGTCTACAGCGCCGCTTTATCAGCGCGTTGATCCAAACGTCGACTTTAATTGGGGCACGGGTGGACCATACACCGGGGTCATTAACCAGGACAACTTCCTGGGCCGCTGGACGGGCTACTTTGTGGCGCCGCAGAATGGAACATATCAATTCGGCACCACTTCAGACGATGGCAGCCGGATTCGTTTAACCGCCGACTGCACCGGTAGTCCATACCTCGATCAATGGGGTAGTCTGCCCAATGATCTCTTTGGCGGCAGCGTAGTCCTCACCGCCGGCCAAATACAGCCGATTTGCTACGAGTACTATGAAGCCGCGGGTGCCGCCAACGCCCAATTGCGAGTCAAAACTATTGATGCCCCGATCATCACCAGCAGACCAATCGACACCGCCTGGCTCCAAACCGGCGTCCGGCCCGTTGCGACACCGCACGGGCTTGTAGGTCGGTACTATCTCGATACCGCAGGCCACAGCTTCCCGACCCAAGACGACCCTCAAAAACTATTCCTTGCCCGAACCGACACCAGTTTGACCCAAAATTGGGGCACCGGCTCGCCGGTGCCGAACGGGCCCACCACTGGCTATATGGTCCGGTGGACGGGGTCGTATACGCCAACCCTTACCGGCGCATACAACTTCAAGGCTACTGTCAGCGATGGCGTACGGGTGACCGTTGGCAGTACGGTCGTCCTCGACGCCTGGAGCGACCATGAGCCGGCCGCCACTGTGGGCCCCACAGTCCCCGTTAATCTAACAGGCGGCACTTCCGTGCCGATTACAATCGACTATTACCAAAATTCGGGAACGAGCCAAATCTCGCTGCTAGTCAACAAGCCCGACAGCACCGGGGCGTATGTGCCCGTGGAAACGACGTCGCTCAGTCCCCAGGCTCAGGTGCTCCCGGAAGGCTGGGCTCTAGGCATTGATGCGGATGGCAATCTTAAATACGACTACGCCGTTATCGGGCTAAATAGTGTCACGCTGCGCGACTCTACCGGCCAAACCCACGAATATAAATTCATCAACAACGGATTTACGCCGCCGACCGGTGAAATCGGCCATATGGTCCGCAACGGCGACAGCACCGTCACCTTCCAGGATGCTGACGGCCGCACCTACGTCTTTAACCCCAACGGCACGCTCGCATCCACCACCACGCCAACGGATGATCTACATCCGACAGCCCTCAAATACACCTACGCAGGTTCGCCGGCTCGCCTTACCCAAATTACTGATGGCGTAACTTCAAATCGCTGGGCCAAGATATATTATGCGGGCGATACCACGAACTGCCCGAGCCTTACAGCAGGATACACGGCCTATACTGACGCGAGAGTTGTCGGTATGATCTGCGCTATTGCCACCTCCGATGGTACCCAGTCCACGCCAGTAAACGTGCTTAATGGGAATGTAACGCGCCTCTCCTACCAAATAACCACGCATCCCGACAGCACGACCGCTCCGAATCTAGCTCGTATCGAAAAGCCCGGAACCGACTATACCGACTACGGCTATGACTCACTTGGCCGCGTCCTAAGTGTTCGCGACAGACTAGCTAGTGATGCCGTTTACGCAACCCCCCAAGTGCGCCTGCCGGACGGCACCGAATTGACAACGATACAGTACGACGCTCTAGGGCGTGTATCGAACGCCACATTGCCTGCCGCCACAGCTGGCGCAGTGAGGATCGCTCATACCTACAACTATTACACCGGCCAAACCCAAATGCATCTTACGGGCGCCACGGAGCCAAACGGCTTTAGCCGTAAAATCCTCTATGACGCGACCCTTCGAACTACCAACGATTACGATGTAGCAAACCTCAACACTCAGAGCGAATGGCACGGCAGCAAGGATCTTGTGCTCTCAACAACCACGCCCGCCGGGCTTAAATCCACAACGCTCTACGATTACGCCGACCGGCCAATTGACCAATACGGACCAGCACCCAGCGCCTGGTTCGGTTCCGACCGTAAACCGCTGCCAGGAAACGAACCCGTTTCGGGACAGCCATACGTGAATCTTATTGCACATAAGCAAACTGGATATGACGAGTCGACAGTAGCGGGAAATAGTGCGCTCAAGAGCCTAGCTGCCACATATTACAATGTCGATACATACACTAATGGCACCGGGCAGCCCGCCAAAGCACTCTTTGGCACTCCCAAGCTGCACACGACAGGTATAGGCGGCGCAAACGGTGACATCAATAAGACGTGGGCAGGTACGCCGCCGTTTACACCCGACGCCGCACCGGGTGGCGGCACCTACGGCTGGGGTACCCGGCTTAGCGGATATGTACACTTCACGGCGGCCGGCAACTACACCTTCCGAATCCAATCAGACGATGGGGTGCGGCTCTGGCTTGATGACACCCTAATCATTGACGACTGGACCGATGGCAGCTCGCGCTCGCATGGAATGGTGGCTGGATACACAGGCTTTAACAATACAGCCGACTCCTACCACCGTATCCGGCTCGATTACTACAACAAGGCCGTGGGCGGAGTCCTTAATACCGATGCCGCACTAACGCTCTACATGACCCCGCCCGCGGGCGGCGAAACGAGCGCTCTCGGCACCCTGCTAAACCCCGGATATGGTCTAGCTACAACGAATACCGTCTATGACTCCAACGCCAACGTTGGCAATAGAACGACAACAACCGGCTACGGCCCGAACCCCGAGCTTGGTTTGGCCCAAACCTCCATTGTTGACCCCACGGGACTAGCCCTCACTACAAACTACACCTACGAAGCCCAAGGGGCGGCTGGCAGCTTCTTGCGGCAGCTTACCAAAACGTTGCCAGGAGGCAATACAACCAACTACGCCCACTACGCAGCCACTGATCCGCCGCGCGATAACCCATGTACGGTACCGGTTGAGTCCTACAACCAGGCGGGACTGCAAAAATTAATCACGCAGCCTGACCCTGACGGTGCCGGCCCACAAACGCCAGTTACCACAGAGACGATTTACGACAATACCGGACATGTAGTAGCTTCCCGCTACAATACCGAGGCATGGAAATGCACCACCTACGACGCGCGCGGACGCGTCACCCAAGTTGCCACTCCCAGCCAGCCGAACACTCCGCACGTCACTCGTTCCGCGCGCACCGTCACCAACAACTGGTCTGTCGGCGGCAATCCTTTGGTGACAAGTGTCGCCGACTCCACTGGAACGATTACCACTACCGTTGACCTACTGGGCCGCATAACGAGCTACACTGACGCCAAGAGCAACACAACGACATACGGCTATGACATATTCGGCCGCCTGACCTCGAAGACGACCCCTTACGGCACCGAAAATTACGTTTACGATAACAATAACCGCCTCACCGCGCAGAAACTGGGCACAACCACGCTCGCAACCCCAAGCTACGACGCCTTCGGTCGCTTGACCGGCGTGACCTATCCCACGGTCGTGTCCTCGTTCCCGGTCAGCACCATGACCATGGCCGTTTCTCGCGACAATCTTGGAAGGGTCAATAATTACGATTACACTGTCGTGGACCCCGCCACATTCACAGTTAAGCACGTTATCGACAACATCGCATTCAGCCAGTCGAGCCAAGCCGTCTCGGGCACCGAAGCGGGGGCCGCAAAGACCTATACCTACGACAAAGCCGACCGGCTCACCACCGCCACGCTTGGCACCCACAGCTTTAGCTACAGCTTCGGGGCTCCGACAGCCTGCACGGGAACCTATAACGCCAACGCCGGCAAGAACGCCAATCGCACGAGCCAGGTACAAGATGGCGTCACCACCACCTATTGTTACGACAATGCCGACCGCTTAATTTCCAACACAGCAAATGGTGGCGCCAGTGTATCCGCCCACACCTATGACGCACACGGGAACTTCGCGACACATGGGATCGATGGCTCTAGCGGCGGCGGCAATACAAAGATTGAATACGACTCGTCGGACCGCGCCGTCTACACATCCGATCCGGGCACAAACACTACCAATATCCGGGATGCACAGGATCGCCTGCTTACGATGGATGATTTCTGGCACAGTGATTACGGCTACTCTGATCCGGGCGATACACCTGATTTTACCCGCGGAACAGCCGGCTACGTACAAGAGGCATACATCCGGCTTATCGGCGGCGTGCTCTTAACTAATCGCTTGGGCGGAAGCGGGCAGCTCGACGGCCAAAATGTTTCGATGCCTAATCTGCATGGTGATGTTTTCGCTATAGCCAACGGCACCGGATTGCTCAGACAGGGGAAGTACCCCAACTATGGCATTTTCCAATACACACCATTCGGAAGGGACCTCACGGGCGTTGATGGCTCCGAAGCCCCCGACAATGCTATGGGAACAAATAAATTCACCACGGTGGGTGGGTTTGGTAAGTTAACCGAGACGGGCAACACATCACAGTTTGTCTTCATGGGCGCCCGCCTCTACGACGCTTCCCTCGGTCGCTTTGCTCAGGTCGATCCGATAGACGGCGGAACCGAAAACAATTACGTCTATCCGCCGGACCCAGTCAACAACTTCGACCTGAGCGGTACAAACGCATGGGATACAGCAGGCACAGTTGTAGGAGTTGGCGCGCTCGCGGTCTGCGTCGTAGCAAGCGCAGGAGCCTGCGGAGTCGCGCTGGGCGCCGCTACGGTAGCGGGTGCAGCGATCGCAGGCATGGCTACCTGGCAAGACACCCATAATTTCTGGCTTTCTGCAGGCATAGGGGTAGCATCCGGCGTTGCTGACCGGCTAAGTGGAGGCCTCTGGAAAACAAGCTCAGTCTTTAGGGCCGGCGTATTAAGGCTCGGGGCGAAATATCAAAGCAAGGTAGTAACAAACATGAGAGCCGCTAAACTCGGTGCGAGCTACATTGGCGGGTTGATCGTAAACAAAGCTGCAACCTCGACAATAAGAGGCGTCTATGACGACTGGTGGCTATGGAGCAGGAGTAGGCGGCCCGATTACGTTGGGCTTACAATGATAGCATGAGCAAAAGAACGACATGCTACTGCGGAAAACCATACGCCCCTCTGGACGGCAGATTCTTCAAACTAGGAGGTCTTGTGATAATCGCTGCAATCGCACAATGGATAATCACCGGTCCGGACATAGCCCATTACAGGGCCTTCGGTGGATTCCTTGCGGTCCTCGTAATAATGCTGGGATTTCTCGTCGTGGCAACTGTGGTAAGGCTGCGTCAGGGGCATACCATTTTCTGTGCGATATGGGATGGAATTCGGTCAACGGTTCTGTAGGGATTAAGAGTATTTAAGGAGAGTCTGAATGCAAAACCCATTGGCGCATGTCCCCGAAGAGAAGGCACAGAAGGAGCTGGTTCGGTTCCTGATCATAGGCTGGATAGCTGCGGTCGTAGCATTTGCTGTGTTCGGCTGGGCGTTCATTGTCGCGCTCGGTTGCGCCAGCCGATGCTTAATATTGAGTTGGCATACCGGTAATAAGGAACGCTCAAAAGCTTGGCTTTATAAGCTGGCCAGCATATTGCTGCTAATCGTATCCATCTACGAGCTCTACCTGGTGGTCCACCAGCCCTAGCATGATAAAAGCTCCCGAATTCTACCAAATCTTCAAGCAGCACGACGAGCCACTAAAGCAGGCCGGCTTTGCCCGGCAAGGCCGTCACAAATATAGCCGCAACGGCAATACGCTCCAAATAATCCTCGGCAAATGGAGTTGGACCGAAGACGAGGGCTGGGATTTCTTCATCCGCATCACAGACCTAGCCTACCCGGCCGAAGGACACCCTCATCAACCATCCACAGACGTGACTCCCGCAACGCTCGTCTCGCAAAAGCTAATCGACCCAAGAGCGATTGATGCCGCATACAAGGCATATGCCGCCGAACACAAAAATCTGTACGGGAATATCCCAAACAGAGCGTTCGTCTTCTACGACGCCGAGCATCTCGGTAAAATTCTGGACCTGTTCCTATCCGCTATCGTTCAGGCAGCCCACAACTGGGATACCTTCCGCAACGAGGAACGAAAGAAGCCCCGCGCCCCCTTCCGTAAGCACACGGCCGAGGAGCTCCAAGCTATTGAAGACCGGATCGAGCGCGACCTGCGGTCGGCTGGCCTCCAAATGGAGTTGGTCACTCCGCCTAAAAAGACCAAGTCGGCCAACCCACCGGGTTGATTCCAGATGCCGCTAATGGTAAAACCAAACCAGATAGTTGTGAGCGTGGAGACCTTTTTGAGTACTTGCAGGTACGAAGCGAGGTGCAAACACTATCAATAGAAAACGGGCTGAAGCCCGTTTTCTATTGTGACGGCATCAGAGCCCTATCTAGATCAAATGGTTGTGCCGAAAGCTGTAGCACCCTTTCGCCGTCACAATAATATGATCCCGCACGGGCATGCCAAGCAAGAGACCCGCCGCTACGAGCTGCTGGGTGGCCGATATGTCTGGCTGGCTCGGGCTGCACTCGCCAGAAGGGTGATTATGGGCCACGATTATAGATGCCGCCCGGTCAATAATTGGACCGGCAAATACTTCACGGGGGTGCGTGAGGGCCACATCAAGTAGCCCTATCGTAACAACGCGCCGGGCAATAAGGCGCATCGCACTGTCCAACGAAAGGCATACGAAGTACTCCTGCTTCTTGTCTCGAAAATAATCCAAGTACGGAAGTACATCCTGGGCAGCGTGCATCGGCCTGGCACTTTGCTCATGAGGTATAGTTTGACAGAACGGACAGGGAATCCCATCGGCGGTTTTCAGCATAGCATTTTATAAACAAACTGTTTATACGGCATTGTTTTGAATGTATATGCAATCCCAAATATAAACAAGTCGTTTATATAACGATCTGTTTATATTTCCTACGCTACAGGCATGAGTAACACACAAGAATCCAAGCAACTTATGGCCTTTGGCCGCAGACTAGCTGATGTACGGAAAAGCCGCGGGCTAACCCAGCAGCAGTTAGCAGAAAAGCTAAGTATAAGCCTCGTATCCATCGGCTACATCGAAACAGGCAAACGCTGGCCGCGACTGGTAACCCTGCACCGGATTAGCGCTGCATTAGGCGTACGCCTCGAAGAACTCTTTAAGGGGCTGTAGCCGACAAGCAACGTGCCAAGCGGCCATTTGGGAACACTTCCCTGCCGGCGCTCCATAGGGGATAATAGCAACAATACATTAGGAATCGTCATGAGTATCATGCCCTCTCACATCCAGTGACTGCCCGGCCGTAATGGCTAATCCTTCAGCATATTTCTGCTGTAAATAATTAGCAGCCATGAGCTGCTGAAGGATATAACATGTCAACACGATATTTCAATCACCGAGTCCAAAAAGCCCGACAATTCCTTGCTCAACGCATGTCCGGCGACACGCCAGAACATCCCGGGCTAACAACCTCATTTTGGAATTTACTCGAAAAAATTAAGCAGGATAGGGAAGCAGCGCTTGCCTTAGCCTACTCGCTCCTGGATACTTCGGCACCATCCGAGCGCTTCTTTGCCGTTGTTTTGCTGGGTAAAATCTTCAACCCCACCGAGCGGCATCAGCGCGCCGAAGCCCGCCATATGATCGCAGTCTTGGCGGCCAGGGCCGCCCGCGAACGACACCCAGCTATCCTCACGCAAATCGGTTACGCCCTCGGCAAGCCGTATCTTCGTGAAGCCGTCCGGCCGCTCGTCAAACTGTCCCGCCATCCACACGAAGACGTTCGGTATGCCGCCACAGGTTCAATCGTGTCGGGTATTCATGAGCGGGCGCCAAAATATGCCCTAGATCGGCTATTTGAGCTCATGCGCGATCCCGACCCAGACGTGCGCAATTGGGCCACTTTTGCCGTCGGGACACAGTTGGACATCGAAGCTAACAATAGTGACGCCATCCGCCAAGCGTTGCTCGACCGAACTCGCGACCGTCATTTTGAAACCCGCGCCGAAGCCTTTCGCGGCTTGGCTAGGCGAGGCGATCGCCGCGGAGTGCTACCCTTAAAGCACTGGCTGGAACGCCAAGACCAGCAGGGCAAAACGATTTGGACTTGGGAGATCGAAGCCGCCGGCATATATGGCGATCCGATCTTTTATCCCGCGCTAACGAGCGTTGCCGAGTGGTGGAGGACAGACCAGCCAGTCATGAGCTGGGCACTGGCTCGCTGCCATCCCGATATGGAGATTCGGGACAGAACATTGCTCGAAGACCAACTGTACTAAGCTTGCATTAATGTACTACTAATACTACAATAAATACCAAGAACATGAGTACGTTAACAGTTCGGCTAAGCACAAAACACAAGCCCAAATTGCAGTACTCATAGTACAATAAAGTCATGACACCAGTGCGACCAAGATTCCAAATCAACGCGGCTCCTGAAATACTCAACGAGGCCAAGGCCATTGCCTATAGTCGCGGGCTAAGTCTGACGGAATTTGTACTGCAAGCGCTCGCTAAAGACGGGAATGACAAGCTTAAAAAGCTCGTCGAAAAGGACCTGGCTAACCGCACCCGGCCGGGCAATCCCTCTAAACCCAAATTCTGAAAAAGCCATAACTTAGCCGAATTGCTACATTTCGCGAATGTTCGCTGAAACTTGTTTTGATGGCAAATTACGGTAAGCGAGGGTAGAAATGGGCAGAGTTAAAGGCGCAAAGAACAAAGAGAAGTCCCCTGAAATCTTCAGCATGACGACAGACGATCGCATCACTCTCCTAGCCAACATTATCGTCGACGCCATCGCTGATAAGGAAACTCGAGAAGCCATTGACGCGGCCATGGCTAAAGAAGCCCAAGAGAAGCAATAGGGGAGGGGAATATGCCGTCATTAGCCAACAAGAATGCCGTAGCCGCAATCCGAGTATCCACCGAGAAACAAGGCCGAGACGGCGATTCGCCCGAAGCTCAAAAAGAACAAATCGAACGCTATGCCGCCACCCAAGGCATCACAATCAAACAATACTTCGTATTTCTGGAATCTGCTTCCAAAGACCAGCAGCCAGTCCAGCCGGCCATCGACTACTGTAAGAATCCCAGGAACGACATCCAGCTCTTTATCATCAAATCCATCGATCGCTTCACGCGCGGTGGCTCACATGCCTATGGCGAGCTAACCGCCCAGCTCGACCATTGCCGGGTCAAACTCGTGGACATCTACGGTGTCATTAGCGGCCAAGAAATTAACACCCTCGATCACCTCGGCTTCGAATACAAATGGAGCAAATACTCACCCAGCAAAAAATCGGAAATCCTCGAAGCCGAACGCGCCAAAGATGAACTCCGCGACATCATGAGCCGCATCATCGGCGCCGAAATCCGCTACACCCAAATGGGCTACTGGATGCGCCGTGCACCGTACGGCCTCATCAGCGAAAAAGCCGAAACCAAGCATGGCAAACGATGTGTGCTCAAGGCTCATCCCACCGAATCCAAGTACATCCTCCAGATGTTTGAGCTAAGCGCTAAGGGCACCCTCCATGACGAAGAAATCGTAGACAAGCTCAACGAACTTGGCTTCAGAACCAGAGTGAAGTATATTCGCGACCAAAATGATAGGACTAAGGTCATTGCCAAAAGCGGGGGCAACCCGCTAACGGTGAAGGCAATGCACAAGTTACTTCGCAACCCCATCTACGCCGGCATCAACGCCGAGAAGTGGACAGGGGACAAGCCCATTAAGTGCGCCTTCCAAGGCCTCATCTCCGTCGATCTCTTCAATCGCGCCAACAAAGGCAAGAAGGTAATCGTTGAGAGCGCCAATGGCGAAATAGCCATTAGTACCAAACGACCACCCGAGCATCTGATTAACAAGGGTAAGCGTTATCCTGACTTTGCTTTCCGTTATCTACTTTGCCCCGATTGCCGTAAGCCACTCGTCGGCAGTGCTTCCCGTGGCAAATCCGGGAAGTACTATCCCGCCTACCATTGCGCACATCGTGGGCACTACTACCGTATACCTAAGCAGGAGCTGGAGGATCGAGTCGCCGAGTTTATCGGCAACCTTACCGTCTCTAGCGATCACCTCGATGCCGTCATGAATGCCGTCTCTGCTGAGTGGCATCTGCGCAACCAAAGCCAGCTCCAAGAGCTGGAGGGCATCGAGGAGCGCATTGCAGAGCTAAGAAAAGATGCTGTCGCCACCATGGACAAGATTCGCGTATTGAACTCACCAACCGCCCTTAAATTTATGGAGGAAGACCTCGTGAGAATAGAACAGCAAATCGAAGCCCTTACCGACGAGAAGGCCAAGAAAGAAGCCGAGAAACCGCACGAAATTAGCAAAGTCTTGGGAAGGGTCCGATATTTCGTGGAACACCTCGATAAATTGATCCTCCAACAGATAGACCCGATCAAAAAAGCCCAGCTTTTCGGCGTCATTTTCGACCAAATCCCAACTGTCGATGAAATAAAATGTGGAACACCAAAAACACCCCTGTTTCCAGGAGTGAATGGCATCTTTGCGCTCGCAAATATGAATAAAGACTCTATGGTAGTCCCACGGGGAATCGAACCCCGGTTGCCAGGATGAAAACCTGGTGTCCTAACCGTTAGACGATGGGACCATATCATTTTTTGAACTGGTAAATACTACCATATTGTGTACCCTCTAGTATAGACATGACGACGCTTTCTCCCATCCTTGCTCGTGCTCGCGGCAGTCAGTTCCTGCGGCACAATGCCATCTTCTTCTCCGGGTCGCTCGTGGTGAGCGTGCTCAATTACCTGTATTACCCCATCCTGGGTCGCCTGCTGCCGGCCACGAGCTTTGGCGAAATTCAGGCTGTGGTGTCGTTGTTTTTGCAGGCCACCATTTTCCTCGGGGTGGTCGGCAACGTAGCCGTCAACGTGGTGGCCAACGAGCCAGACGCCGCCCGCCGCAGCCGCACCGTCGGCGAGCTGGAGCGGTTGGCCGGCCTGGTAGTTCTGATCGGCCTCGTCGCCGGGCTGCTCGCCCTGCCGGCCATCCAGCGGTACCTACATTTCAATGATCCGCTGCCATTCATTATTCTTGGCATCTCGCTCTTCATAAGTGTGCCGCTGTCACTGCGCCAGGCCTACTTGCGCGGTGTCAATGCCTTCGGCCGACTCTCCATGAGCAACATTCTCTCCGCCGCCGCCAAATTGCTCGCCTCGGTCGCCTTTGTCCTCGGGGGCTTCGGTACCGCCGGTGCTATCGGCGGCCTGGTGGCGGCCCAGCTCATCGCGCTCATCTACACCGCCCGCTACGCCCGTCGCCTCGGCCTGCACCCCTTAGCCGGCCGCTGGCGCTGGCCCGATCTCGCAGTCATCCGGCCGCAGCTGGCGTATGCCGGCCTCGTGCTCATCATATCGCTCGTGACGACGGTTCAATTTAGCTTCGACATCCTCGTGGTCAAGCACTACTTCTCGGCCGAAATCGCCGGCGCCTACGCCGGTATCGCCACCATCGCTCGCATCATTTACTTTCTCACGGGCTCAGTAGCGGGCGTATTGCTTTCGACGGTCAAACTCGGCGAGCCAGCGGCCGCCACGCGCGGACTGTTGTGGCGCTCGGTGGTCTTGCAGACAGTCCTCGGTGGCGCCGCGCTCACGGCCTTCGCGCTGTTCCCCAGCTTCTTCACCCGCCTGCTGCTGGGGCCGCGGTATCTGGAGCTGTCCTCGCTGCTCCCAGAACTTAGCCTCGCACTTTTCGTGATTGCGTTCATCAACCTGCTGCTCACCTACGACCTGGCGCTGCGCCGGTACTCCAGTGCCGTCATCGCCGTGGCCGGCGCCGCCCTCACCTTTGGAGCCGTCGCGCTCCACCACGGCACCCCTGCCGCGGTCGTGCGTGCGCTGCTGATCGGCTCGGTCCTCATGCTCGGCCTGCGCCTGCTCGACACCGTCCGCCGCCGCCTCTGGCCGCATCGAGGATAGTCGAATTCTCCCGAAACGCGTCATTCCTTAGAAAGTTTAAGGATTTTTTAATATTTTAGGGGAATCAAATTGGGGGATAGCACAAACATATAGGAGCCCTCTATCGGTAAAATATGCCACGGGAAACCTAAAAACATCATACCGAACAAATTCCGAATATGCAATAATACTCAGGCACATGACCAAATCTACCCTCATCTCCATCATTATCCCGTGCCACAACGAAGTCGCCAACCTAGGGGCGCTGCACACTGCGCTCGATACCGCTACCAAACCGCTGGCTGACCAGTTTGAGTTTATCTTCGTCGACGACGGCTCCACCGACACCACCCTCCCCGTGCTCCGCCAGCTCTGCCTGGGCGACCCGCGCGTCCGCACCATCGAGCTGGTACGCAACTTCGGCAAAGAAATCGCCGTGAGTGCCGGCCTGCACGCCGCCCGCGGTCAGGCCGGCATCACCATCGACGCCGATCTCCAGCATCCGCCGGCGCTCATCCCCGAGCTCATCGCCGCCTGGCGCGCCGGTGCCGAGGTCGCCATCGGCGTTCGGCGCCGGGGTCACGACCACGCGCCCGTGCTCAAGCGCGCCGGCAGCAGCCTGTTTTATCGCCTCATCAACGCCATCTCCGGCGTCGAAATCCGGGCCGGCGCCTCCGATTACCGCTTGCTCGACCGTATCGTCATCGACGAGTTCAACCGCTTCACCGAGCGGGGTCGCCTCACTCGTGGCCTCGTCGATTGGCTCGGGTTTCGACGTGCCTACGTAGAGTTCGTTCCCGCTAAGCGCCATGCCGGCATCGCCGCCTATTCGTACCAAAAGCTCTTCGGGCTCGCCGTCACCAGTGTCGTCTCCATGAGCTTTTTCCCTTTGCGCCTTGCCGGCTACCTCGGTCTCCTCATCACCCTCATCTCCGGCCCACTTGGCATCTTCATTTTCGTCGAGAAGTACCTCCTGCGCGATCCGTGGGGGCTGAGCTTCTCTGGCCCCGCCATTCTGGCCGTGATCCTGCTGTTTCTGGTGGGCATCATCCTGATTTGCCTCGGCCTCATCGCTATGTATATTGCCAATATTCACACTGAAGTCATGAACCGTCCGCTCTACGTAGCCCGGCCCGAAAACCACCTTCACGCCGGGAAAGCTGCCGAGTGAATATCGTCTGGTTCAACTGGAAAGACCTCGACAACCCCCAGGCTGGGGGAGCCGAGGTAGTAAACGAGGAGCTGGCCGCTCGCCTCGCCGCCGCCGGTCATACCGTCACCTTCATCACCGCCGGCTATCCCGGAGCGTCCGCCACCGCCGTGCGCCGCGGCTTTAGCGTCGTGCGCGTCGGCAGCCGCTTCACCGTTTACCTCGCCGCCGCGCGTTATTTCCGTGCCCACCGCGCGCAGCTGCGCCCCGATCTCGTCATCGATGAGTGCAACACCATGCCGTTTTTTGCCGGCCGCTACACCGGCGTCCGCACCGTTTTGTTCTTTCACATGCTCTGTCGCGAAATTTGGTTCTACGAATTCCCGCAGCCGCTCAGCACACTTGGCTACCTGCTCGAACCACTCTATTTACGCCTCCTCAAGCCAAAATCAGCCGTCATCGCCGTTTCCGCCTCCACCAAGCTCGACCTTGTGCGGCACGGCTTCACCGCGCGGTCCATCCGCGTCATCGCCGAGGCCACGCAGCTCACTCCCGTGCCAGAGCTGCGGGCCATCGCCAAATACCCCGACCCCACGCTGCTGTCGCTCGGCGCCATGCGCTCCATGAAGCGCACGCTCCACCAAATCGCCGCTTTCGAGCTCGCCAAGGCCCAGCTGCCCCGCCTCAAATTCATCGTAGCCGGCGACCTCAGCGGCCCCTACGGCGCGCGCGTCCAGGCGGCCATCGCCGCCAGCCCCCACCACCACGACATCACCGTCCTCGGCCGTGTCACCCCCGCGCGCAAAGCCCAGCTCATGCAAAAATCCCATCTGCTCCTCGTCACGAGCGTCAAAGAAGGCTGGGGCCTCGTGGTCACCGAAGCTGCCACCCAGGGCACCCCGGCCGTCGTCTACGACGTCGACGGCCTGCGCGACAGCGTGCGCCACGGCCGCACTGGCCTCGTCACCGCCCCGAGCCCTCAGGCCCTCGCCACCGCCACCGCCAGCCTGCTCCAAGACCCCGCCCGCTACGAGCAACTCCGCACCGCCGCCTACACCTGGGCCAGCACCCTCACCTTCGATCGCGCCTACGCCGACTTCGCCGCCGCGCTGAAGCTCAGTTAAGCCCCCGTCCGCTCAAGGTTCTCCACCCGCCGCTCCAGCTCGGTGTACATCGAGCCGATAATGGTATGCCCATCACGAATCACGGTAGAAAGCTGGCTCACCGTGCGGGCTAACAGCGCGTCCAACTGTGCTTCCGCTGCGTCAAACCGCCGGTCTACCTGCTCAAATTTGCGCTCCACTTCATCAAATCGTCGGTCCACCAAATCAAGCCGCCGATCGATATCATCGAACCGCGGATGATGCGCAATCGCCTCGTCCATCACTACTCGCATCAAGCGAAAATCTTCAGTCGTCAGTGCCATCAATCTCGTCCATTATTCAGTCATTTTATCCTCACACGCCGGCATCATACCGAACATATTCCGAAGATTCAAGCCCAGCGGTAAACTACCGGATTCCTATCATACCGCCCACACTGCATCCCGCATCAAGTCTTGAAATTCTCCCTCCCAACCCATCTCCCTACATTCCCGACCACCCCGCCCTGTAATTTTGCACAAAAGACCTCGCAGTATGACTCTGGTAACATACGTACCCATGAGCACCCCCCTTGTATCTGTTGTTATCCCAACAAAAAACAGCATCCGTTTCCTCAAGGCCTGTCTGGCGTCCGTGAAAGAGCAGTCCTATAAAAACGTCGAGACGATCGTCGTTGATGGTCAATCCACAGACGGAACCATTGAGCTCTGCAATAAAATGGGCGCTAAAGTTTTACAATATGATCCCAAAGTCAAAAAAGGATTTTTTGACGCCCCCTTCCGCAGAAACTATGGAGTCGAAAACGCTGGCGGCGAGTTAGTCTATTATGTAGACGCGGATATGGAATTAACAAAGAATGTTATCCGTGACGCCGTAGAGCTTTGCACTGAATCCGGCAGTGATGCTGTAATAATTCCAGAAGACTCATTCGGCATTGGGGTATGGGCCCAAGCCAAAAACCTAGAAAGAAGATGCTACTGGGGCGACGACTCGGTCGAGGCGCCTCGTTTTCTAAAGCGCAGCGTATGGGTGCAACTGGGAGGCCTCGATACGAGCCTGGGAGGGGGAGGAGACGACTGGGATTTATACCAGAAGTTGAGAGATCACGGCTACACTGTCTCCAGAATCAAATCGCTAGTCATGCACAATGAGGGGCACTTGAGCCTCCGAAAACTTATGCGAAAGAGATTTATGTACGGGCGGGATTCAGCTCGGTACATTTCCAAACGGCCGGCCGCCGGTGTAAAAAGCTACTTTCCCATACGAATGGCATATTTGAGAAATTGGAAGCTGTTCGCCCGTCGTCCCGTCGACGCCGCAGCCTTTATGGTTATGAGACTGGCCGAATATTCAGCAGGGTTTGTCGGGATACTTTACTCGGTACTAAAGGGGAATGCATGAAAGCTACGCAATTTTGGAAGAATAAAACTGTTTTAGTTGCCGGCGGCTTAGGATTCGTGGGTGCCCATGTCATAGAGGAGCTCCTGCGGCAAGACGCAAAAGTAATCTGTCTCTACCGCGGGGGGGATACGAAATTTTTCCACAAACGCGGGCTAGACGTATCGAATCTTACTTTCCAAAAGATAGATTTGCTTGATTCGCACGGGGTTAATTTAGTCACCCAAAATGCTGACGTTTTAATTAATTGTGCCGCCCTCGATGGAAACGCAGAATTTAAGCGAAAAAATGCCGCCAAGATACTCGATTCCAATTTAAGAATCGTCTCCAATCTTTTAAACGCCGCGGTCGAAAACTCCATCAGTGACGTGGTCCTCTTAAGTTCGGCGGAGGTGTACCCGGGACAAGTTAGTAATCCTATTCGCGAAAGTGATGACTATAGAAAAAATTGGGACTATACCGATAATGGCTATGTCTTATCCAAGAGGTTTTCAGAGATCATGGGAGAGGCCTTCCGATCTCAATACGGCATAAAAATCTATCATCCCCGTCCCGCAAATATTTATGGCCCCCGAGATCATTTTGGCTCTGCGATGAATCGCGTGATCCCCAGCATGATTAAAAAAATAGCCGACGATCAAGACGTCGAAATTTGGGGTGACGGCAGTCAAGTCAGGAGCTTCGTATACGTCACTGATGCCGCAAAAGGCATCTTGGGAATGGTCGAAAATGAATTTGACGATTATTTAAATATCGGGTCCCCCGAAGCGATTTCGGTACTTGAGTTGGCAAACCGGATAGGTGATCTTCAGGGAAAAAAAGTCAAAGCAAACCTGGACACGAGCAAGCCTGGCGGGTCGGCGCGGCGAGTCCTAGACGTAGCAAATCATCTGAGGATGACCGGCGGAGAATATACGGATCTCAATAGCGGCATCGATCAAACCATTCAATGGTATCTTGCCTAGTATGCGGGTAATTTTTTTCTCGTTTGGAATTTTAGAATACGGCGGAGGGTTAGAGAATTACCTCATTGCCACCGCGCCGGATTTAATACGTGGTCGGTATGTTGACGAAGCCTCGATCATTACGGCTACACCTCGGCTAAATGAGGCCCTTCAACATCTGCTAACGTTGTATTACTTTAGGAAGCATTCAACCTCGACGATATATCGAGAGAGCGCTAAAGACATCAAAATAAGGTTAGGAGCAGTCAAATATTTGCAGGCAGATTCCCTTCGGGATTTGCGGGAAAGACTGCAAAAGTACGACGTCGTATATACAAAAAATGAGATCATCGAACTGGCTATATTAAAACTCATTGGCTACAAGAACCTACCCCCGGTGGTGGTCGGGGCACACACCCCCGTCTACTTTACGAACGCCCCCTCTGTGTCCGCAAAGCTTCATAATTTGATCTACGGCGGGTTTATTTATCGGTACCTGCTAAAAGGATCTGCCTACATCAAATGTAATAATCAAGAAGATATGGCCTTTGTTCAAAAAAAATTAAAATACAAAAACGCGGTGGTGATACATCATGGATTCGATATTACGGAGGGCTCGGTGCGACGCAATCAAACTGATTCTCTCAATATTCTATTCGCCGGACGTCTTAGCGAGGCCAAAGGGGTCGATACGCTCGAAACTATAATTCAAACGCTCAGCAAGCATGAACGATTCGAAGCATACAGATTCCGGATAGCAGGGAGCGGCGACGAAAATCTAGAATCCATAGCCGAATCGCTCGCAAGAAACTATCCCAACGTAGAATATCTCGGACATGTCCCCGTCGCAGATATGCGGACATTATACGAATGGGCCGATATCTCCCTCATCCCGTCTCGATATGAGACGCTAAACAAGATAGCAGTTGAAACGGGCTTGGCATCCAAGATAGCTATAGCCTCGGATATATCGGGCCCTAGGGAAGTGATCGAAAATGAGAAAACGGGTTTTCTCGTCAGTCCAGAACCAAAAGAATTCGCCGAGAAGATAATTGCATTGGACACTTTACGAAAGACGAATCGTGCAAAATTCAACTCGATTGGTCAAGCGGCAAGAGAAAAAATAAGCCGAGAATTTAACAAAAATCGCTCGTATATAGAATTGTCTGAGTTGCTTGAGAAGGCACGAGCTAATAGGCGATGAATAAGAAGAATTTATACCTGGTCGGCTTCATCATACTTCTGAACATCCTGGTTTATCGAGTGTGGTTTCTTGGGTTCGGGATAATGACTCATGGGGATTGGAGCTATGTCTCTCGCGTAAGCGCCGATACGCTGAGAATCCATTATTTTTCACTTTGGCTGTCAGACTATTCGTTTGGGCGCATTCTCGTCGACGTTGGGCAGGCCCCCACCTATGCATTTTATGGGTTCTTGTCAGCTGCCCTGCAGATCGATTTTGCCCTGGCCGAAAGGCTCGTGCACCTCTGGCCAGCAGTGCTCCTCACTCCGCTCGGGGCCTTTTTTCTGGTATGGAAGATTTTTAAAAACCGAATCGCAGCCATACTGGGCGCCATCATATATTCCTGTAATACCTATTTTTTAATCCTACTGACCGGGCATCTAACGCTCGCGGGCGCATATGCGCTTGCCCCGTGGGTGCTGCTCGCATATTTAGAGTTCTTAGAGAAGGAGAGCCTTCGTTATGGCATCTGGGCTGGCCTCCTGCTCTCGGCGTCGTCGGCCTATGAACCCCGAGCCGCATACATAATTGCCTGGATCCTCGTCTTCGCCGCCGCCGGCCAGGGCGTCGCAAAAATCATTGATCATAAAAAAATTAACGAGATCATAAGCTATACGCTGCGCTCAATTATTCCGTTTGCCATATTCGGGCTGCTCAATTTCTTTTGGATTTTTGCTTTCACCAAAATCAACGGTGCAATTGGCGCGGATATTCTGTCGCGAGGGTTATTCGGAAATGCGTTTTACGACATTAATGAAGCCCTAACCCTGTTTCACCCCTTCTGGAACGGTGGACGACCAATACCATTTATTATTAACCACATCCCATTGTATTTCTGGCTGCTTCCCGTCGCCGCAACTCTCGGGATATTCTTGAATAAATCCAGAAGAACGATAATTTTCTTTGCCACACTTGGCATTCTGGGAATATTTCTAACAAAACAGGTAGACACTCCCTTTCCGCAGGCGTATCAATGGCTCTACGCGCACTTTCCCGGCTTCGGTGCGTATAGAGAGGCGAGCAAATTCTACCTACTAATCGCGTTATCGTATACGGTTCTCATCCCCGGCGCATATATTGCGTTGAAGAAAATCGGCCATAAGTACCTCTCCCTAGGCTTTGCGGCAGCTCTCGCGAGCATTATGGTAGTAAACTTAGCTCCCATCATAAGCGGTACGATCCAGACCACGTTCGCAAGTCGTACAATCCCAGAGTCTTATACGGCTCTCAACAAATTGTTGGACGAATCGTCTTTTTCCAGGACGCTGTGGGCCCCCAAGGACTCGCGATGGGCGCTAGACTCCGACATGCACCCGAAAGTAGGGGCAATCGATATAGCGCAATCCTCGTGGGTCGATTTCATCAAACGCACCGTGGATGGTAGCTACCTGACCACCGAGGAGCAGGCCATGGAGGTTTTCCAGAATCCGTTTGCACCCGAGCTTCTAGCGGACGGAGTCATTAAATATGTCGTAGTCCCGTTAAGGGATACTAAAAATGACGATGATTTCTTCATTAATTACGGCGATATCCGAAGCAACTACACCGATTTGCTCGATAAAATGCCGTTCTTAAAACGGGTTAATACTGGCATCAACGACATCGCACTCTACCAAAACACGAATGTTAAGCCCTATGTCTCAACCTTCAGCAATCTATATTCAATCCCGGGCATGCCAGCACTCCAGGGATCGCTCAACTTTGCGAAACAGGCCCTAGGAGAGAAAGATTTCAACTTTGTGAGTGGCGAAGAGAAGACTTATGCTCGAAAGATAACGGACTTATTTGGCACTTTCGAAGACATGCAACCAACTCGGGACCGCGAGCTTGCTAGCAAGGAGGACCTGAGGGGGTCAACGATTTATCGGCCAGCCAGATTTAGCGAGTACGAATATCGCGTGGCGGGGAATGAACTACAGATTTTGTCGCGAGATCTCAGAAAAAACCTAGGTGCAACCAGGGGAGTAGCCAACGCGGCTAGTTTTTCAATTATAAAACGGATAAATGTTGCACGAGAGCCCGACATATATCTGGATATTGACGGAAAAATTACAAAACTTAACGCGAGCGACAACCAGGAGCATTATCTTGGGTCTAACGTTGAAAAAATTGGAGTCTACTCTGCCACGACAGGCAATAACGTCATCAACGGATCGTTCGAAAGCGGTTTATGGCAGGACAAAGTACAAGATTGCAATAATTACGACGGTAGTCCCTCGATATCCGTGAGACAAAGTTCGGTGGCTTCCGATGGAAAATACTCTCTAAATATGACGGCACAGAAACACATGGCCTGTACCGCCTCAGCGCCCTTACCAATTCGAGCAGATTTTTATCTCACAGCCATGGATTACAAAATACACAATGGTACCTACGCTGCGTACCAGATCAGCAACTCGGAAACAAAGGAAGTCTTGGGAAAATATAACCTGCGAGCGCCCGATGATGCGTGGCGCACGTATGCCACGATTCAGGCTCGTCCCTCTGGGGCTACCAATCTCGGCGTTACTCTCATGGCAAGACCATCTGAGCAGCAGAGTAAGCTCGCGGAAACAAATTACGACAATGTAAAAATCGTTGGCCTAAAAAAGCTCGATTCTCTGGATTTTGGACAGAACCAATTCGAGCCCTTCCAGAGTGGCCCGACGGCGTATCGAGATCAGGCCTATACGTACGAGAACATCGTTCCGAATGGTTCGTTCGAAAATGGGCTTTGGGAAAAAAATGTTGGCGATTGCGGCGCGTATGACGACAAGCCCAAGATAGGGATGAATATAAGTACAAAAGCGAGCGATGGTAGGCGATCCCTCGAGCTCCATGCTTCGCGGCACATTGCCTGCACCAGCGCCAATAATATCCCCATTGAGCCAAATGGGACTTACCAAATTACTTTTGACTACACCACGAACGGCACGCAGAGTGCCGGATATTCCGTAATTTTAGACGATCCTCAGAAGACGAAAATCACAGAGCGTATATCCATCGCCTCAACGATATGGAAGAAATACCAGTCGACGTTTGTAATTCCTCCCGGCGCGAAAATTGCGAACATTACCTTATACGCATATTCAGAAGATGATGGCGCAGAGTCAGTCGTACGTTATGACGACCTTCGAGTGATAAAGACCCCTGATATCACCGGCAAATATTTCGCCCTGACAAACGCGAACATTACAGTGAAGCCACCAAAAGACATTAGCTTTAAGGCTCCAAGTCAAACAGCGAGAACGATCTCAATACGGGCTGCCACCACCCCGTTCTACCTCGCAATGGCCGAGGCTTACCATCCGGATTGGCGTCTCGAAATCAACAACGGCAAGGTGAAGGGGCTGGGATCGTGGCTGCCGTGGGCCAAGCCCGATGCAGTCGCTGCGGGGGATCACTTCAAGCTCAATGATTTCGAAAACGGCTGGTACGTGGATGTCGATAAACTCTGCGGACAGCAGAAGCTCTGCACTCAAAATGCCGATGGTTCATACGATCTCGAGATGGTAGCCGAATTTACGCCGCAGCGATGGTTCTACATCGGGCTCATCGTGAGCGGCGGCACCCTCGTGGCGTGCATCGGATTCCTGGCTTGGGACTGGCGCCGACGACGACATGGGCAGGATAGAGGCTAGCTACCCTAATGTCTTCGGCCGCATTGCACACGGATGGCGAGCAAGATCGGCCGACATTAGCATTTTTACAGATGGCGCCGCGCCCCCGTACGGTGTAAAATGCACTTCGTGAAATCTTCTGTTAATGTTGCTGTGATTGGAACCGGATATGTTGGCCTCACCACGGGGGCGTGCTTGGCGAGCCTGGGGCACGATGTGGTGTGCGTGGATGTGGACGAGCGCAAAATTGAACAATTGCGGGCTGGGCACATGCCTATCATGGAGGCCGGCCTCGAGGAATTAGTGCAGGCCGGCGTGGCGGCTGGCCGGCTGCGGTTTGTGGTGGGCGCGGCCGGAGTGGTAGGGGACCGGCGCGTGGTGATGATGTGTGTACCCACCCCGCAGGCCGCCGACGGCTCGGCCAACCTCAGCTACCTCATGGCGGCTACGGCCGAAATCAAGGATCACCTCGCCCCCGGCGCCGTGGTGGTCAACAAATCCACCGTGCCGGTGGGCACCGCCGAGCGGGTGGCGCAGGCACTGGGCCGCGCCGACGTGGCCGTGGCGTCCAATCCCGAATTTTTGCGCGAAGGCACTGCCGTGGCCGACTTTTTGGGCCCCGACCGCATCGTGATCGGCTCGGCCGACCCGGCAGCGGCTCGGGTGGTGGCTGGGCTGTATGGCGGCGTCGAGGCCCCCGTGATGCTCGTAGACGCGCGCACTGCCGAACTCATTAAGTATGCCTCAAATGCCTTTCTAGCGACCAAAATATCGTTTGCCAACTCCATCAGCGCCATCAGCGAGGAGCTCGGCGCCAACGCCCACGATGTGCTGGCCGGGGTGGGCGCCGATAGCCGCATTGGGCCGCAGTTTTTGCAGCCCGGACCCGGCTGGGGCGGATCGTGTTTTCCCAAGGACACGCAGGCACTCATGGGGCTGGCGGCCTCGGTGGGGTACGAATTTGAACTGATGCAGGCCGTGGTGCGCGCCAACGCCGCCCAAACCGAGCGCATGGTAGAGCTGGTGCGGCGGCTCGCCGGCGGCCGGCTGGCCGGTGCCCGCGTGGCGGTGTGGGGCCTGAGCTTCAAGGCCGGCACCGACGACACCCGCGAGTCGCCGGCGCTGCGCGTCATCGCCGCGCTGCTGGCAGCCGGCGCCACCGTGGCCGCCTACGACCCCGCCGCCTCGGCGCCCGCCGGCGTGATCGCGGCTGCTAGCGCCCTCGAGGCGGCCGACGGCGCCGACGTGCTGGCGGTGCTCACCGAGTGGCCCGAGTTTGCCGCCGTGAGCCCCGCCGAGGTGGCGCAGCGCCTGGCGCACCGGCGCGTGCTCGACACCCGCCGGCTCCTCGACGCCGAGGCCTACACCGGTTTTGGCTTTACCATGCACATTGTGGGCGTCGGCCACCTTGACCATAAGCGGTCTTAATGTCATAATGAAATAACGCAGCGTCCCGCTGCTTGTACATTCGTCAGATTGGAGACGGCCATGCCGTATAGTCTCGTACCCGAGTTGGTGCCCTCAGAGGCGCCGGTGCACGGCGCCTACGTCGGCGTGCTCAGGCCCAGTTCGGTGTGGGGCCAGCCCACGATCGAGGCATTGGAGTGGTTCCTGGGCCACGACTGCCACGCTGTGGTCGTCGACTTCGACGTCAACCCCAACAGCCTCAGGTACACCCTCCGGGGCGCGCAGGGGGAGCGATTGGCCCCCAGGGTTGTGCAGCTCCTGGCTAGCGGCGGCATCCGGTCGTCCACCATGGGCCGCTTTGAGGCCCTCCACCTGGCGGCCGTCGTGAATCTGGGGGTCCGGACTCTGCTCTGCGACCGCAAGCGCGAGGCCCCCGACGGCTTCCCGGTGCTGGTGAGCCCCATCGAGCCGATTACCGCCCGCCCCCGCTGACCCCTCCAACCAGATCTGGCGAATGCCCCCGGCGCACATGTTGCGCCGGGGGCTACGCTGTTTTGCGGCTTGACAAAAGCCAAAAATAGTACAATGCTGAGTCAGCAGCGGCCGTCTGGCCGCTCATTCCGCTAGATACCCGCTTGGAGGGGATGCACATGTTTGCCAGCCCCAACGGCGAGCCCCGGTTCGCCTGCACGCTGGGAGAGACCGTTGCTCCATTTCTCCCCCGCACGCACCTCGACCAACCCCTACCCTCGTGCGGGCCAGATGACGACCCCGTGGTCATCACCGCCGCCTACGAGGTGATCGGCGAGCCCCTCACGCCGGCGCTCGCCAGCCGCGTCGCCGCCGTGCTCGAGGCCCACCCCGCCGCCTGCCTCGTCGCGGTGTCGGCCGAAGCATTCAGCTTCCAGTTGCCGGGCCCCGTGGGCGAGCCCCTGCCGGCGCCGGTCCCCGAGCTGTTGGGCTGGCCGGCCGGCACTGTGTTGGATTGGTCTCGCGCCGATTCGATGCTGGAATCGGTGAAAGCTGCCGTGGCGGCTGCGCTGCTCAACGACGACTTGCCCGACCACATCGTCAACCTCACCCTCCGCACGTACGCGGCACCCGGTAGCGACGCCGTCGCCGGCGTACAGAGGACGCGACGGTAGTTTGAGCTTCGCCACATCGCTCGGCCCTAACCCTGCCGACCCCTTGTCCCTCAATCTAGCGATGATCCCCGGCGCGCATCGTGCGCCGGGGATCCGTCATGTTGGGGGCAGCGCTCTGGACCCATTGACCGCCGGCATATTAAATGCCATAATGGTCGTCCGCAGCAACCGCTGTGCATCTGTCGGATCACAGAAGTGAGGGGTTCGTTGACGCCACTCGTCGGCCTTCACCAGATGTGGGGCGGAGACACCGGCCCGCACGGTGGCAGGTTCACGTTTTTCCTCGCCGACTCCACCGGGCAACAGCCCGCTCAACCGGTCGAGGCGTACAAAATTCCTGATCCCACCGCCGCCGCGTTAGGAGGGTATCTCAACGCTCTGGCCGGAGTTACCGCCAATCTCGGCCAGCTCACGGTCGTATATTTCCTGCGTCCGGAAGAGTGGCCCCCCGACCGCCGCCTGAGGCCCGAAACCGTCCGCAAGAAAATGCGTGACGCCATCACCGGCGTCGCCATTCGGGCATTCAACCACAACCGGCTCGTTGAGCCCGCCAGGATCGGCCCAATCTACACGGCCGTCACCCCGCCGCCGTCCCCACCGCTCCCGCCCCCCGACCAAACCTGATCCGACCCGCCCCCGGCGCGCACGTTGCGCCGGGGGTTGAGTCTGTTAAGCCAAAGTTGATTCCAGGAAGCATTAGTAGTATAATAACCAAATGGCGAAACTACCTTCGCCGTCGTCAGAACGAGTGCAAAGGAGCACAGGCTCATGACTACCCTGGAAAGAGGGACCGAACATGTCGAAACCGAGCCGGTCGAGATCGAGCTAGAGCCTTCCACCGACGGTGGGACACTCCGCGCTACTGTCGGATTGACGGTAGCCGACATCCACGCCGCAATCCTCGTGCAGCTCCATCGACAGCCTGCGGGCCTAGCGGCCGTAATGAGGCTCAACGTGGTGAATAACCGGACGTTCGAGTTCACCGTGCTCTACGGTGCTGATGTCGGAGCCGTCACGGGACGGCTCCTCCAGGCGGTCTCGACCGTCTTCGCGAGTGCCCTGGGCACCCCGGTCAGCCTTGGCCCTCGGGCTTACCGGCTGGCCCCGCGAGCCTGAGTCCACGCAACAAACCCACGCGTCCGCTCAATGTTCACGCCACAAGCACAACACCCTGACGGTAAGCCCCTGGTATCCGCAACCGCGGAGGCCGGGGGCTACGTCTTTGGTACACTGTCTGCATGCATCATTCCTCTCAAATTATTCGCGCACGGCCGTGGCTAGTGTTTCTGGGACTCGCCCTGATCGTACTCGGTCCGCTGCTGCTGCCGGGGTATGTGCTCACGGTTGATCTGAGCTGGGGTCCGCACATGGCTGCTTCCGATATGCTCAGCAACACCGCCCCGCTGTGGTGGCTCATTCGAGCGCTCAGTGTGGTGCTGCCGGGCTGGGTGGTCGAGAAGCTCGTGCTCGTGGGGTTGCCGGTGCTAACGGGGGTGGGCATGTGGCGATTGGCGGCGCGTCGGTCGCCGGGCTGGTCGGCCTACGCGGCCGGCCTCATGTACGTGGTCAACCCCTTCACCTACGAACGGCTCATGGCCGGCCAATGGCTCGTGCTGGCCGGCTACGCGTTGTTGCCCTGGCTGGTGGATGCCCTGCTGCGGCTCCTTGAGCGTCCCGGCGCGCGGCGGGCGCTGGTGCTCGGGGCCTGGGCGGTCGGCCTGGGCATGGCGTCGCTGCACCTGCTGCCCATGGCCGCGCTACTGCTCGCCGCCGTCATCGCCGCCAGCGCCTGGGGCCGAGGGTGGCGGCCGCACACCGGACGCTGGCTGGCACTGGCCACGGCCCTGTGGCTGGCGGCCGCCAGCGCCTGGCTCGTGCCCTGGCTGCTGCACCGTTCGGCGGCAGCCCGCGCCGTGGCCGGCTTCGACGCCGGGCAGTTCGAGGCCTTCCGCACCACCGCCGGCCCCCTCGGCGCGCCGGCCGCCGTGGCCGCGCTCCAGGGCTTTTGGGGCGAGCGCACCGGCCTGGTGGTGCCCGGCTCGAGCACGGGCGCATGGTTTTGGCTTGCTGCAGCCACAATACTCATCTTAGCCATCATCGGCCTCGTGCTAGCAGTGCGCCGGCGCGATCGGCTCGGGCTGGCACTGGCCGTCGCGGCTAGCCTGGCCTGGCTGCTCGCCATTGGTGTCGCTTGGCCGCCCACCGCGGCGCTCACGCACCTTCTCGTCGATCACCTGCCGTTTTATCGCGGCTACCGTGAGCCCCAAAAGTGGGCGGCGCTCATCGCGCTGGCCTATGCCTACTTGGCGTCCGGTGCGCTGGCCGCTGCCGGCACTCGGCTCCAGCCCTTCTGGCGGCGCGGCCTCCTGGCAGCTACGGCCGTGCTGGTGTTTGCCTGGGCGCCGCTGCTGCCGTGGGGAGCGGCCGGCCAGCTCACCGCCACGGCCTATCCCGCCGGCTGGTCCGATCTCAATGCGCGGCTGAACGCTCTGCCGGCAGCCCCGCCCGGACATCCCGACACACTTATGTTGCCATGGCATCAATATATCTACCTCGATTTCGCCCATCGTCCCGTTGCCAACCCCTCAGCGCAGTTTTTTGACCGTCCAGGTATTGTCTCGAACGACCCCGAGCTGCCCGGTGTACCTCCCGATTCAGATTTAGGCATTGTCAATAAAATACAAAATGATGTCATAGATCGCCGATTTTTTGAGCATAATGCCGGTTCTAGATTACGGGCCCTCGGGGTACACTACGTTGTGCTCATAAAGGTGTCGGACTGGCAAAACTACGGTTGGCTCCGCGCTCAGAGCGATCTTACCTTAGTCGCGGAGACCCCCGATTGGCAGCTATACCAGGCCATCCCATGACTGCACCGCCCGGCATTTCCGGAGACATTTACCGTCCGGTACGCCCCGCGCCGGTGCGTCGAGGTCAGCTGCCGGTGCCTGCGGGGATGCCACGGCGTGTTCATCAAGCGTCCCCCGTCCAGCCCCGGCCACGCACCAGACGATCACAGAGATGGTTATGGAATCTGGCCCAGTACCCGCTCATCGCCGCGCTGGCCTTCGGCGCCGCCGCCAGCTCCATGTTTGGGCAGGCAGCCATCGCGGTATATGCATTAGCGGTAGTCGTCAGCCGCCGGATCCCCAGCAGCACAAGTTTCGTTCTTGCTCTGGTTATCCTAGTCTCCATCCCCGTGTTTAGCGCACTCGGGCAGTCCGGCCTCGCACACAACGCCGCCATTTACGTCTTTGAGCTGTTGGTGGTTGGCACGATCCAGGCTATAGTAGAATTAAAGCATACAGATATTGAGAGGGGGTCCGCCTCCTCGCAGGCAAGGAGGTGATCCAATATGGCCAACACTAATCGTCCCAGCATCAACCGACAAATAATCGCCAAGGCGGTGTTCGCCATCAGCTTGGTGGCCGTCACTGCCACCGTGGGCGTAGTAGGCTTCGCGCAGGCCGACCGGAGCACCACGCCCGTCGCTGCCCGCGACGGCTACGGCGGCATAGCCGAGCAAATCCGGGCGGCCGTTGATGCCCTCAATCAAGCCCTCGCTGCTGCCAATGACAAATTCCAGACCGACATCCAGAAGTGTGTCGACGATCACCTAGGCGGCCAGTCCACCGTCGTGTCCAACTTCCGCTCATCCTCCACGAGCGCTATAGGTGATCTCAGCGCCAAAGCCGCCAGTCCCGCTGCGCTCAGTTCCGACGCCAAACTCGATACCACGTTCAAGGCCGCCAATGCCCAGCTCCAATCGCGTCTCGACGGCGATGAAGCGCTCATGGTCGCGCAAGCTACCGCTTCTGGTCGCCTGTCCAATCAAAACACCTTCCGCGCCTGCATCCGAACCGCCCGCAACACCTACCGCGATGCCATTAATGACGCGCTCAGGACCTTCCGCAAGGCTATCCACGATATCCTGCACCCCTAGTCGGTCTCAAATGGTGCTACACTAAAGAAATGTTAGCTGCATCATTCAAACGCACCAAAATTATCGCCACCATTGGCCCCGCCTCTAACTCCCCGCAAGTACTGGAACAACTCATGCTTGCGGGGGTTAATGCGTTCCGCCTTAACTTTTCGCATGGCACCCAAGAGGAGCACGGCGAAGTCCTCAAGATTGCCCGCAAACTCAGTGCCAAGCATGAGCGCCCCGTCGCCGTCATCGCCGACCTTCAGGGCCCCAAGATCCGCGTCGGCACTTTGCCGGCCGACGGCCTGCCGTTCGTCCGCGATAATTTGGTGCGGTTCCAATATGGAGCCACGTTTGACTCCACTGGCATCATTCCCGTGCAACATGATATTTCGCGCTACCTCAAAAAAGGCGAGCGCATTTTTCTGCGCGATGGCATGATCCAGATTGAAGTTCACAAAATCGAAAAAGGCCTTATCACCGGCCAAGTTCTCACGCCCGGCCTCCTCTACTCCAACCAAGGCATGAACCTACCCGACTCTGATCTTGGCGGCGACATCCTCACCTCCAAGGACATATCCGACATTGAATTCGCGGTGAAGGCCAAGGCCGATTACATCGCCCTCTCCTTTGTTCAGACGGCCCAAGATATCCTGAGTCTCAAGGAGCGGCTAGCCAAATTCGGCTCCGATCTGCGCGTGATTGCCAAGGTCGAAACCGCCGCCGCCGTCGCCAACCTCGAAGAGATCGTGATCGCTAGCGACGCTCTCATGGTGGCCCGCGGCGACCTGGCCGTCGAAACCATGCCCGAGGCCGTACCCGCTGTGCAGCGTCGCATGATCGAGCTGGCGAAGCATCATCGCAAGACCGTCATCGTGGCCACTCAAATGCTCGAGAGCATGATTCAATCCCCGCAACCCACCCGCGCCGAAGTGTCAGACGTGGCCACCGCTGTCATGGAGGGCACCGACGCCGTGATGCTCTCCGGCGAAACCGCCATGGGCCTCTTCCCGGTCGAAACCGTGCGCATGATGAAGCGCGTCATCCTTTATGCCGAGCGCGAAGAAAACCACGTCCACATGGGCGATCACGTGGAGTTTGTGGGCGGAGAACCCGCCAACGCCATCTCCGCCGCCGCCGTGGTACTGGCCCATCAGCTGCCCGCCAAAGTCATCGTGGCCGAAACCAGCTCTGGCCAAACCGCCCGCAACATTTCCGCCCTGCGTCCCAACGTGCCCATCATCATGGTGACCGATCACGAGCGGGTCTACTACCAAATGGCTATCGTCTGGGGCGGCAAATCCTATCTCGCCGAATCCATGGAAGACGCCACCGACCACGTCCTGCGCCTGCTCAAATCCGCCGGCAACATTCACAAAGGCGACAACGCCGTCGTAGCTTCTGGCAATCAGCCAGGACTCATCGGCGGCACCGACAAGGTTGTCATCAAGGTCGCCTAGCGCCAACCCAGCCGAGCCCGGCTCAATTCCACAGCTCGCCCCAACGTGCGCGCTTCCAGCTCCAACCGCCGCCGGCCTTTGTCGGTGAGCCGGTAAGTTGTGTCCGTTCGCTCGAGCAGCCCTGTTCGGACCAAGCTAGCCAAACTTTCATACAACGTCCCGTCTGCCAAATACATTCCAACCGTGTCCTCCAAAATTTGTCGGCGCACACTCGCACCCCGCAAGGGTCCCTCTGCCAAGGCCAATAATAGATAAAACTTTGTCGACTCCAGTGGACCTGTCATGACGCTCCTTCCGACTCACGCATCGTGCCATTGTAACGGAATCCGAGGGTTTCTCAATTACTTACGCTCACACTCGCCAGAAATCCTCGGATTCCGTTACACCCTATCCATGAGCGTGCTTCGAAACAGACAGTAGTCAAAAAATCCACTACACTAACCATATGAACAAGCAAACCATCCGCGACATTGATGTCCAAAATAAAACCATTTTCGCTCGCCTCGATTGGAACGTCCCGGTCGAAAACGGCGCCGTCACCGACGCCTTTCGCATCGAAGCCACCCGCTCCACCCTGGAGTACCTCTGGAGTAAAAACTGCAAAATAGTCATCGCGAGCCACCTCGGCCGCCCCGATGGTAAGCCTGATCCCAAATTTAGCCTCGAACCAGTAGCCCAAAAAGCTGCCGAAGTATTGGGCCGGCCAGTGAAATTCGTGTCCGATTGCGTCGGCCCCGAAGCCGAAGCAGCCGTGGCCGCCCTCCAGCTCGGCGGCATGCTGTGCCTCGAAAACGTGCGCTTCCATCGCGAAGAAGAAGCCAACGACCCCGCCTTCGCCAAGCAGCTGGCCGCTTTCGGCGACATCTTCGTCTACGACGCCTTTGCTTCCTATCGCCCGCACGCCTCCACCGAAGGCATTTCGCACTACCTGCCCGCCGTGGCCGGCCTGCTGGTGGAGCGCGAAGTCGACACCATTACCGGGGCCGTCGAGCATCCCAACCGCCCGCTCGTGGCCGTGATCGGCGGCGCCAAAGTCTCCACCAAGCTCGAGATTCTCACCAACCTCATTCCCAAAGTCGACGCCATGCTGCTCACCGGCCCCATCGCCAACACGTTTGCGCTCGTGCAGGGTACCAATATCGGCCTCAGCGTAGCCGAGCGCGACGCCGAAGCCGACGTCAAAAAGCTCCTGGCCATAGCCGAGAGCGAAAACACCCACCTCGTGCTCCCGGCCGACGTCATGGTCTCAGAAAGCCTTACCGAAGCCAAAAACCTGCACCAAACGCCCCTAGCCGGCGTAGGCGCCAAAGAGTATATCGTGGATGCCGCCCCAAACTACGGCGCCCGCCTCAAGTCCGAAATCTACGATTTCCTCGATTTTGACGGCAAATCCACCGTCATCTGGAACGGACCGCTCGGCATCACCGAGGTCAAAGAATTTCGCGCCGGCTCCCGCGCCATGGCCGACGCCATCATCGCGTCCAAGGCCGTCTCGATCATCGGCGGCGGCGACACCGCCGATTTCATCGACGGCGAAGGCCTGCACGACCAATTCACCTGGGTCTCCACCGGCGGCGGCGCCAGCCTCGAGCTCATGAGCGGCAAAGGCCTGGCCTGCGTCGACGCCCTGCTCGACAAACAATTGGCATAAGCGTTACTATAGCGAAGAAGATGAAGCGCCTCATAGTTGCCAACTGGAAGATGAACCTGGGCCCGGGCGAGGCCAGCTTGCTCATGCGCCGGCTCGATGAGCACATTGAAGCCAAATCCAGCACCGAAATCGTCATTTGCCCGCCGGCTATCGATCTCTACCCGCTGGCCAAAGACCTCGACCGCAAGAAATTTAAGCTCGGCGCTCAAAACGTCCATTACCTCGATTCCGGCCCCTACACCGGCGAAATCTCTCCCGCCATGCTCGCCGGCCTAGCCGATTACGTCATTGTCGGACACTCCGAGCGCCGGGCGATGGGGGAGGATGACTCGCTCATCGCCGCCAAGCTGTCCGCTGCGGTGCGCAACAACCTCACGCCCGTGCTGTGCATCGGCGAAAATCTCCACGACCACCAGCACAACCTCGCCGAGCGTGTCGTGGTCGATCAACTCACGGCCGCGCTCGCCAACCTCACGGCCGACGATATTGCCGGCCTGGTCATCGCCTACGAGCCGGTGTGGGCCATCAATCACCACGACGGCCATCCGCCGCGCCCCGCCACCCCCGACGATATCCGTTTTGCTTACCGCGCCATCCGCACCACCCTCGAGGAACTCTACGGCGAAGGCGGCCTCGCGGGCGTCCGGCTGCTCTACGGCGGCAGTGTCGACCCCGACCACTGCCGGGCCTACCTAGAAATGGATCACGTCGACGGCCTCTTGCCCGGCACCTCCAGCCTCAACTACGAATCGTTCGCCAAAATCGTCAAAACCGTCCAAAGCCTGTAAAATAGTTCCATTGTGGTAAAACCCGAGCTAACAGTTAAAGATTTTCGCAAGCTCATCGAGCTCGCCTACCTGGGCGAATGGATGATTAATGCCCAGCACGACCCCGACTTTCAAGACGAAGCCGCCTCGAGCGTTGTGGAAAAACTGCTAGCCGCGCACAAGTTTCCCGACATCGGGCTTGATGCCGAAACCGGCGAACACTTCATCGAAGCCGAATGGACCCAGCGCCTCTACGACCAATATATTCTCGATTACGACGATCATGTTTTCTGGGATGAACTCACTGAGCGGCTGGCGCAGCGAGATCTAGCCCGCGAACGCGGCGTGGAAGTCGAACAGCTCAATCGCGACGACGATCTGGGTGAGCTGCGCCCGCTCGAGGAACATTACCGCACCGAGCTCGAAGAACACGGCCTCGACCGCCTCGAAATTAGCCCTCGTTTTTAAAAATTAGCCCATTCGTACCTAGCATAAGTGGTATGGTATGCTGGTTAGTATGAAATGCTCAAATTGCGGCAACGACATGGTGCAATCCAAGGCCGGCTGGCTCTGCCCCGAATGCGGGCATATGGAAACGCTGACCGACGCCGATAAAGCCCAGACCGAAGCCAAACTGCCCGAGGTTTTGGGGCGCCCGGCCCCCGCAGCCGCACCGGCCGCCAGCCCCCGGGCCAAATCTGACGATATCGAGGAGACCAAAACCATGCCGGATGCCACCACAGACGCCGCCAAGCCAAAGCCCGAAGACGCCCCACAAATCGAAAACCACGACAAGCCCACCGACGACCCCACGCCCGAGGCGGAGGACCCTAAGCTCGCGGTGGCCGAAGTTTCGGGAGGCGAGGCAGTCGAGGAGGTCCTGCAGAAATCCATTGCCGAAATCGAAAATAATCCCAAACCAGAGCCGCAAACGGCTTTATCATCGAGCCCCGCAGTGGCCACCGCGCTGAGCGGCGCCACGCCGGAGCCCCAGCCGGCAGATGAACCAGCCGCCGACGAGGGCGACCAGACCGCCGACACCGAGCCCGCACCCGAGCCCGACCCAGCGCCCGAGCCCGAACCAGCCCCGGAACCCGAGCCAGCCCCCGAACCACCCGCCCAACCCATGCCCCCGCCGGCGCCCGCGCCCGTACCCACGCCGCCGCCCGCCGCCGTTGCCGAGCCGGTCCCGGTGGTCGCCGACACCGCGCCGACCCCTGCGCCTCCGCCTCCCGCGGCGCCCGCACCGGCCGGCGGCGCGCCAGTCCAGCCCGCTACGCACCCCCAGCCTCTCTCGAAAGGCCGCACAGTCGCCCTCATTATCACGTTTGTCGTGCTGCTCGTGATCGGCGGTGCCGCGGCGTACGCCGTCATCGCCAAGCCCACCCTGCCTTCGTGGGTGCCGGGTACCAAAGCCAGCCCCACACCGACCCCCGCGCCCAAAACCAGCTCGGCCGATTCGTCGGTGCTCGACGCCACTGCTACCCCCGCGCCGACCGCTCTGCCCACGCCCGATCCTGCCGCCGCCAACGCTCAGCGCCAATCCGACCTCGCCGCCTACGCCGCCGCTTACAAAGCCACTGCCGCCGGCGGCTTCTACGCCGTAACCCCGCCGGCCGTTTCCGTCAGCGCCGCCGACCCCACCACCGGCCAGCCTTACGTCATTACCAAAGATGCCGCCATCACCGTGGGTCAAATCCGCTACTGGCCCGGTGGCGCTTGCTCCGGCCCTGGCGTTACCCCCGGCGCCACCGGTACTCGCAAACTCGCGCTGCAAACCCTGCTCGAAGGCACCTCGGTTCCCACTTGCCTCGACGTTAAATAATAATCCCGCCCATGACGAAGGCTCCGGACCTCCGTCTACGACAACGAGTCATAAACGAAGGCCGGAGCCTGTGACGCTCTCGCGGTAGCGAGAACGTCTACTGGGTGATAATGAGCACCAACCCGATTGCCATGCAGACCAGCCCGGCGGCGATCCACCGTAGTGACGGCCGCCGCGGTGGATTCGCTGGCTGCCACCCGGGCAGGATCGGCTCGAAGATGCCCGAGCCAAGCAGTAGGACCAAGCCGCCGAAGACGAGGGCACAGCCCCAGGCGGCCCAGTCGGAATTCCCCGCCACGAGGCGCATGATGCCAGCCGCGATAGCCGTGAGGATGCCGACCAGGATCAGCCAGGCACCGCCGCGGGCATTCCGGCCCGGTGTGAGGGCGAACGTTGCGCCTCCACCGATTAGCAGCGGAAGCGCCGCGTAGGCAAGAATCTCGGGCAGACTGATGGGAACCACCTCCAGGAACGATCGGCCGCAGCCGAATATCGAACTATCAGACTAAAATATAATACAACAAAACCAAAATAAGTCAATGTGGCAGAGCCCCACGAGGGGGATGCCATGCAACCGCCTCGTGGGGCTTATCGGTTCGGCGCCGAGCTCGCCACCAATAGGACCAACCAGAAAAGGCCAGCGAAGACACAAAACAACAGCAGCCTCCATATGGTGCGCACCCCTCGTTGACTATGGGGGGCGCCCCGACCTCTTCTTCCTCGCCAACTCATGATCTTGTAGAGTATGACTACCGCGGCAGCCAAAACCCAGATTCCGCCAGGCACGTACGGTCCCCTTCTGGTCGACTGGATCCGAACATTCTCTGATGCACTAGACAATTACGCTTATGGTCCAGCGGCACCGTTGGACATCATGCTTCTCCCAAGCTCAAAAGTCAACGCCCACCCGCCCAAAAAATTAACCCCGACAACGCACGAAACCCGCGAAGGGTTCCGGCAAGCAGCCTCCTTCACGGGTGGTTATTCTTCGGCGAGGAAGCGGTCAAACATCTCGCCGACGTATCTGAGCTGGACCTTGACGTCTGTTCCATCGACGGTGCCGGTGTACGCCACCGTCGTCATGGGTTCATCGGCCTGGTCCTCGCCGCCGGGGACATCCGCCACCGGAATGACGTCGGTGACCATGAGGTTCACGAACCACATTCCATTGCACTCGTACGAGTGTGGCGGCAGAGCGTCGGCCTCGAGCTCGAACATGGCTGCCGCGTGCCTCACACCATGTCTTTATCGACTGCGCCACGCGACATGATGCCGGCGACCGGGATTTCTCTCCATCCCATCCGGGACTCCTCTAGGAGAAAGTCAGTCTCGCCATAATGAAACTGCCGTCGTCCCGCTGGCGGTACTCCAACCTTACCTCCACCGCGCCAACCCGGTCTGAGTGGAGCGAGCAGATGATCACGTGCGACCCCGCCTCGACGTCTTCACCGTACGACCGTGGGTGCAGCCGGTACTGACGGGTGTAATTGTGCCCGCCTCCGTACACAGTGTGCTCCGCGACCGGCGCACCCATCGAGTTTGAGCCGTGGCCCTGGTACGCCAATCGGTAAAACAGCGCCCAGAACCCCGATGTGTCTCCCGGCCCATCGGGCCAGACGAATCGCAACAACTCCCTCCCGTTCGCCGCCGCCTCTCGCGTCTCGTGGATGAACTGCTCGGCAGTGGCCGGTGAGTCGGCGGACGGTATGGTGAAGTGAGAAACCGGCTTAGACAGCATGGGACTCCTCCTGAAACAGTTGACGATTTTTGCCGGAGCTACCGGCCGGGGCTCCGAGACGACGAAGCCAGCCACCAGATGAGGCAGATAACGAGAACCACGACGATCGCCCTCGTCCATCCGGACAGGCGCCCACCCGGACGGGTTGTCTCCTCGGCCGAGACTCCCCTACTACTGCCTACATTTGCCAGTATCAAAAGCGCGGTCAGGGCCACGATGATCCCGGACAAAGGCGAGAACGGGCGGCCGGTATGCTGAAGGTTGTATTTATATCGAGATACATCGCCACAGCGCCGGCCAAAATGGTGACTACCATCCTTGTGCCTCCTCCGTCTCGTCGGCCGCTACCGGCCCGGTACGATTCGATGTCGAATCTCGCTCATAATGCTAATATCCGATGCAAAAGTCAACCTAGTTCGGTCGCGTTCGGTACGCTAAAATCAGATGGTGCATCCATTACTCACCGAACTCAACGACCAGCAGCGCGTCGCCGCCCAGACCACCGAGGGGCCGGTGCTCATCCTGGCCGGCGCCGGCTCAGGCAAAACCAAAGCCCTCACCCACCGCGTCGCCTACCTCGTGGCCGAAAAGCACGAGTCGCCGCAAAGCATTCTGGCCGTCACCTTCACCAACAAAGCCGCCGGCGAAATGCGCGGCCGCGTGCTCACCCTGCTCGGCCAAAACCCCCAAAACCGCGGCTATTTCCCCTTCATCGGCACCTTCCACTCCATCTGCCTGCGCCTGCTGCGCCGCGAAGCTGTCGAAATCGGCCTGGCCTCCAACTTCCTGGTATTCGACTCCGCCGATTCGCAATCCGCCATCAAGCGGGCCATGCGCAACCTCGGCATCGACGACAAGCAGCTCACCCCCGGCCTCATCCACGGCCTCATTTCGTCGGCCAAAAACGAACTCATCAGCCCGGCGCAATACACCAAACTCGCCAGCGGCCGGGCCCAAGCCGCCGCCGCGCAGGTTTACCCCGCCTACCAGGCACTCCTCAAAGAAGCCGGCGCCCTCGACTTCGACGATCTCATTTACCGCACGGTCAGCATGTTCAAAGACTACCCCCCCATCCTCGCCAAATATCAGCAGCAGTTCAAATACATCCTGGTCGACGAATACCAAGACACCAACCACGCGCAGTATCAAATCACCAAACTCCTGGCCAGCGCCCACCATAATATCTGCGTTATCGGCGACGACGACCAGGCAATTTACTCCTGGCGCGGCGCCAACTTCCAAAATATTCTTGATTTCGAAAAAGATTACCCCACCGCCACCGTCATTAAGCTCGAGCAAAATTATCGCTCCACCAAGCGCATTCTCGACGCCGCCCACGCCGTAATCGCCAAAAACCGCGTCCGCTCAGACAAAAAACTCTGGACCGATCGCGGCGACGGCGTCGGCATCGGCATCGTCAACGTCTACAACGAAATCCAAGAAGCCGAAACCATCGTGGCGCGCGTCCAAGACCTGCGCGCCTCCGAGAAGCGCGAGCTCTCCGATTTTGCTGTGCTCTACCGCACCAACGCCCAGTCGCGCTCGCTCGAAGAAGGCTTTTTGCGCGCCGGCCTACCCTACAAAATCGTCGGCGGCACGCGCTTTTACGAGCGCAAAGAAATCAAAGACGCTATCGCCTACCTGCGCTACATTTACCAGCCCGACGACTCCGTGAGCTTCGGCCGCATCATCAACCTGCCGGCGCGAGGATTGGGCGACGTGTCGTTGCAACGTCTGGAAGCGTGGAGAAGGAGACAATTTGTAAGGCAGGCGGGTAGTGCGGAGGGAGAATCACCCGAGCACGGAGGCGCCGGTCCTGATATCGGTCCCGCCGAAGAGACGGACCGCGTTCGCCGACGCGAGGGTGATTCTCCCGCAGCAACAACCCTGAGCCTCCTCGAAGCCTGCCGCCGCGCCGACCAAGTCCCCGGCCTCCAAGCCAAAGCCGTGAATTCGCTCCAGGCCTTTGCGCTCCTCATCGACGGTCTGCGCGACGAAGCCCAAAAGCTGGCCGTAGGACCGCTACTAAACTTGGTACTAAAGCGATCAGGCTACCTCACCTTCCTCGACGACAACTCCATCCAGGCCGCCGACCGCATCGAAAACGTCAAAGAATTACTCAGTGTAGCCGAAACCTGGGGCGAACTCTCGCTCGAAGGCTTTCTCGAAGAAATCGCCCTCATCGCCGACATCGACAATTATTCCCAGGACACCAACGCCGTCACCCTCATGACGCTCCATGCCGCCAAAGGTCTCGAATTTCCCGTAGTATTCATTCCCGGCGCCGAAGAGGGGATATTCCCGCACTCGAGGGCTTTATTCGACGCCGATCAAATGGAGGAAGAGCGCCGCTTATGCTACGTCGGCATGACGCGCGCCCGCGAGCGCTTGTATCTGCTCTATGCCAACTCGCGTCTGCTCTACGGAGCCACCAACCACAATCCGCCGTCGCGCTTTTTGCTCGAAATCCCGGCCGAGCTCCAAGACAGCGGCTCCGAGTGGGCCGGCGCCGCGCTCACCGCGGCCGCGGCCGGGCATGCCACGGGCGCCGGCAGCTGGAGCGCGCAGCCCATGTACGCCACCACCGAGGCCCAGGCCGCGACGCATCGCGAGGCCATGCTCGGCCTCGACCTCGCCCCCGGCGACCGCATCCGCCACGCCAAATTTGGCGACGGCATCGTAGCGGCCGTTTCCGGCGACGAAGTCACCGCCGCCTTCGAAGGCATCGGCACCAAGCGGCTATCGCTGAGCTTCGCCCCCATCGAGAAAATCAGCTAGTTCCAAAATCCTAACCGCGTGCCGAAGTCGCTTGCCCTCTTCTTGCAGCCGGACCTTTCCGTGCTCGGTGAGAGCATAAAACGCCCGTTCCTTTCCAGACTTCCCGGCCGGGCCATAAGCCTCTAATTCGATCAAGCCTTCCTCATCGAGACACGCCACCAATGGATAGAGCTGGCCATCCTTCAGATCCACGCTTCCCAGTGAGGCTTTATGGGCAGCACTTTTAATCGAATATACATGCCGGGATTGATGAACGAGGCCTAAAAGTACGTAGAATTCGGCGGTCTTAAGCGGCTTAGGCAAATAAGAAAAAGGATACATATCATCCGATTTTACATAAATTTTTTATGCATACAAATTTTAAGTAAAAAGCACCTGACCACCAGCCCCATCTCGCTCGCGGGCAAAATCCCGGCTTTCGGCCTATAATAAGCACCATGTCACCCGAACCCTATCAGAACCTTCTCGCCGCGGCCCAGGCCGAGCACGATCACGGCCACTATAAAGAAGCGGTGATCCTCGCGCAAACCGCGGTCGAGATTTTTACCGAAAAGGCTCTGCGCCAGCTGTACCAAGCGCGCCGCCTCGAATATCTCAAAGCCACCTTCGAACACCTGCTCATCAATTACAACATCGGCAACACCAAGGTCTCCCAGCTCTACATCGCGCTCTCAAACGACGACATCAAGCAGGCACCGTTTTGGTCGCGGTTCATCGCCCACACCGAGCTGCGCAACGAGCTCGTGCATGAGGGCAAGGACGCTACCGAGGCTCAGTCACGCGCCTCGCTCGAAGCCGTCAAGGCCTTGATCGACCACGTCGCCGAGGCTATCGCACGATGAAGCTGCTCGTCACCGGCGGCGCCGGCTTCATCGGCGCGCGGATCGTGACGCTGCTGCTCGAGGCCGGGCATGTGGTTGCCGTTTTCGATAACCTCTCCACCGGCAGGCGGACTGCGGTGCCCGCCGGCGCGCAGCTCGTGGAGGGCGACCTGCGCGACGTCGCCGCCATTCGCGCCGCCGTGGGGGGCCGCGACGCCGTCATTCACCTTGCTGCCCAAGCCCTCGTGCCCGAGTCCGTGGCCGAACCCCAAAAAGCCTTCGACATCAATCTCGCCGGCGGCCAGAACCTGCTCGAGGCCATGCGTGCCGCCGGCGTCACTCGCCTGGTGTATTCCTCCACGGCCGCCGTCTACGGCACCCCCGCCAAAGTCCCGATCGCCGAAGACGACCCCAAGCTACCGATCAATCCCTATGGCGCTACCAAATACGCCTTTGAACAATTGCTCCACGCCTACCATGCCGCCTACGGGTTTAATGTCGTCATGTTTCGCTATTTCAACCCTTACGGTCCCACCGAAGCTCACGATCCCGAAACCCACGCCGTGCCCAATTTCATTCGCGCCACGCTCACCGGCCAGCCCATTCCCTTGTACTGGAACGGCGACCAAATCCGTGACTTTTTCTATGTCGACGACATCGCCCGTGCGCACGTGATGGGCCTGGGTCGCGACGGCTTCGAGATCTACAACCTCGGCTCCGGTTCCGGCGCCAAGGTGCGCGATGTCGTACAAAAAATCTTCGACCTCACCGGCCGCACTACTACCATCAATGACCTCGGCGAACGCCCCGGCGACCCGCCGCAGCTCCTCGCCGACATTACCAAAGCTCGCCGCCAACTCGGCTGGCAGCCCCAAATCTCGCTCGACGACGGCCTCGCCCGCACCATCGCCGCCTTTCGAGAACGCACACATTAAGGTATCATTATCCCGATGAAACCCACCCAACCCTACCAGCGCGTTCTCCTCAAACTCTCCGGCGAGCAATTTGCCGGCGACCGCGAGTATGGCGTCGACCCCGTATTTGTGAACCGCCTCGCCAAAGAGCTCGCCGAAACCATCGAAGCCACGCACGTGCAGCTCGCCATCATCGTCGGCGGCGGCAACATTATGCGCGGCGCCAGCGTCGCCAAATCCGGCATTGAGCGCGCCACCGGCGACTACATGGGCATGCTCGCTACGCTCATCAACGGCATGGCGCTCGTCGACATCCTCGAGGCCAACGGCGTACCGGCCCGCCTCACCACCCGCCTCCGCGCCGACCAAGTCGCCGAGCCCTTCGTGCGCCGCCGCGCCCTTCGCCATCTGGAAAAGGGGAGAGTGGTAGTTGTGGCCGGCGGCACGGGCAACCCGTACGTCACCACCGACACCGCCGCCGTCACTACCGCTCTGGAGCTCGAGGGCGACCTTGTGCTCAAAGCCACCAAAGTCGATGGCGTCTACGACAAAGACCCCAGCAAGCACGCCGACGCCCAGAAGCACACCGAGCTCAGCTTCGGCAAAGTCCTCACCGACCCGCACATCAACGTTATGGACAACGCCGCCATCTCGCTCGCCATGGACAACTCGCTGCCTATCGTCGTCTTCGACCTCCTCACGCACGGCAACATCCGCCGCGTCATCGAAGGCCAAAATATCGGCACCAAGGTTAGCTAATAAGCTCCGAAACGGGCCAATTTACGTCACCACGAACTCGTTCTCATTGCTAATTATGGGTCCGTGGTCTTGTCTGGCGTGGTGACGTAAATTGGCCCGTTCCTGCGCCCTTCGTGCCTAGCATCCCCTAAAAACACAGCGAGCCTGCCCGAGGTGCAGCGCATGGCCGCACCTCGGGCAGGCGTGACCCCGTCTCCCGCCGCGCCGCTAGCGGTGGGCGGACGGAGTGGGGGTCGGACGCGCCGGCGCGTGCGTAACCGCCGGGCGCACCGCCGGTGAGCTGGTGTCCCCGCCGTGCTGTAGCGCGAGGGCGATCCCAATGACAAGCAGGGCGAGGAAGGCAATGAGCCTGAGCCATCCTCTCCCCGAACCGTCATTCGTGCGCCTGTTGCCACCCCCGGGAAAGAAGCTGTAATTCACGAACTACTCCTCTCATTCCGCTTCTGCAGCCTGCGAGTACGCTAGCCGGACCATCCGGCCGAGCAAGCGCCACTATACACCTCCCCAGAGCCTTTTGACAACGCTCACCTAGCGCCCAGATAGTGCGCCGGCTAGAGCGGAGAAGAACAAACAATTACTTCACCACGCCAGACAACACTACGCACTGCCAAGCAAAGAGGAGGAGTTCGTGCTGAAGTAATTGTTTGTTCTTCGCAGCCCCATTTGACTCCCACCAGATATCGCGGTACCATAAGCATGTTCTTAAAACCAAAAAACGAGAAATAAAAGTCCCTTCGTAGTAACGAAAGAGACGTTTTATTTTGCGTCACGGTATTAGCCACATTATCGCCACCTACCAGAAGCTCCGGGCCCAACCGCGTAACCTCCTGGCGATCGGCCTCCTCCTCGCGATTGTTAGCCTCGGACCTTCATCGGGCCGGCTGCCGGTAACTCCGGCAGCTGCGGCCGATTCGCAGGCCCTCATCTCGCTGTATGCCGACGGCCAGCAGCGCCTGTTTAGCGCCGACGACAAAACCGTCGGCGACGTATTGCGCCGTGCCAACCTGAAGCTTGGACCCCACGACCTCGTGGAGCCGTCCGCCGCCTCGCCGGTGCCGCATGGCCAATTCAACATCAATGTCTATCGCGCTCGCCCCGTCCTCGTCGAAGACGGCCTCCAGACCTACCGGCTCAAAAGCGCCTACCAAAGCCCCCGCCTCCTAGCTCTGGCCGCCGGGCTGGTGGTGTACCCCGAAGATCGCTTCCACACCGAAATAATCACCGATTTTGTCGATGATGGCTCGGTCGGCGAAAAAGTCACCGTCACCCGGGCCAAGCCGGTGAACGTTAAAGTCGACGGCCAGCAGCGGATTATTCGCACCCAAGCCGGCACTGCCGTCGATGCGCTCAAAGGCGCCGGCGTGGCACTGGGGGTCAACGACACCGTCTCGGTCAATCTGGCCGCCCCGGTGACCTCCGGCATGACGGTGAGTATCACGCGGGTCACTGAGGCCGTCGTCAACCTCACCCAAACCCTACCCAAGCCCGTCAAAGTCATCACCGATCCCACCGTACTCAAGGGCCAAACCAGCATCAAAGATCCCGGCGCCGACGGCCAAAAAACCGTCACCTACCGCATTCATTACCACGATGGCGTCGAAACCGTTCGCGAGGCCATCCAAACCGTTAGCCAGACCGCTCCCGTCGCCAAAGTGGTCGTGCAGGGCAGCAAGGTCTTCTTCGCCGGCTCGGTCGAATATTGGCGCTCTCAAGCTGAAGCCGCCGCCACCGCCAACGGCATCGATCCCAATATGCTGCTCCGGATCATGAACTGCGAATCGCGCGGCAACGCTACATCGGTGAGCGCCTTCACTATCGGTGGTGAGCACCCCACCGGCCTCTTCCAATTTTTGCCCTCCACCTGGAGAGCAGCCGGCGGCACCAACGACAACATCTTCGACGGCTCGCTTCAAATTCAGATCGCCGCCAAAAAAATGGCTCGCGAAGGCACCAAAGCCTGGCAGTGTAAGTAAATCCTCAACGGCGGGTCGATAGTATAGTAAAACGGTGAATCTGCTCGACTTCTTCATTATCTTCGTGGCTCTGGCCGCGGCCGCCCGCGGGGTAGCCTCGGGCTTCCTGCGTCAAGTCGGTTCGCTGGGAGGATTTGTGCTAGGCCTGCTGCTAGGTGCGTGGCTGACGCCGATAATGACGCAGGCGCTCCCGGCCAGCGCTGCACGGCCGGTCTTGGCGCTCATCTTTTTCTTTGCGGTGGCCTTTACGCTCAGCGGCGTGGGCGAGATCATCGGCGTGCACCTCGCCGGCCTCATGAAGCGCGTCGGCCTCGATGCCGTCGACGGCGTCCTTGGCGCCGTTCTTGGCTTTGGAGGAGCATTACTGGCCCTATGGCTGTTGGCCAGCACCTTTGCCGGTTCAGTCGGCCCAGTGCTAGCGGCCGACATCGGCAACTCCAGCATCCTGCGATTGCTCGATCGCCACCTGCCGCCCGCCCCCGAGGTCACCGCCCGCCTCGAGCACGCCATCGGTGCCTCGCGCTTCCCGCGGGTGTTTGCCGGCCTCGAGCCCACGCCGGCCCCGCCGGTCACCGGGCCAAACGCCGCCGTCGTGAACGCCGCCGCCGCCGCCGCGCACGCCGCCACTGTCAAGATCGAGGGCTCTGGCTGCGGCGGCGTACTCGAGGGCTCCGGCTTCGTGGCCGCGCCGGGCCTCGTGGCCACCAACGCGCACGTCGTCGCTGGCATTGCTCGCCCCGTGGTCACCGACGCGGCCGGACCACACGTGGCGACCGTGGTGCTGTTTGACCCCGATCTCGATTTCGCCGTGCTGCGCACCTCCGGCCTGGTCGCCGCCCCGCTGGCCATCGAGCCTACCAGCCAGCCCCGCGGCACCGTCGCTGCTGCTCTCGGCTATCCCGGCGGCGGAGGCTTTACCGCCGGCGCCGCCGCCATTCTGGGCCAGCAACCCGCCGTTGGCCGCAATATCTACGACGCCGGCCTCATCCGCCGCGACATTTACACGCTTCAGGCCATAGTGCGCCCTGGCAACTCCGGCGGTCCGCTCGTTGCCGAAGACGGCACCGTCATTGGCGTAATCTTCGCTACCTCCACCACCAATTCAAACGTCGGCTATGCCCTCACCTCCCCCGAAATCCTGCCCGATCTCGCCCGCGCCGCCCACTCCGGCGCCGTTTCCACCGGCGCTTGCGTAGCCGATTAGGGCATAGGGTATACTGGGCGGCGGGAGCAACTCGGCTTCCCGCAGCAGCTCCAGGAGGGTGTCCGATGAGTCGGGCAGTTACCGCAACGCTGGCCTCAGCCGTGGTGGCTGGCCTAGCAATCAGTGCAGCCGTCGTTTGGCGGATGGGCGAAGACCACCTGCCTGATTCCGTTCTCCATCCCGACGTCCCCACCTCGTCCGCTTCCCCCAACCAGCCGCCGGTGACTCGCCCCACGCCGCATCCCGCGGCCACCGGACCCACGGAAGGACCGGCTTCCCCTGATCTTTCCCCCTCGTGGGCCCTGGTGGGGGTTACGGTCGAGCCGCACGCCGGATTCGACCGGATCGCCTTCGCCTTCACCGACGGCACTCCGGCCTATGAGGTGAAGTATGTGAGTTCCGAGGGCCTTGACTCCAGTACCTTCCTGCTCGTCACCTTCAACCCCGACGTCACGCAGGAACGCCCCGATCGACGCGATGCCGCAGGGGCGCCCGTAGGCCGTACCGACGTGGGCCTTCCCTTCCTGAAGGCCTACTTCACCGGCGCCGACGGCGTCGGCCGGGTCATATATGTACTCGGTCTGAACGGCCCGGTACCCGTGCCTTTTCGGATGGTGGCGGGCAAGAACCTACTCTACCTCAATATAGGGGGCGCATAACCATGAGGATGCAGCGGATAACACTCGCCTTCGAGGTGCCCGCCGCCGCCGGCCCCGTACTCGTCGCCCGCGCCCGTCTCCTGGCCAACCGCCTGGAAGGCAGCATTCCCGAAGCGGCAAATGCGGTCACGTTCTCCCGCGAGCTCCGGGAACTCGGGCTCGAACTCGAGCTCAATGTCCTGCTCGTCGCGGCTGGTATCGAAACCATCGATCAGCTCTGCGGCCACACCGAAGAGAGCCTCCGGGCCACCGACCTGCGGCATGCCGAGCTCCGAGAAGTCATGCGCAAACTCGCAGCCCAGGACAAAGTCCTGGCTGGCTGCCAGGTTGCACCCGACGATCTCATCGAGCTCCTCGATCTGAGCGAGCTCTTCTACTGCGGGCTCAAGAAGAGTGGGTACCACGCGCTCAGCCAGCTGACGGTTTTCGAACCGGTCGCGATGATAGCCACCATCGGGTCGATGGCGGTCTATGTGATCGCCGCGCTCAAGCAGCTCAATCGGCCGTCCACACCGCTCAACCTCGACCGCCCGCTCACCGACCTGCGGCCACCGAGCCCCACTACGTGGGACGTGCTGACCGCCGCCGGGATCGACATCGCCGGTCGCATCGGCAACCTCACCGCCACCGGTCTCCTGGCCGCGCTGCAAACGCATCCGGACCTGGACGACACCGCCGCCAGGGAGGGGGTCGACGCCCTCCGCCAGACCCTCGACCTCTACGGCTACCACCTCCCCAACTAACGAAAGGGGAATACCCGGGCGGGGCGGCCACAATGGCTGCCCCGCCCCAGAGCGTTTTTATTGCAAATTACAAGAATTTATTTTATAATATAGCAGGCGTATTACCCGTCCCCGACCGAGAGAAGGGCGTACCCATGAAGATGACCCGCTTCACGTCCACCATCGAGGTACCGACCGCCAACAGGCCGGCCTTCGCGGCGGCCTTGAGCGATCTGCTGAGCCGCTTCGACGGCAAAACCACAAGGAGTGCCCAGTTCGATTTCTCCCCGGAGTTCGTCGAACTCGAGCTCGGCACCCAGACCAACATCGCCCTGGTCGCCAACAACATCGAAACCGTCGACTAGCTCCGTGCCTACACCGAGGCCAAACTGGTCGCGCTGTCCGGCATCGGTTACCCCATGCTCAAAGAAATCGTCGTCGCGCTGGCCAAGTGCAGCCACACCCTGGCGGGCTGCACGATCGCCATCGACGACCAGATCGAGCTGCTCGAGCTGCAAGATGTCGCCTACCGAATTCTCAAGAAGAAAGGTTTCAACGCCATCTCGCAGCTGGTGGCTCTCGATGCGGTCGATCTCGAACTCGCTCTGGGTCGGCTGGTCACCGGGGTCACACGGGCGCTCGTCCAGATCAACCGCCCTCCGGCTCCGCTCAACCCCGACCGGCCGCTCGGCGCGGTCGTCGAGGGCGAGCATCTGGCGAGGCTACTCACCGAGGCAGGAGTCGACATCACGGCTGCCGTGGGGACCTTCACGGCGAGCGGCCTCCAGGCCGCACTGAGCGAGCACCCCCGCGTGTCCGACCCCTCCGCCCACGAATGGGTGAGCCACATCCGGCTGCTCCTCGACCGGTGCGGCTACCAACTCCCGGACTAACCAGGTAATACCCGCGGGGCGGGGCGGCCACAATGGCTGCCCCGCCCCGAAGCGTTTCTGCTAAAATATACCCACCATGGATTTATCACGCGTCGAAGACGTCCGTACCGCCCTGCGCCTCGCGGGCATCAGACCCAACAAAGGTCTCGGCCAACATTTCCTGGTCGACCGCAGCAGCCTCGAGGCCATCGTGGACGCGGCGGCCGTCACGCGGTCCGACACCGTGCTCGAGATCGGGCCGGGGCTGGGCGTGATGACCCGCCCCCTCGCCGCCCAAGCCGGCCGCCTCATCGCCGTCGAGACCGACCATGTGCTGGCTGGCCTGCTGCGCCGCGACGCCCCCGAAAACCTCGAGGTGGTCGAGCAAGATTTTCTCACCTACAACCTCCGCACCCTGTCGCCACGCTACAAAGTGATTGCCAACATTCCCTACTACCTCACGTCCAAAATCTTCCGGCTGCTCATCGAAAGCCCCAACCCCCCGGCGCTCATGTCGGTCCTCATTCAAAAAGAAGTCGCCGAGCGCATCACGGCCCGCCCCGGTCAGCTCTCCATCCTGGCGTTATCAGTCCAGTATTACGGCCACGCCGAAATCGTGCGGATCGTTGAGCGGCACAAATTTTGGCCCGCGCCGGCCGTCGACTCGGCCGTGTTGCGTGTCACCCTCACCGGCCCCGCCTTCCCCGCCGACCCCGCCAAATTATTTCGCCTCATCAAGGCCGGCTTTGGTGAAAAGCGCAAATTGCTCAAAAACGCCCTCTCCGGCGGCCTCAACCTTTCATCCGACCTCGCTGTCGAACTCATCGCCCACGCCAAATTACCCCCTACCGCGCGCGCCCAGGAGCTCGACCTGCCGGCCTGGCGGCGCCTCTACAACGTAACCGAAACAAGGAGTCTGCTCGGATGATGAAGTTTCTCGGCCATGTCCTCGCGTTATTGCTCGCTACCACGATTGTCGTGGCGGTTTGGGGTTTTGTGCTCGGCCGCACGCTGGGGAGCGCTAGCTATCTCGAGCATCAGGCCAGCCAGGCCCAGCTCTACGAGCGGCTCGGCACCGCAGTCCCCGAAGCTGCGATTGATCCCGCCGATCTCGCCAACCGTGTCAACGCCGTTTTGCCAGGATTCATCGACCACCTCACCAAAGGCACACCGGCCCCCACCTTCGCGCTGCCCGGCGGCGACTCCCAGACCCTCACCCTCGGCGGCGCCGACGAACAAGTCACCGACGCCTTTGCCGTCCTGCGCCCGGCCGCCATGAGCGCGCCCTTCGTCGCCCTGGCGCTCGTATTGCTAATCATCGGCGTGATGCGCGCCCGGCGCTTGCTAGTGCTCAGCCGGGCCGGCCTCCAGGCCGCCATCAGTCTCGCCGCCTCCGCCGCGCTGCTGTGGTTTGCGCCGAGCCTCATTCTATCGCTCCTCGACAAACCCGACACCGCCGCCATCCGGCCCGTCATCGCGCCGTTCCTCGAATCGGTGCTGCACGGCATAGCCACCCAGCTGGCCGCTGCCGCCCTCGCCCTGCTCATTATCACCATCGCCCTGCGGCTCGTCCACAGCGCCGGACTCCTCAAAAACCGCTTCATCAAGCCAAAACCGCCCGCCAAGCCTCAAATCCCACCCGCCCCCGGATCGGTCCGAAACTAATGGATGCTCAACACGAGCAACATCTCGACCATATGGGGCCTAAGTTCGACGAAGCCAAGCGTACAGCCCGCGAGCTCGAGTTGGGAAGATTCGCCCAGGAACAAGGCCTCAGCTCCGAAGATCCGCAGTCGCTGCTCGACCTCCTCGTGGAGTCTGGTCGCACCGCCAGAGCAGACTACATTGCCATTTTCGATAAAGCTCACGAAGCCGGCCTGCTCAGCGACGGAGTCTCGAGCCACCTCGCTACGTCACTGCGCTATCTTCTCGAAATTGCCGACCGGTCAACGCCGATTTTTGAGGTTGCCAGGAGTAGCCCAGACGACGTCTGCGAGCAAGAAGTTCTCGACCAGTGGAACGATTTAGAAATGCTCTATGGTATCGACAAGACCACCTCAAAAGGCACCTTGGCGGCCGATGAGGCTGAGCCCGACATCGCAAAACGAAGCATCCGGTACGCTGATAGAATTAAGTCCGGCATGGTTATATTTGAAGCCAACGACGGCGCCACGATAACCTGGGGAGCGGGCGCCACCTGGCCCCGACCAAGTCTGAACGCATAGCGTTTTTTATATCACATATGGTATCCCCTGAACCCATATATGATATAAAATCGCCCATGCATGCTACAAACCCCGTCCCGAAAAAGCGCCACCCAGCCGCCACCCCTTATAAGCGACCCCGCCATATGATACGATAACCGCCATATGGCCAAATTTTACGTCACCACCGCCTCCGCCTACACCAACGGCCCGCCGCACATCGGCTACGCCATGGAGCTCATCCAGGGCGACGTCCTGGCGCGCTACCACCGCCAAAAAGGCGACGAAGTCTGGTACGTCACCGGCACCGACGAGCACGGCACCAAGATCAAGCGCGCTGCCGACGAGGCCGGGAAAACTCCCCAAGCTTACACCGACGAGATCAGCCAACTCTTCCGCGATCTCGCCCCGGCCCTGGGCGTCGCCACCGACCAATTTGTGCGCTCCACCGACCCGGCTCACGAGAAAGTCGCGCAGGCACTGTGGAAAGCCTGCGAAAAAGATATTTACAAAGCCAAATACCAGGGCTGGTACTGTGTCGGCTGCGAAACGTTTTACACCGAAATCGACGTCCCCGACCATATCTGCCCCATCCACAAAAAGCCCATCGAGCACATTGCTGAGGAAAATTATTTCTTCAAGCTCAGCGCCTACACTGATCGCATTAAAGAACTCATCACTTCCGACCAGCTGCTCATCCGCCCTGCCTCACGCAAGAACGAAATTATGGCCCTACTCGAGCGCGGCCTCGAAGACATCAGTATTAGCCGCGACAAAAAACAGCTTACCTGGGGCGTACCGGTGCCGGGCGACCCCGAGCAGGTAATGTACGTATGGTTCGATGCGCTCGGTTTCTACATCTCTGCCCTCGGCTACCCCGACGCCGACAAGTTCAAGCAATTTTGGCCCGCCGACGTCCAAATCGTCGGCAAAGACATCCTCCGCCACCATGCCGCCATTTGGCCCGCCATGCTGCTGTCCGCCGGCCTGCCGCCCGAGCGCAGCCTCTACGCCCACGGCTTTATCTCGAGCGAAGGCCACAAAATGAGCAAATCCCTCGGCAACGTCGTTAGCCCCGGCGACGTCATCGCCAAATACGGCGTCGACGCCCTGCGCTACTACCTGTTGCGCGAAATCCCCTCCGACGGCGACGGCGATTTCTCGTGGGCGCGCATGGAATCCGTCTACAACGCCGACCTCGCCAATGACCTCGGCAACCTCGTACAGCGCGTGCAGGTCATGATCGGCAAGTACCAAAAAGGCGTCATCGGCGAACTGCCGCCGCACTCCCACGACATCCAGCCGTTCGAAGAAGCCATGAGCGACCTGCGCTTCGACCGCGCGCTGGCCGAGGTATGGCTGCTCATCCGCGGCCTCAACCAACTCATCGAAGAAGAAAAGCCCTGGGAGCTGGCCGACGGCGGCAAGCGGGCCGATCCCAGTCACCTCGCCGAAGTCCTGCACCACGCCGTCACCGACCTCATCCAGATAGCCACGCTGCTGATGCCGTTTATGCCCGCTACAGCGCAAAAAATCGCCGCTACCTTCGCCGGCGGCGCCGTCCATCCCGAGATCGGCGTGCTGTTCCCCAAGGACAAATAATTGTGCTCATCGACACCCACTCCCACGTCCACTTCCAAGAATTCCGCCCCGAGCTCGACACGATCCTCGACCACGCCCACGCTGCCGGGGTCGAAAAAATCCTCACTGTCGGCTGCAACGACACCGATTCGGCCGAAGCCGTAGCCGTCGCGCGCGCCCACCAAAACCTCTGGGCCACCGTCGGCCTCCATCCCCACGACGCCGACCGCGGCTACGAGGCGCTCGAAGAAATCGCTCGTCTGGCCGAATTCGACAAAGTCGTGGCGATAGGGGAGTGCGGCCTCGACAACTTCCGCTCCCAAACCACCCCCGAAGACCAGGAGCGCGCCTTGCGGTTTCAGATCGAGCTCGGCCTCGAGCGCGATTTGCCCATGATCTTCCACGTTCGCGACGCCTTTCCGCAATTTTTCGCCATCCTCGACGAATACCGCGGCGACGGCGTGCGCGGCCTCGTGCATTGCTTCACCGCCGGCATGCCTGAGCTCGAGGGCTCATTAGAGCGCGGTCTCTCCATCGCGCTTAACGGCATCATGACCTTCACCAAAGACCCGGCCCAGCTCGACGCCGCGAAGGCCGTCCCGCTGGATCGGCTCGTGCTCGAAACCGACTGCCCCTTCCTGGCGCCCGTGCCCCTGCGCGGCAAACGCAACGAGCCGGCCAACATCGTCCACACCGCCAAATTCCTGGCCCAGCTTCGCGGCGAAGCGCTCGAAGACCTCGAAACCGCCACCACTCAAAATGCCGAAAAACTGTTCCAAATTTAGCCTTGCATGTTCGCCATATGTTCGGTATGATGAATACATCATATCTTATTAATGAGGCATACTTATGGTTGAAGCCCAATCGATGGTGCATTATCATAGCACTATGAAACGCGCTACGTTTGCCAACATCGCAAAGCAATCCTGGAATAATCTCCTCGATTCCCTGGATATGCGTCAACGCAGGGAAGTACGTCCACTGCGTGCCGGAGAAACCGTCGAGCGCGCCTGGCTCAATACCGGAAGACACCTCCGCAGAGCAATGGACAATTATGACAAAACCACGCCGCAATCCCGCTCCGCCCGCCCATCTCGCTAATTCTTCACTCATTGGTATTAAGCTCCATGAGGGACCCTTGCCTACGCCGGCCGATTTTGCAGCCTACGAACAGGCGCAGCCCGGGGCCGCCGATCGGTTGCTGAAGATGGCAGAACTCGATCAGAAAGCCGGGGTAGCGGATATGCGCGTACAAAGACTCACAAACTTTGTTCTCGATCTCCTATCCCAAGCTTTTTTATACTGTCTCGTGCTAGCTGCAGTATACTTAGCTCTCCACGACAAACCGCTCGAGGCCTTTTTTGCCGGCCTCGCCCCCATTGTAATCGCCATCTATGCCAATACCCGGAAAAAGACTACCCAATCCACCGATGAAGACCAATAAATCCATCTACCTCGATCACGCCGCCGCCACACCGCTCAACCCCGCGGTGCTTACGGCTATGCAGCCGTACCTGGGCGCGGAGTTCGCCAACCCATCGAGCCTCTACGCCGCCGCCCGTGAGACGCGGCTGGCCGTCGAAGCCTCACGGGCCGATATTGCCAATGTGCTCGGCGCCAAGCCTACCGAAATCATCTTCACGAGCGGCGGCACCGAGGGCAACAATCTGGCCATCCAGGGAGTTTTGCGAGCCCATCCCGGCGCGCACTGGATCACCAGCGCTATCGAGCATGACGCAGTTCTTGGCTGTGTGGAGGCACTAAAGCGCGAGGGTCATGCCGCCACCATAGTGCCCGTACAGCCATCCGGAACCGTCGCGCTCCAAGCCATTGGCACCGCCATCACCGATACCACCGTGCTTGTGAGTGTCATGCTGGCCAACAACGAAATCGGCACCATCCAGCCCGTGGCCGACGTCGCCAAATTGCTTGCCGTCGTGCGCGCCGACCGCGCCAAGCGCGGCGTCACGCTTCCGCTCTACCTCCAGACCGACGCCGTGCAGGCCGCCAACTACCTCGATCTGCACGTCGCTCGCCTCGGCGTCGACCTCCTCACACTAAACGGCTCCAAAATCTATGGCCCCAAAGGCACCGGCGCGCTCTACGTGCGCCATGGCACCGTGCTCGAGCCGCTGATGTACGGCGGCGGCCAAGAGCGCGGCCGGCGCAGTGGCACCGAAAACGTGGCCGGCATCGTGGGCCTCGCCGCCGCCCTCAAGCTCGCGGCCACTACCCGCGACGCCGAGTCACACCGTCTGACACTGCTGCGCGACCAGCTGGCGGCCGAGCTCACCGCCACCATTCCTGGTGTCATCCTCAACGGTCATCCTCGCCATCGCCTACCCAATAATCTCAACCTCACCATCCCTGGCGCCGAAGGCGAGGCCCTGGTGCTGTATCTGGACAACGCTGGCATACAGGCCTCCACTGGCTCGGCGTGTTCCACTGGCAATCTCGACCCGTCGCACGTGCTGCTCGCGCTCGGCCGCACCCCTGCCGAGGCCAACGCCAGCCTGCGCCTCACGCTCGGCCGCTCCACCGACGCCAATGCCGTCGCCGTGGTGGCCGAAAAACTTCCCCCAATTGTCGCACGCCTGCGCGAACTTCAACTCTAAAGTCGGCCTATAATTCCTAGGTTTTACGTTGCCCTAGGCATATGATGATCCTGCATGTATACAAGCCACCAGGAGGTGATCTACATGCGCAGAACCACCCTTGCGGCCGCCATATGCGCGGTCGCAGCGCTCCCTCTCGCCGGTTGTCAAGCCGGTAGTGGCGGTCCCACCGTCACTACCGCTAATCCCACCGTCCCGGCTCCCGCGACCACCGGCACCGTCCAGCCGCCGGTTGCCACCACGTCCCCGCGCAGCACGCCCGTGCCGCCCCGACCCTCCGCCGTCAAGCGCGTTTGCGGCGACACTAGCCGGTGGAATACCGCACCGCAAGGTGAGGACGTCCTGCCGGTCCGGGAAGCGCTACTCGGCCCCACTCCCGGCAGCCACGACACCTGCGATCGCGTGCGGTTCGACGTCAAAACCGCCGCCAAGGTGGGGTGGGATGTCCGGTACGTGCCCGAGCTCACGGCCGATGGCAGCGGCAAGCACCTTGATGTGGCCGGCGGCGCCGTGCTCCAGGTGACCATCCAGGCGCCCCTGCTCAGCCAGGTCACCACCCACGAGCCCGGCGACGTCCTGGCTGATCGCGCTGAGTGGCCAGCCATGGTGCAGATCGTGTTCGCGGGCTCTCACGAGAGCGTGTCCAGCTTCGGCCTCGGGGTCCGCAAAGGCCAGCGCCCCTTCCGCGTCTGGACCAAAGTAGCGGACGGAGTGCGCAGCATCATCGTGGACATCGCCTACTCCGGGTAGCCCGCCGCACCTCGCGGCATCATCCGCCCACCGATGGCGATGGAGAGTAGCCGGCTCTCCATCGCCATCCCGGCATCATTGCCGGGCCGTCGCCTGCTACAATAACACCATGAAACGGTTCTTTGTGGCGTTGGTGATTTTGGCAGGCGCAGTCGGCGCGCTGGCCGTCACTTTTTTCTTTGGCATCGGCTATTATCTTTCCCCACAAGACCCTCTCGCCAAGGCTGACGCCGTGGTCGCCATCTCCGGGGGCGAAACCAAAACCCGCACCGCCGAAGCTATCAAACTCTATCAGGACGGCTATGCCGCCCACCTCATCTTTTCTGGTGCCGCTCTCGATCCCAATAGCCCGTCCAACGCCAAAACCATGGGCGCGACGGCACGCGACGCCGGCGTGCCCAGCGCCGCCATTGCACTCGATGAGCTCGCCAACAACACGCGCGAAAACGCCAATGGAGTCGCGGCCATTATTCGCGACAAACATCTGCACTCGATTATTCTCGTCACCTCGCCCTACCACCAGCGCCGGGCCTATCTGGAGTTTCGGCGGGCGCTCGGCCAAGATTTCGTCATTATCAACCACTCCTCGTATGACGGCGAGTGGCGCCGGTCGCACTGGTGGGCCACGCCTACCAGCCGTTCGCTCACCTTCGCCGAGCTGCAAAAGGTGTTGTACGAGCTCGCCAGCGGGAACCCGCAATGATCAGCCTCCTCGTAGCGCTCGGTATCCTGGCGGCAGTTGGCTACGGCGCGTATCAGGGCACCCGTCGTGGGCTCATCATCATCGCGTTTGAGTTTGTGAGTTTTGCCCTGGCCACCCTCACGGCGATCGTGATCTACCACCCGCTGGGGACGGTCGTCAAAACCATTGCCGGCGTTAATATCGCGCTGGGCAACGTCGCCGCTTTTGTGACCGTCTGGACCGTTTCGGAGGTGCTCTGCGCGCTGTTTGTGCACTTTGTGGTGCTCCGGCGCCTCCCTCCGCAAGTCCACTTTTCGAACCTCAACCGGGCCGGCGGAGGCCTCTTTGGCGCCTTCAAGACCGCCGCTATCATCACCCTCGCGCTCATCGTGTTTGACGGCCTGCCCATCGCCGCCTCCATCAAAAAACCCGTCATCACTGCGCCGGTGGCTGCCCAATTTATCGCGGCCAGCGGCGATTTGCAGCCCCGGCTTGCCGCGGGGCTCGGCCGCGACATCAACGACAGCTTCGATTTTTTCACCATTACCGCCAGCCCCGAGAGCGAGGTCCATATCGATCTCGGCTTCACTACCACCAATTTTACCGTTGACTCCCATCTCGAGGCCGATATGCTGGGCCTCATTAACCACGAGCGCACCTTGCAAGGTCTGCCGTCGCTCACTCTCAACCTCAAGGCTCGCGCCGTCGCGCGCGCCTACTCCGCCGAAATGTTTACCCACGGCTATTTCTCGCACATCGACGCCGCCGGCAAATCACCGTTCGACCGCATGAAGACCGGCGGCGTTAGCTTTACCAGCGCCGGCGAAAACCTAGCCCTCGCCCCCACGCTCAGCCTCGCCCACGATGGCCTCATGAAATCGCCCGAGCACCGCGCCAACATCCTCTCGTCGGCGTATCGCACGGTGGGCATCGGTGTGGTTGACGGCGGGCCCTATGGGCTCATGATCACGCAGGACTTCACGGATTAGCTCGTTTCGGTGAGCCTTCAAACTTGCCGTATTTGAAATAGATGTTAAAGTCGTATCACGTCTACTCCCTACCGGAAGGAACAGTCGTGAGCGTTTCTCCGTTATCCGACGGCCGGAGGCCCGGCGAAGTGCTGGAGGCCTGCGAAGACCCGAAGATGGACCTCATCTTCAACAGCCCGGCCTACCAGGATGGCATCGTCGACGGCCTGCATGAGGCAATCGCAACGGCCATCACTAGAGGAGGCGATCCCCTAGAGGACCCCCAGTGGGGCGGTCCCTCACCGTCTCGCCACAGTAGCGGAGTCTCCTACACCTACTAGGCCGCCGCACGGCACTATCCGGCGCCCGGGCATCAAGCTCGGGCGCCGGTCTCCTTTTAGGCGCCACACACCGCCATCCCCAGCCCAACCAAACTGATTGTCCAAATCTCCATATTTCGTTAAAATTGTCCAATTATGAAAACCGTCTTTGTTGGCCTCAGCGGGGGAGTCGATTCCTCGGTATCTGCTGCCCTGCTTCAGCAGCAAGGGTATAACGTCGTGGGCGTCTACATGAAGAATTGGACCGCCGACGTTGCCGGCGTGGCCTGCCCCTGGAGGCAAGACCTGGCCGACGCCCGCGCGGCCGCGGCCAAGCTCGACATCCCGTTCCAGGTGTTCGACTTCCAGGCCGAGTACCGGCAGCACGTTGTAGATGTAATGGTGGCCGAGTACCAAGCCGGCCGCACGCCCAACCCTGATATTCTCTGCAACCAGGAAATTAAGTTCAAACTCTTCCTCCAATCAGCCTTAGCCGCCGGCGCCGACCTCATCGCCACCGGCCACTACGCGCGCACCGAGGACGGCCGCCTGCTCACCGCCGCCGACACCGCCAAGGACCAAACCTACTTCCTCTACCGCGTCACTCCCGAGGCCCTCGAGCGCACTCTCTTTCCGCTGGCCGGCCTCGCCAAGCCCGAAGTACGTCGCCTGGCTACCAAATTTGGCCTACCTACAGCCAAAAAACCCGACTCCCAAGGCATCTGCTTCATCGGCGAGGTCGGCCTGCGCGAATTCCTCAGCCAATACATCACCGCTACCGCCGGCCCCATCGTTGACGCCGCCGGCCACGAACTCGGCCAGCACCAAGGCGCCGTGTTCTACACTATCGGCCAGCGCCATGGCCTCGGCCTAGGCGGCGGCGAGCCGTACTACGTGACGGGCAAAGATATGGCCACCAACACCGTTTACGTTACCACCGACCCCGTCGACGCCGCCCTCGAAACCGACCACTGCACCATCACCGACGTCCATTGGATCGGCCCCGCCCCCCAAGCCGGTCGCACCTACCAACTCCGCAGCCGCCACCGCGCCGCGTTCATCGATTGCACGCTCGAGGCCGGCCACCGCGGCACCTACGCCATCAAGCTGGCCCACCCCGAGCGCGCCCTCACCCCCGGCCAATCCGCCGTGATCTACGACGGCCAGCGAGTCCTCGGCGGCGGCATTGTCGCCTAAGCTGCCCATATATATCTGATCCGATCCCGCGTACAATGATCCCGTCCCAACTGCGAAGGGAGGTGAAATGAACGTAGCCACCGCAGCGTGGTTGGGATTGGCGGGTGTTATAACCTCCTGAGCCCCGGCTGACTGACAGTTTCGGGCCTGGTATCAAATAACGAGGGGCGCCCGCCTCTTCCTTGGGAATTATCGTAAATTAGGCTAAAATACCCCCCATGAATACCAGCGAAATCCGCGCCGCCTATCTCAAATTCTTCGCCGACCGTGGTCATGCGGTGATTCCGCGCGCCAACCTCGTGCCCAAAGAAGACGCCACCACCCTTTTCACCGGCTCCGGCATGCAGCCCATGATTCCGTATCTGCTGGGCGAAAAGCACCCCGATGGCGTTCGCCTGGCCGACTCCCAAGTCTGCTTCCGCGCCGAGGACATCGACGAAGTCGGGGACAACCGCCACACCACGGCCTTCGAAATGCTCGGCAACTGGAGCCTGGGCGACTACTTCAAGGCCGAGCAAATCCCCTGGATGTGGGAGTTCCTGACCGAAGTCGTCGGCCTCAACCCCGCCAAGCTCTACGTCACCTGTTTCATCGGCGCCCCCGAGTACGGCATCCCCAAAGATACCGAAGCCGCCGAGATGTGGCAGAAATTATTCAAATCCAAAGCCCTTGAGGCCAAAGCCGCCGACATCGGCTCTGAAGCCGACGGCTACCAGCGCGGTATCAAACCCGGTGAGCGCATCTTCTACTACGACGGCTCCAAAAACTGGTGGAGCCGCAACGGCGGCCCCGAAACGACGCCCGTCGGCGACCCCTGCGGACCCGATTCTGAGATGTTCTACGACTTTGGCACGCCCCACGATCCCAACTTCGGCGAGCACTGCCACCCCAACTGCGACTGTGGCCGTTTCATGGAGATCGGCAACAACGTCTTCATGGCCTACAAAAAGGTGGAGGATAGTAAGTTCGAACCCCTGACCCTCCCCAACATCGACCACGGCTCCGGCCTCGAGCGCATCGCCGCCGCGGCCATCGACGACCCCGACTTCTTCAAAATCAGCGTGCACTACCCGGTAATCCAAAAACTCGAGCAAATCTCCGGCTTCAGATACGATCAAAACCCGCAGGCCATGCGCATCATCACCGACCACCTCAAGGGCGCCGTCTTCCTGGCTGCCGATGGGGTCGTGCCGTCCAACACCGCCCAGGGCTACGTGATGCGCCGCTTCCTGCGCCGCGCCATCCGCCAAGCCCTCGCCCTCGACCTGCGCCAAGACTTTCTCGAGCTCGTCGTCCCCGTCATCACCGAAGCTTATCGCGACGACTTCCCCGAAGTGGCGGCGCAGGAAGAGTCCATCATTCACCTGCTCGTGCAAGAAGAGCGCCAATTCCGCACCACACTCCTCAAGGGCGAACACGAATTCCGCAAACTCGCCGGCGATGAGCTCAGTGGCGCAACTATTTTTGTTCTATTCGACACCTACGGCTTTCCCGCCGAACTCTCGCTCGAATCAGCCCATGAACAAAAAATTCCCGTAAATTCGCACTGGAAAGCCGAATTCGACGCCCTACTCCGCGAACAAAAAGACCGCTCCCGCACCGCCACCGTCGGCCAATTCAAGGGCGGCCTGGCCGACCACTCCGACACGAGCGTCAAATACCACACTGCCACGCACCTCATGTACAAGGCGCTGCGGCTCGTGCTGGGCGACCATGTCATTCAGCGCGGGAGCAACATCACCCCCGAGCGCCTGCGCTTCGACTTTAGCCACCCCGACAAAATGACCCCGGAGCAAATCGCCGAAGTCGAGAAAATCGTCAACGACAACATCGCCAAAGACTGGCCCATGGCATTCCGCGAAATCTCCACCGAGCAAGCCTTCAAAGAGGGCGCGCTCGGCGCCTTTGGCGACAAATACGGCGACACCGTCAAGGTCTACACCGCCGGCGACCCGATGGGGGAGTGGTACTCCAAAGAAATTTGCGGCGGTCCCCACGTAGAGCACACCGGCGCACTGGCCGACGGCGGCAAAAAGTTTAAGATCAAAAAAGAAGAATCCAGCTCCGCCGGCATCCGCCGCATCAAGGCCGTACTGGAATAATGGAGTCTCAAAAAGCGGTTTCGGCCGGTTCCCCTGAGGAGAACCGGCCGTTCCGAGACGCATTCAGTTGCCGCTGCGGCGTTTGCCGAATCCCAGCACCACGACGAAAACACCGACTCCGGTCAGTATCGATATGTCCAGGATATGTCCATGCGCCTGGGCCGAAAGCGCCTGACATGTCTCAACGAGCTCCTGGGTTGCCGGATGGGCGCAGTGGGGTAGGGTCGTATATTTGGAGATGATAAGCTGGTAGCTTCCTTCCGCGGAGACGACGCCTAGGACCAGCGCTATTATCACGAGCATCTCTTGAACCTCCGTAGTGCGTCAAGCCGTGGTGGCGCTGAGGCTAGGCGGACGAGCGTGCATCTCGAGCGGGATGGTGGCAGACCTACGATCCGCGGGTATGGGAAGCGATCCTGACATCCAGTCCGCCGCACCGTACTGATGCGCCACTGATGGCTAGGGCAACCAATACTGCCGGCGTGAGCGACCTTGGGATGTGACCGACTCAGCGAACTCCCTGGGCAAAATGCAACCTGAACGCAAGAATTATAAAATATATACTAATAAAGTCAAGCAGCTTAATCATAAAACCCGCTTAGACAGCGAGAGCCGGCTCCCCCGCAGGGGAACCGGCTTCGTCCGTTGTACGTATCGGGCCGCCCGGTGGGAGCGGCGTGGGGTGAGATGTGGCGGTCAGGCGGTCGGCCGGCGATGGAACAGCCAGCAGTAAAGTCGGTAGGTCGCCCTCTCCACGGGTTGGGAGGTCCAGATCAGGAATACCCCGCCCTCCACACCGATTACAACCAGCGCGACGAGGATCACCCCCACCCTGTGCCAGAATGTGTAGTCGTCCTGGATGCAGCCCGCGAGGCCAAAACTGGCATCGGCCGGCGAGCATCCCGTCAGGGTGTCGAGGATGTGCGGGACGATCAGCAGGCCGGCCGCGATGCCTATGCCTATGACTACCACCCACCCGGCCACCCATCGGGCGTTCGAATTGCGGATTCTCATCCTTTGCTCCGTTTCTAGCGGTGGTTGGGTTGAGGTAACTCAGGCGCTCACGGGCACCACGTGCCTGGACACGCCGGTTGTCGATTCGACGTGGGTGGCAGCGGGCCGGCGGGCAAACTCAAGGGCCAGCCAGCCGTAGCGCAGTCCCCCCGCCATCAGCACGGCGGCCGTTACGGGGAGCGTCCAGCCCCCGCCATACACGAACCCGATGGGCCATGCGAAAGCGGTGGGGCGGGCGAGGGTGGTCCGCGACAGCAGTTCGGTCGCCAGGGCGACCAGTAGAACGGTGGTGGCGACGGCGAAGTGGAAAACGGCGCGACGGGTCACGGGACCGGCCTTTCTCGAAGTCTCGATGTAATGAGCGTACACGAACCTGCACATATTAACATAAATATCATAAAAAGTCAACGACAAGCCCCCGACGGGAACGCGGCCAGTGGCTGTCGTCCCGTCGGGGGCGGGGCTCGCGCGATCGTCGCGGAGCCGATGGATGTGGACACTAGTGGTGGAAGCGGATGATCGCGAGCACGATATCCGTGCCGATCACCACGCCCGCTGCAGTACCGGTCAGATACAGGCTGTATCGAGCCAGCATGGTCACCCTCGCGTTCCGAAGACGGCCCGTCTGGCGACGCTCGTCAAAGAACGCGACGCGCTGGGCCAGCTGCTGGATATCCGCCTTCGTGAGGATCACCTTTGAGGCCTCGGCCAATGTGTCCTGCAGGGTCAAAAGCTCCCGCTTGAGCACCCGCCGGTGGTGGGCCAGGGCCCGGAAGCACAGCTCCATCGCCAGCCCGGCCATCAAAATGGCCAGCCCGAGCAGAATCTGCGCCGCCCACAGCGAGCCGACTGGTAGTGCAGGGCTCAGCCGCGAGAGCGCCTCGCTGTAGAAGAGCACCAGGGCTCCCATGGTGGGGAGTAGGATGCTGAACCTCAGGTACAGGTTCTGCAGGTTACCCGCGATGTCCTTCAGCTTGGCCGACAGGTTGTCGACCTCCGCTTGCTGCTGCTTCGAGCGCTTGATCAGCGGCCAGATCAGCCGCTGCCAGAGGGCACGCAGAACGCTCCGCGTAACGGTGGTCCCGAAGTGCGTCGCCACTATCTACCTCTTCTCGTGTCGGGGAGCTGACGAATGTCCGGGCAACATAATACCATGAAAGTCAAAATAAATCAAGAAAAAAGGAAAAGGGACCGCTCAACAAAGAGCGATCCCTGTCCGTGGCCGTGGAGGCAGTCGCTGGAGGCGACCACCGCTTGTGGACGATGGGGTGGGTTGTTGTTGCGACCGGAAATCGGCCTGGCGTAAGGGGCGGGCGGCGGAGGTTCGGTGAAGAACCACCAACAGGCGCAGATCGACGGTGCTTTAAACAAAGAGTTTTTAAAGTGGTTATCGCCGTGAACGCGCATGAGGGCTGCCGCCAGAAAAACTGGCCGGGGCCGCTGGTCACGCGCATCACGTGAGGAGACGGAAAGAGAATGGGGGAGTGGCTGGTTGGTGGGGTTGACGCAGGTATTACCCCGCGAAAACCGCCATCAGGCCGCTCTCATTCTCTCGGTCTCGCTCAGCGAGGCACAACACTTTTAACATTTTTGTCCACCCAAGGACATGCGTTCGCACCCACGGTGCACGAACGGCTAAATTAAACCATATTTGTATACAATAAGCAACTCAAAAAAGCGCAAGCGTAAGTTTGATATACTTACCCCGAGGGCCTAAGGGGGAGCGCGATTATGAGCCAACGGGGAGCGATAAATCTAGTCACCGTCATCGCGGTGGTACTGGGTTTGGGGTTGCTCGCGTCCATGTATCTCAATTACTCCCAGCATCAGAGTGCCCAGCAAGACCGCAAGCAGCTCCAGGGCGAAATCACCGACCTGCGCTACCAGGTCAAGCAAGATCAACAGGCAGCCGCCGGCCCCAGCCCCACGCCCTCGCCTCTAGCCACGCCCGAGCCCAGCCCCACCGCCACCCCGGCGGTGGCCGGCACAAGCTCCATCGCCATCAGCCAATATGGCGTAAAATTAACCGTGGCCGATCCCATCGCCGACCTCACCTACAACATGGTCAAAAACGGCCAATACACCGTGGCCGGGCTGTCGACTCGAGCGCTGCTAGCCAAATACCCCGCCTGCGCGCCCGCCGCCGCCAACAACGCGCTCGGCCAAATCGTGCAAAAACGCGCCGCCACCGGGGTCACCAGCACCGGCAAGCTCGTCAAGCAGATTGGCGTCTTCAATTACTATTACATCGAGCCCACCGGCTTTTGCACCGCCGACCCCGATGGCCGCAACGCGTTGGCCGCCGCCCGCGCCGCCTTCAAAAATGCCTCCCTGCCCACGTTATCGAATTAACCCACCCGAAAGGATTCCCCCATGCGAGATTCCAGTCACAAACTAATCTACCTGCTGTGGACGGTGATTGCCGTGCTCATCATCGGCGCGGGCATCGGCGCATTCTTGCTGCTGCGCCACGCGAGCGACCTCGACAACACCAACGCCGAGCTTTCGGGCAGCAACGACAGCCTCCGTCGCCAGCTCGAGCAAGCCAAAGCCAGCCCCACGCCCACCGCCACACCCGAGGCTACCGCCACCCCGTCGCCAAGCCCCAGCCCCACCGCCACGCCCGTACCCACCGCCACTCCCAAGCCCACCGCCAGCCCCAAAGCCCAGTAGCGCCGAGCGGCCGGTCCCGCGGGAGCGAGGGCGGATTCCGCAAAGAGCGAAGGCAAAAACGTTTGGCCCCGCGCGCGCCAGACCACACCACAGATAGAAATTAGCAATAAGGCCGAGTTCGCAAGCAAGCCAAACGTTTTCGCCGCAGCCTACCGGCACGCCCCGTTTGGCGCCACCGACCATAAGCGCTACAATCATGGGGGATACATCAGCCATGACGGCCAAACTTATCGAAAAATTCGTCAAACTCCGCAGCCGCCAAACCGGGCCGCGCTATCTGGTATCGCTCGATATCGGCACCGAATTCGTGAAAGCGCTGATCGGTGAAGTCGTCGTCGATCCGGCCTCGGGCGCGCCGTCGCGGGTCGAAATTCTCGGCGTTGGCCGCCAGCGCCAGCGCCTCACCGACATGGCCGGCGGCGCCGTCACCGACATCACCGGCGTGGTCGAAAACTGCGACGCCGCGCTCAAAATGGCTGAAAAAATGGCCGGCGTGGTGGCCAAAGACGTCGTCATCGGCATCGCCGGCGAGCTCGTCAAAGGCGCCAGCACTATCGTGCGCTACAAGCGCGCCACCCCCAGCGACCCCATCGACATGGCCGAGCTGCGCAAAATCCTCGACCGCGTCCAATACCGCGCCTTCGAGCGCGCCCGTGAGCAGCTCACCTGGGAAACCGGCTACAAAGAGCTCGAGGTCAAACTCGTCAACACCGCCATCGTCGACGTCCAGATCGACGGTTATCGGGTGACCAACCCCATCGGCTTCCAGGGCAAAGACGTCAGCATCCAGCTCTTCAATGCCTTCGCCCCCATGGTCCACCTCGGCGCCCTCCAGTCCGTGGCCCAAGATCTCGATCTCAATCTCGTCAACATCGCCGCCGAGCCCTTCGCCGTGGCCAAATCCGTGGGCGGCCAAGATTCCGGCGAATTTTCCGCTATCTTCATCGACATCGGCGGCGGCACCACCGACATCGCGCTTGTCAACAATGGCGGCGTCGAAGGCACCAAAATGTTCGCCATCGGCGGCCGCGCCTTCACCAAACGCATCGCCCAGGTCGCCAACACCAGTTTTGAAAAAGCCGAAGAAATGAAAATCGCCTACTCCGCCGGCAAACTCGGCCCCAAATCGACCAAAGTCGTAGAAGAGGCCGTGAACGCCGACATTCAAGTGTGGCTCTCTGGTGTCGAACTCAGCCTGGCCGAATTCGACCGCGTCGACCACCTGCCGGCCAAAATCCTGCTGTGCGGCGGCGGCACCGGCCTCCCCCAGATCATGGACGCGCTCAAAGGCCGCACCTGGTACAAAAACCTCGCCTTCGCCCGCAAACCGGTAGTCAACCACATCAGTCCCAGCGAAGTCAGCCGCGTAATCGACAAAACCGGCAAACTTACCAGCTTCGCCGACATCACCCCCATGGGCCTCGCCAACCTCGGCCTCGACCAAGTCGGCGGCGAAACCGCCACCGACTCCCTGGCCCGCAAACTCGCCCGCGCTATTTCAGCCTAATCCTAGAAAAATAATTGCGTGTACCCCCGCGCGACACGAGCTGTGTCGCTGCGAGGGGGAATGCCCTGTCGGCCGAGGCCAACAAAACATGAACGACACCCGGTGGGGCGCGCGAGGAGTGAGCAATGGGGAAGTCTCACACCGTTGCGCCCCACCGGGGCCGGCTCCTGAAGATAGTTGCGCGAACGGGGGGTTGTTCGTGCGTCCGCTTCAGGATAGCCGCAGAGGCGATAGACCGAGGGGGGTAGCTCGGGTTTTGCGCCTTGCGGCAGCTAATGTCCGGTTGCCCCGGACGGAATCGCGCGCGCCGTCCGCCGGGAGCGCAGCCACGATTCCGCCCGGGGGCCGGTGGATCCCCTGCGGGGTGGGGACCCATTGCAGCTCCGAATAGCGTTTGACGACGGCTAAATGCATGACCCCAAGCCATCGAAACGCTACTCGAAGCAAGCTTGTCCACCGAGAGTGCAGTGGACGCGGCTTTCACCAGATGGGTGAGTGAATATGCGTGGGCAAAGCCCAAAATTCCCATCGGGATAGTAGATTATCGCACCCAACCAGGGAAGTCAATCATCAAAATGGCGATGCCTGATAATTACAGCAGACCGTTGGCGGCGCCCAGGTTAAAGGCCACCAGTGCACCGAGCATGATCAACACCAGCGTCGCCAGCAGCCGGAACTGTCGCGACGGGTTGGTATTGAGCGCCCGAAACGACCACACGATGCCAAGCACGATCGCGGCTGCTTCAAAAAAGGTCGAAGCCATCGTCCCTCGAATGATGTAGCTCGTAGCCGCACACAGCATCCCGACCAAGAGGATGCGGTCGACTACCAGCTCCTTACTGACGTATTTTGCCTTCTTCGCCATGATATCCGCGCTCACCGTTTAGTTGGCCCTACTATAACGCAACCGTAACAATTATGGTAGTCTTATACCTATGAAAGAAGGCGCCCTCTACCTAGAGGTAGACGAAGACATCACGTCAGCCATTGATAAGCTGAGTAAATCGGCCGAGCACTCGGTTCAAATCGTCGTACCCAAACGCTCGACGATGCTGCAGAGCATTATCAACCTCAAACTGCTCAAGAAAGCCGCTGAGCAGGGCGGCAAAGAGCTCGTGCTCGTCACAAACGACCGTATCGCTACCGATCTGGCGGCACGGGTGGGTTTGGCCGTGGCGCCGTCGCTGGGAGCCAAGCCGGTAATTGCCGAAGCCCACATTCCCGATGCGCTCAAGTCGCACGAAGAAGTCATCGAGGCTGACGATCCCGAACCCCCGCCGCTGCCGGAGTCTACGCCCGAGCCTCCGCCCAAAGCCGCCAAAAAGCCCTTCCTCAAGCGATTAAACGTCAGCGACGGCCCGCCCGCAGCACCGGCCGCCCTAGCCGCCTCGGCGGGAGATGCGGCCCCCGAGCCCGCCGCCAGTGCCAAAAAAACACCCAAAATCCCCAACTTCCACCGCCTCCAGCGCCGCGTCATGTGGGTAGCCGGTGCCGCGCTGCTCGTGGGCGGGTACGTGCTGGGCATGTACCTCTTTACCACCGCCAAGGTCACCCTCTACGCCGCCGGGACCAAGGTCAGCATCGACACCACCTTTAGCGTCGACCCCAACCTCAAAACCACCGACCAACCCAAAGCCACCCTGGCCGGCCAGCTCGTCACCGTCACCAAGGACCTCAGCGGGCCATTGACGCCCACGGGCAAAAAAGACGCCGGCACCAAAGCTTCCGGCACTATCGTCGTGTCAAATGAATACGACACCAGCCCCCACGCCCTCGTGGCCGGCACCCGCTTCCAGGCGCCCGACGGCAAGATCTTCCACAGCCAAGCCGATAGCTCTGTGCCGGGCGCCACCGTTGGCCTTTCGGGCGGCCAAATCGTGCTCACCCCCGGCAAATCCGACCCCATCGCCGTGGAGGCCGAAACCTCCGGCGACACCTACAATGAAGCGCCCGCGCGCTACACAATCCCCGGCTACAGCGCGGCCATGCAGGCCAAAATTTACGGCCAGGGCGCGCAAATGAACGGCGGCACCACCAAAACCGTCACCATCGTAGCCCAATCCGATGTCGATACCGAGAAGGCCGCCCTGCTCGACAAAGACAAAGACAACGCCACCCGCGATCTGGGCGGCAAAGTCCCCAGCGGCTACGTCGCATTGCCGTCGTCGCAGGCCACCGCGACCACCACTGTGACTCCCTCGCCGGCCGTCGGCGCCGAAGGCGACACCGGCACCCTCGCGATCAAAGTTAGCTACACCGTACTGGCCGTCAAAAAATCCGAATACGAGGCCCTCATCCATGCCCAGGAGCAAAAGCAGGTCGGCGACAAAAACCAAATTTACGACGACGGCCTCAGCGCCGCCCAGGTGACCGTCACGGGCGACAAAGATGCTACCGGGCGCCAAAGTTTCCACCTCACCACTGAGGCCTATGGCGGCGCCAAGCTCGACAAAACCGCCATCGCCGCCAAGCTCAAAGGCCAGCGTTACGGCGACGCCTCCAATATCGCCAGCGGCCTGCCGGGCGTCACCCGCGCCGAGATCAGCCTTTGGCCGGCGTGGGTCGCGAGCTTGCCCTCCCGACCTGATAAAATAACTATCACGATCCAGGTCGCTTCCAAATAACCTCAGGGGAATCATCACCGTGGCCAAATATCTCGGCATCGATTACGGCACCAAGCGCGTCGGTCTCGCCACGGCCGACGCCGACGCCAAGGTAGCCACCCCGCTCACGGCCGTGGCGCCCCACGAGCTGGCCGTGGCCATTGAGCGCGAGGGGCCGTTTGAGGCCGTGGTGGTGGGCCTGCCGCGCGGCCTCGACGGCCAAGACACGCCCCAGACCCTGGCCGTGCGGCGCTTCAGCGACGACGTGCTATGGCGCCGGCTCCATCTGGAGCCAGTGTTCCAAGACGAAGCCGGCACCTCGGCCCTAGCCGAGGACCGTCTCAAAGAATCCGGTAAGCCGTACAACAAAGGCGACATCGATTCCGCCGCCGCCGCCCTCATTTTGCAAGATTACCTCGACACCCTATGATCAAGCGCCGTTCACATCGCCGTTCTATCATTACGGCCGTAGCCGTGGTCGGCATGATTCTAACCTGCGGCCTCTATCTGGGCTACCGGCTGCAGCTGCGCCCCGTAGCCGCCACTGGTCCCGCCAAAGAATTCGCCGTGGCGGCCGGCGACAATGCGCCCCGCATTGCCCAGCACCTCCTCGACGCCGGCCTCATCCGGGATCGCACGGCCTTCGTCACCTACGTCAATTTCCATGGTCTCCGGCCGCGGCTCAAGGTCGGCCGGTACCTTCTCGCCCCCACCCAGTCCGCCGATCAAATCGCCGACACCCTCGCCAGCGGCCACACTCTCACCAAGCGCCTTACCGTCCCCGAGGGCTACCGCCTAACCCAAATCGAAACCGCGGCCGCCGCTGTCGGCATCAGCCAGGCCGATTTTAAGGCCGCCCTCAGCGCCCCCCACGCGCAGAGCTTCCTGACCGGCAAACCCGCCTCGGTCGACCTCGAAGGCTATCTCTTTCCCGATTCGTACCAAATCGACAGTACCACCACTGCCACCACACTCGTAAACGACATGCTCGACACCTTCGGCAAACGGGTCGGCCCCGAATATGTGCAAACGTTTACCGCCGAAGGTCTCACCCTCCACCAGGGCCTCACGCTAGCCTCCATGGTGGAACGCGAGGTCAACATTCCGGCCGACCGCCCCATCGTCGCCCAAATTTTCCTCAAACGCCTGCGCCTGGGCCAAACTCTCGGCTCCGACGTCACCGCCCATTACGCCGCCGAACTCCTCGGGGTGCCATTTAGCGTGGACATCGACTCGCACTACAACACCCGCCGCTACCCCGGCCTGCCACCAGGCCCCATTTGCAGCCCCGGCCTCAGCGCGCTCGACGCCGCCGCTCACCCCGCCGCCACCGATTACCTCTTCTTTCTCAGCGGCAAGGACGGCAAAACCTACTTTGCCAAAACCCTCGCCGAGCACAACCAAAACATCGCCAAGCATTTGTAATCTTGAATCTCAGACCCCAGCCATTCAGTCTGGGGTTTATCCTCCTCGCTCTGCGTATCGGTGATTTTTGACACAAAGTGTCATTTTTTACCGATGCACTTAATCTAAGGTACAAGGCGTGAGCTTCCGAGATCCTGGCTTTACGGCTATTGACGTTATGAGTAGTTTATTGTTATATATAACACGTTCCGTCTGACCCAGCACGCCCACCCAGGGCATCGCCAGACGGACACCGTACCCCGAACCTGGAGGTTCGCATGACATCCAGCTCCCCGACCGACCCGGCTGGCGGCCCCCACGCACCCGGCGACGCCAGTATGCCCACCGGTATCGGCGCCCTCCTCGGGGGCTTCATCGACCACGCGCTTCAGACGGTCGCCACCGTGGCCGGCCTGCCGACTCCGACCCCAACCTCGGCCGGTCCGCCAACCCCGCCCGCACCGCCGAGCCCGAGGGACCTGTTCCTCGATGTGGTCATGGCCGCGGCCGTGGTCGTCATCGCCCCCGGCCAGGCCGTCTGCGGCAACTGCTACGAGCTAGTGCCCCAGCCGCCCGACATTCCACGCGACGTGGGCACAGTGACCTGTGACCACTGCGGCATCCACTTCTGGGCCATCCTCGTCCTCGAAGGGCAAGACGTCACGGCCACGCAGGTGGTGGCATTGTCGAGAGCCTGGAACTTGCTGTTCCTCGGGGCCGCGCGTCTGTTGCCGCCCAGTACTGGCCGGCGCTACCGGCTCGCTCGGGCCTGGATAGGCGACAGGCCGGTCGGCATCGTGACGCCCGACCCGAACAACCCCACCTCCTGAGTCCGGGACCCTCGCCCCGCGCCGCTGTGCGCGCGGGGCGAGGCCCATCCCAAGTTTTCAAGTTAATTGAAGATTTAGGACGGGCAAATTTCCCGGCCAAAAGCCACAAAACTACTAAGCCAAGCACTATCAGGCTCGGATTTGACATATAGCAAACCTGTGCTAGTGGTCGAAGCCCCGAAAAATCAGCCGTTTTTCACCTCATTTTTTGGGCCTTATCACGCCTGGGGCTCGGTTGACACTCATATGGACCCGAATTAGACTACGAAAGTAAATTGATAAGCGTGAGCACTATCGGTTTACTACTCGCACCGTCGACACGAAGCATTAACCAGGTCGAAATACTTCTGCCCTCAAATCTGAGGGGAAGGACGGACTGCCAGTAGTTCCTCGCGCACTCGCGAGATGGAGAAACATTATTAGTAGAGATGCCCTTAGCGTCTCCCTCGATCAATTCCCTATGGGCCAAATCGCCCCGGGAGTCGGAGACACGTCAGAGCCATTTTCGAACATAAAAACTCCCGCAGCCCCAAAGACACGCCGAGCTGCCTCTAAATTCGAAATTACCACCGCTATCGCTAAAAATTCGCTAGCGGCGGCCCACCTGCTGCGCCAGGGCTATCGCCCGCGCTATCTCGCCCACCTCGGTTTTCTCGGTGCCGCGGCGTTTCTCGTGATCGGCAATAGCCCCGACCGAGCTCATTCAGTATCGGTGCGCCTCATGTCGGCCCAGGCCGGCGCGAGCTCCACGCTCGACGCCGCCGCGACCGCCAGCATGGCCGCCGACATCGCCGCCAAAAGCCAGCTGATGGTCGCCGAAGATGCTACCAAAACCGCCACCACCAAGAGCCAGCAAGTAGCCCTGCTCACCGCCGACGACAATGCACTGGCCAAACGCCAGGTCGTTTCCACGGCCGGCAACGCCACGCGCGACATCATCACCTACGCCGTCCAGCCGGGCGACACGCTTTCGGACGTGGCCGGTAAATTTGGCATCACCAGCGCCACCATCAAATGGGCCAACAACCTCGACGACGCCGACATGATCAAGCCCGGCCAGGTGCTCACCATTCTGCCCGTCAGCGGCCTCGAGTATACCGTGCAGGCCGGCGACACCCCCGACAGCATCGCCGCAGCCTACAGTGCCAACGCTGCCCAAATCTTGTCGTTTAACAACGCCGAGGTCAAAGGTCTCGCCGCCGGCTTGAAGATTATCGTGCCCGACGGCGTCAAACAAGAGGCGCCCAAAGCCGCCCCGGCCGTCACCAACAAATACAGCCGCGTCGCCGGTGCCGCTACCGTCTCGCCCACGCTCACCCGCTTCGCTTTCAGCGGCAACGGCTACTCTGTTGGCTACTGCACCTACTACGTGGCCTCCCGCCGCGCCGTGCCCTCAAACTGGGGCAACGCCGTCAGCTGGTACTACAACGCCCAGGCCTCCGGCTTCGGCGTCGGCTCCACGCCCGTGCCCGGCGCCATCGCTTGGAGCGGCGCCGGCTACTACGGCCACGTCGCCTATGTGGAATCCGTCTCCGGCGGCATGGTCACCGTCAGCGAAATGAACTACAACGGTGGCTGGAACCGGGTCAGCACCCGCACGGTATCTGCCGGCACCTTCCGCTACATCTTCTAGTACCGCAAACCCAGCCGCTCCTTGGCGAGCCGCCTGTTCGTGTGCGCGTGCCGTCCCGGCCAGAGCCCGCCGTCCGGCCTCTGTGATACGATACAATTTGCGCCCGGCGTGAATCTCTGACTCACCCCACCGCTCAATCAAACCATCCCGCTCCAGGATTTTAAGAGTAGCGTATAAGCTGCTGGGGCGCAGATATACTCCGCCGACACTATCGCCAATTAACCTACCGGCCACCGCATAGCCATGCCCCGGTTCCTCCGCCAATGCCAACAGTACGAAATATTGAGCAGTCTCAAGCACGCCCGGTTTACTCATGCGGCCGCACTATTCCATTTTTTGGACTAATAAAAGCTCAGCCGCAATCAGCGCTTGTTTTAGCCATAATTCTGGAGAATCTTGAAAATTTTACTAACTCACTGGCCGGTCAGGCTCACACTCCAGCCAGCTGCGCTCTCGCTGCCCCCTCCAACCCCGGCAGAGAAAACTACTCTCATCGACTACTCCAAAAACTGGAATAGTGCCACCATGCATGCCCCCGCATCAATGAGCCCCACAAAAAAATCGCCCGAAATGAGCGATCAAAAATAATAATTCAGTGGTGGCCGCGGCCAGGTTGCGACGAATCGCTTCCTGACCGCGGCGCACCCGCATCTCGCCGTCCCGGCCTTGCCCCTACAGGGGCGGCAGGGCTTCCAAGCGCGGCTGGGACGCAGCGTTGCGTGCCCGGCGACGGGTTGCCCACACGGGGCGACGGTGGTGGTTGAGGATGACAAGCCCGCGAAAGGCGAGGGCCGCAAGTGCGGCCCACAGCAGGCCATGCCCGATTGAGTCGCCAAATTGAATCGGCGGCATGCCGTCATGCGTTGTCCACCACGCCTGAGCGTGGAAAGAAACGCGGACAGCGATCGCGAAGGGCAGGCAGATGAATGTGGCGGTGTACCACCGCACCAGCTGGGCTGCCAGCCAGCTCGCCCACCCCGGTATGGATTTGGCGGCTAACTTGGCTTCGTGAACGGTCTGGCTCATTGCTTCCCCCCGGAACCAACGTTGTTTGCAGCGCGCTGGGTGCGCGTGCAGAGGTGCGAGTGCTCTGAAGCCGGCAAAACCGACCGCAGAGCCATATTATAGCACATTAAAGCAAAAAATGCTAGATTTATCCCCAGACTTCTGCTATGGTAAGGGCACAATGTTTGTAGATACCGCCACAATTGAAGTCAAAGCGGGCAAGGGCGGCGATGGCCGTTCGAGCTTTCGGCACGAAAAATACCGTGCTATGGGCGGCCCCGACGGCGGCGACGGCGGCCGCGGCGGCAATATCATCGTGCGCGTCGATCACAATCTCAACACCCTCGTCGCCTACCGCAACGCCAAAACCTTGCGCGCCGAGAGCGGCCAGCCCGGGGGCGGCAACCGCATGCACGGCAAAAACGGCGAAGACCAGATCGTGCCCGTCCCGCAAGGCACCCAGCTGTGGGAGGGCGAGCAACTCCTGGCCGACCTCACCGGCCCCGCCGATGAACTCATCATCGCCAAAGGCGGCCGCGGTGGCTTTGGCAACGCGCACTTCAAATCCAGCACCCGCCAGGCGCCACGCAACGCCGAGCTCGGCGACCCCGGCGAGGCCCACAACCTCCGCCTCGAGCTCAAAATGGTCGCCGACGTCGGCCTTGTAGGCCTGCCCAACGCCGGCAAATCCACGCTGCTGTCGGTCATCTCCAACGCCAAGCCCGAAATCGCCGATTATCCCTTCACCACCCTCGTGCCCAACCTCGGCGTGGTCGACGTCGACGACTTCGGCTTCCTCGTCGCCGACATCCCCGGCCTCATCGAAGGCGCCAGCGAGGGCAAAGGCCTCGGCGACGAATTCCTGCGCCACATCGAGCGCACTGCCGTGCTACTGCACCTCGTGGATGCCGGCACCGCCGATCCCGTCGCCGACTACCGCGTGATTCAGTCTGAACTGGCGCAGTATCAGGTCGACCTCTCGCTCAAGCCCCAGCTCGTCGTCATCACCAAGGTCGAAACCGTCGACCAGCCCACGCTCACAGCCGTCACCAAGGCCATCAAAAAAGTTGCCAAATCTACCCCCCTCTTCGCCATTTCTGCCCAGGCGCATCAAGGCCTGCTCGAGGTTTTGCGCGCCGCTGCCGAGCTCGTGAAGGCCGCCCGCACGCAGCGCGCCGCCGAGCTCGCCGAGGCCGTCGTGCCCATCATCGACACTGTCGATTCGCCCGACTTTTGGCGCGTGGCGGCCGACGGCCCGGGCGCCTGGCGCGTCACCGGCGAGCGCATCGAGGGCTTCGCCCGCCGCACCAACTTCGATCAAGACGACGGCATCCGCCGCCTGCGCGACATCCTCGCCAAAATGGGCATCGCCGCCGCGCTCCGCCGCCAAGGCGCCCAGGACGGCGACACCATTCGCATCGGCGACACCGAACTCGCCTGGCTCGATTAGAGCATTAATGGTATAATCCCCCGGTTGTAAAGCAACCGTTAGAAGTATGCCCAGATCCAAACTCAAAACCTACCATACCAAGCAGACCATTAGCCTGTTCTGGCGCCATGTTCGGCGTTACCCAGGCTATTTGTGGCCTCTCCTTGCGATCATCCCGTTCAACATTATGATCGCTGACTTTGCCATGCCCTACATCACCTCCGTCATCTTGGGCCGCCTCAGTACCGGGCATTACGACCCCGTCAATTTGTGGGGCAGCTTCGGCCCGCTGCTGCTGCTCTACGCCGCCGGTAGCCTCGCCACCGGGATCATTGGCTGGCGCGTGGCCATCTGGCTCATCTGGAATCTCGAGCTCAACGCCGCGCGCGACATCACCCAGCGCGTGTTCAACCACCTTATGAACCAAAGCGCCGGCTTCCACTCCAACCGGTTCGGCGGCTCGCTCGTGTCGCAGGCCGGCAAGCTCACCGGTTCGTATGTGCGCGTCGCCGACGCCACCGCCTTTAGTCTCATTCCGCTGATCGTGAGCATCATTGCGACGGCCGTCATTTTGACGCCGCGCGCACCGATGTTTGTGGCCGTGCTGCTGCTGTTTTCGGCGCTCTACATCGGCGGCACCCTCATCTATTCGCGGGCCGTGCGCGTCGCCAATGCCGAAGAATCCACGCTCCAAAGCACCCAAACCGGCTACCTAGCCGACAGCATCACCAACGTGTTCGCTGTCAAAACCTTTGCCCGCGCAACCCACGAACAGCGCCGCTACGCCGAAATCACCGAGCGCGTGCGCCAGGCCGGCCGCCGCTCGATGCGCGCCACGCTGCTGCGCGAAAATTACGCCGCCATCATCACCCAGACCATCAGTGTATTAGCCTTATTCGTGGCCGTCATTGGCGTGGGGGTGCTGCGCGCCGACGTCGCCACCATCTTCCTCATGGTCAGCTACACCACCTCGCTTAGTAGTCGTCTCTGGGAGTTCCAAAACGTGCTACGCCAATACAACCGTGCCCTCGGCGACGCCAGCGACATGGTGGGCATTTTGCAAATCGAGCCGAGCATCAAAGACCCCGCCCGGCCCGAGCCCTCGCGCCTGCACGCCGGCGAAATCGTCTTCCGCAATATGACCTTCACCCACGGCGAATCCGATGACCCCCTGTTTGAAAACCTCAACCTGCACATCGCGCCGGGTGAAAAAATCGGCCTCGTGGGTCGTTCCGGCTCGGGCAAAACCACCCTCACCCGGCTGCTGCTGCGTTTCTCCGACCTCGACTCCGGCAGCATCATTATCGACGGCCAAAACATCACGGCCGTCACCCAAGACAACCTGCGCCGCGCCATTAGCTACGTGCCGCAGGAGCCGCTGCTGTTCCACCGCTCCCTGCGCGAAAACATCGCCTACGGCAAGCCATCAGCCACCAAAGCCGAAATCGAGCGCGCCTCCGACCGCGCTCACGCCGCCGAGTTCATCCACAAGCTCCCCCAAGGCTACGACACCATGGTGGGGGAGCGCGGCGTCAAGCTCAGTGGCGGCCAGCGCCAACGCGTGGCCATCGCCCGCGCCATGCTCAAGGATGCGCCGATCCTGGTGCTCGACGAAGCCACCTCCGCGCTCGACAGCGAGTCCGAAAAGCTCATCCAAGACGCCTTGTGGCGGCTCATGGAAGGCCGCACCGCCATCGTCATCGCTCACCGCCTCAGCACCATCCAGCGCATGGACCGCATTGTGGTGCTCGAAGCCGGCCGCATCATCGAGCAAGGCTCGCACGCCGAGCTCATTGCCGCCGGCGGCCAGTATGCCGCGCTCTGGAGCCACCAATCCGGCGGCTTTATCGACGAAGAGACCGACGCCGATGCCGCCGCAGCGCCACCAGCCCACTAACGACCGCCGCCACCATCACCACCCCAAACGAATAAAACCACAGCACGCCCAGCACAAGCGGCAGGTACTCGGCGCCCGAACCACCCCGCGCCGCCACGCCGTACGCCGACCCCAGGAGGTACCCGCTAAACCCCGCCAGCGGCAAATAATACAGCCCCGGCCCCCAAATATCGTTCACGGGTAGGCGCCTGCGCCGCCGGCGAGCGGCCAGCGCCACTACCCCCTGCGCCAGCAGCAGCGGCACCACGCCGAGCAGCCCAAACAGCATCACCACATCAAACGTCCCCGGCAGCCATTGGGCCGGCCGGCCCGGCGCCGCCAGCACAAATCCCGCCAGCGCGCACAGAGGAGTACCGATCAAAACAATCTTACGCAGCATATCCCCCTGAGCATAAGCTTTATCCGGCCGGCCCGCAATCACCCTCGTTCATTGACGCGGCGCTCCATACCAGGCACAATAAATCAGTCCAATTATCTCGGGGCTGTAGCTCAGTTGGCTAGAGCGCTGCATTCGCATTGCAGAGGTCAAGGGTTCGAATCCCTTCAGCTCCACCAGGAATTATCTATTCGAACAAGAGAGCCGCAAGGCTCTTTTTGGTTGCTATGCTAAAATAGACTCATGGAAACCCAAGTTTACACCGTCATCTATGAAGCCGATCCTGAGGGCGGGTTTGTGGCGTCCGTACCCGCTTTGCCCGGATGCTACAGCCAGGGTGACACGCTCGAAGAGGCCGAAACCAACATCACCGAAGCGATTGTGCTATATTTGGAGTCGCTGAAAGAAGAGCACAAGGAATTGCCCCAAGACCATATCTGGCAAGGCCGGGTTCAGGTCGCAGTCTAATGCCCGATAGCTCGGTGCCCAGCCTCACGTCGGAAAAGGTCGTTAAGGCCCTCAAGAAATGCGGATTTGTAGAGCTCAGGCAAAAGGGCAGCCACTTGGTATTATTCAACGAAGTGACCAATAAACGCGTAGTCGTACCGATACACAAGGGCAAGGACATCAAGAAGGGGCTGCTTCGCAAGATCATTGAGCTAGAAGCACAGCTCACTATAAATGAGTTTTTAAAGCTCTTGTAGTTATTAATCCCCGCTATCCCTAATTTGAGCCTCCGGGTGGTTCGTTCGTCCCCGCCTTCCCATTTTGACTAAACTAAGATATACAAATACTGAGCGCAGCCTCCGAAAGGAGCTTCAGCCGCATCCGTGGCCGCTCGCTCTTTCGTATCTGGGGCGCTCTCGTAGCCTGAAAGGGGCACACGTGTCTGCTCGGTCAACCAAGCGACAGTTCGCCTGTCTGCGCGCACTGCTCACAGCTCTGGCCTTGGTGCTAGGAATGGGGGTCGTCGGCCTCACTATGGCCTCGCCGGCCACCGCCGACGCCACGCACCAAGCCGTCATCGGTATGCCGTTCACTGGCAAGTGGGCATACAACGTCGCGACGGCTGCATCCTGCGGGTCTGGCTCAAACCAGACGTCGCACCCGTCATGCCACATGACGAATCCGTCCACCGGCTATTTGTGGGGTGACTGGGCAACCGACGCCTATGCCGGCGATGGCACGGACGTCAAGCTAAGTGTTCCTTACGCCACGGGGACACTTGCGTATGTCTTCGTACCTGTGACCAATGGAAGCTGCGGTCACCGAGTCGAGGTCACCGTCAAGGTGGGCGGAACCGAGGTGGGTCAGGTTTATTTCGACCACCTGAAGAGCGAAGTGACCAGTCAAGCCGGACTCGACGCCGCCATGAGTAGTGGCGGAGTAATCGGCAAGGTTGATCAGACCTGTCACATCGGTTACTCCCACACTCATATCGAACTCAAGAGCACGCCCGACCACGCTTGTTATGTCAACTACAGCAACACGAACAACACCGCCGGCATGACGGTGAACCAAGACAGCAACTTCGGCGTTCTAGGGTCGCCAAACACGGGTAAGCAGCAGGCGTGCGCAAGTGTGCCCAGCGGCAACCCACCGCCCACCGACACCGACGGCGACGGCATCCCCAACGCCCAAGACCAGTGCCCCACACAGTCGGGGCCGGCTTCCACCGCCGGCTGCCCTGATCTGGATGGCGACGGGGTCAAGGACAGCATCGATGTCGCGCCGACCGTTCCCGGGCCAGCCAACAACCGGGGCTTCCCGCTGTCGAACCGCATCGTCTCTGGCGATTTCAATGGCGACGGCTACGGCGACACGGGAGATTTCTACAACTACGGCGGCGGCCGGACCCGGCTATGGCTTATCTACGGTTCCGCCACTGGCCTGAGCGCCGAGACCATGGTCTGGGATTCGGGGCCAACCCCACCCAACTGGTGGGACGCCACGCAAATGAAGTCCGCCGTGACCGACATCAATCACGACGGTCTGTCCGACATCGTGGCCTTTTACAACTACGGCAGCAGTACCGTCAAGGCCTGGGTGTTCTACGGTTCCAGTACCGGAGTGCAAGCGCCGGCCATGCAATGGTACTCCGGCGCCGGCAACTGGGACTGGAACCAAGTGACCCTGGTCGCCGGTGACTTCAACGGTGACGGCTACGGCGACGTCGGTGCGTTCTACTACTATGGCGGCGGCGATACCAGGCTGTGGCTCTTCCCCGGCTCAGCTACTGGCCTGCAGCCGGAGTACATCAACTGGAGTTCCGGCGTCGGCAACTGGGATGCCACCAACATGAAGACGGTCGTCGCGGATGTGAACCATGACGGTTTCGCCGACATCGTGGCCTTCTACAACTACGAAGCCGCCGGCGTTCGGGCCTGGATACTCTATGGCTCCACGACCGGCGTTCAACCTCTCGTCAACGTCTGGTACTCCGGCGCCGGCAACTGGTGGTGGAACAGCGTCCAGCTGACCGCCGGTGACTTCAACGGCGACGGTTACGGCGACGTCGGCGCGTTCTACGACTACGGAAGCGGCGGAGTCCGGCTCTGGGAGTTCAACGGTTCGTCGTCCGGCTTCCAGCCCGAATCCGTGGCGTGGTACTCCGGCGCCGGCAACTGGGGCTGGAACAACGTGAGGTCCACCGCGGCCGACTTCAACCATGACGGCAAGGTCGACGTCGGCGCATTCTATGGCTACGGCGGGTCAGAAACTCGGCTCTGGGTTTTCCCGGGCGCCTCATCTGGCTTCCAGCCCGAATCCGTTGGTTGGGATTCGCATCCCGGCAACTGGAACTGGGACTGCATGTAGCTGGCGTCAAGCGAGCCGGGCCGGGGAGCGTACCTTGCTCCCCGGCCCCTCCCAACAAATAAGGTATTATCAAAGCATGAAAGCCGCCGCCATCCTCGTCAAATCCTTCACCCAGGACCAGGCCGCCGGCAACCCGGCCGGGATTGTGCTCGACGCAGACAAGCTGACCGACCAACAAATGCAGCATATCGCCACAGAGCTTGGCTTTGCCGAAACCATGTTTGTGCTGCCCTCGAGCAAAGCCGATTTCCGTCTGCGCTTCTTTGCTCCCAATCATGAAGTCGACCTCTGCGGCCACGGCACAATCGCCAGCTTTCATGTGCTGCTCGAACAAGGCCGTCTAGACCTGGACGGCCATGAAGCCAAGGACTTCACCCAAGAAACCCGCGCCGGCCTCCTAGGCGTCACGGTCCACGGGGATGGTCGGGTGGTCATGACTCAAAATAACCCCACCTTCACCGAAATCGAAGAAGATAAAGCAAATATAGCCAGGCTCCTCGGCATTGCCCAAAACGATATATCGTCCGAATCGCCAATCCAGATCGTCTCCACCGGCACACCCAAGCTCCTCATCCCACTCCGCACACTCCCGTCCCTCCGCTCGGTCAAGCCCGAACTGAAAGGCATAAAGGATTACTGTCGTACCACCCCCGCGCGCGGTTTCTATCCCTTCACTACCGAATCGCCCATAGCCGGCACCGACTTCTTCGCCCGCCAGTTCAACCCCCTAGCCGACGAAAACGAAGATCCCGTTACCGGCGTAGCGGCCGGCGCACTGGGTTGCTACGCCAAAAAATACCATGTCTATGACAAGCCAACCTTCGTCGTGGCTCAAGGTTACGATCTAGGTATGGGCGGCAATATGTTCGTTGACGTGAGCGACGGCGTAAAGGTTGGCGGGTATGCGATGACCTACGGGCGGAAAGAATTGGAGGTTGTATGAAATTCCCTATACAACAGTTTGAGCCCTCAGTAAGGGTGAGGACCCAAACTGAAGGCTCATACGAGACTTCCCATTAAGCACTAGACCTTTTACGGCCGCGGCCCCCATTGGAAGCTATCGTGGGCTAGTTCTGCCAGCTTTAGTACCTCCACATCGGCGGTCGCTTGAGCGAGGTGCATGACGTCGTCCCTCTGCCCTTCGAGATTTGGAGTGAGCGGCCGGGCCAGGACATTGAGAATCTTGGTCGACCCGTCCGGTCCGATGATGTAGTCGATCGCCGGATAGCCCAGCGCTCCGTACCGCGACGCGAGAATCGCATGGAGGTCTCCATGCAGCTTGCGCAGCGAGGGGAACGAATCGAACACCTGCTCCGGCTCGAGCAGATGCAGCTCGGTTGCAAACCGTTCTCCTACATCTTCCGGGTTACTCAGCCGTAGTTCGGCCGCCGGTGCTTGATCGGACGGCAGCCACAGCGGCTGATAGATCCGCAGCGCATGCAGGCAACCGGCTCCGAGCCGGTCGCTCGGCGCCAGACCGAGAGCACCCAGCAAGTCCTGGTCGCCCATTCCTGGCTCCACCGCCTGCAGGACCGGAGCATCGCCAAACCGAGCCACGAAGGCCGGCGTGAGCTCGTCTCGCCGCACCAGCTGAGCGCGGCTTGATGGGTCGGCACCCACATCCATCACGACGTTTGGCTTGAGGAAGAAATGTGTTTCTTCCGGCCACCGGCCCGGCTTCCGGCCGTCAAAAGCTACGCTTTCAACGCTCTGGCCGCTAAACCCCAGCTCGTCCAGCACTCGCCCGAGGCCGAGCCGCGTCTTTAGGTCTTGCCGCAGACGGGCAAAGTTGTAACCCCGCCCAGGCAGGAACGCCAGCTTGTTTCCTCCCTCCCGCCAGATAACATCACGCAGGCGCCACGCCGGCGCGTAAATACCCTCTTCTAGTGTCCACGGCCCTCCCCCATACACCGTAAACGTACGAATAAGCCCGTCCTCGTCGTAGGTTGTGGGGTCTTGTGCTTGGATGAGGAGCACCTGTACGCCATATTTACGTCCGAGAGCATTCGATAGGTATTCCTGGCGGGGAAAACGTTGGTTGTGTAAAGGAGCGCGGCCCTCAATGACCGCCACCGGTTCCCCTGGGTTAAAGCCGAAGACACCCATGTTTTGTGGCATAAAAATAAGTATACTAGCTAGCGCCGTATAGCCGTTTAAGAACATCTATGGGGGAACATATGTCGGAATCGGAAAAAGTAGTATATACAGGGCATTTTCTTCTCGATCCTCAGGAGTTGCTGTCGCAGCTGCCCCCTCAGATCAGCGGGGAGGGGACGACAACCTATGCCCATCATGTGACAAAAGAATTTGAACCAGCAGACGGGAAAGAAGGCGTAACCCCCGGTCGTGAACGCACACTTCACGTTACCGGCCACGTTGTAGCCGATGGAGTGCACGCCGCGATAGTTGAGTCACCGGATGGAGACGCAATATCGACGAAAAAGCACCCGCATATCACCATCGCTACAATTCAAGGTATCCCACCCGTTAGGAGTAACGACGTCATTGCTCGAGCCAGCGAGACGGGAACCATCATGCCCGTTGAGCCCCCGATCGAAATCAAAACAGTCGAAGGCTATTTTGATGGCGAGACCGTGCATACGAGCTAATAAAGCACGACATTCTCCAGAGCCTCGCGGCTCTGTTTGGTATAGTAAAACCATGTCGAAAACCGCTCCCAAAATTCTCGCCTGGATCAATTGCTACGGGGGCTGGACGCCCGAGCTGCGCCACCCGGTTGAAACTATCGGCTACGATCAATATCTCGAAAGCATAGCCAATGCCCTCGCCGCCCTCGAAGGCCGAATCGAGGCCGTGTATGTTTCGGGCGGCATGCGCGACCCGGCCGGCCGCACCGAGTGTGAGACCACAATCCCCGAGATTTCCCGCCGGCTTCAGCGCCGGGGCGTTTCCGGCTTGAGCATGAATGCCGACGAGCAGAGCCTCACGAGCATTACGATAGCCAGGAAATTTTTGGAACTCTGGCAAGCCAAATACGCCGGCTGCATCCCGCTCCTGTTTTGCGATCAAGCTCGGTACGAAACCAACGCCTACGTCCTGAAGCAGTTTGCCGAAACATCCAGGCGCGATCTACCACCCATCCATGAAGTATTAATCCCCATACCCAGGCTCGACAACCACCCCAACAGCACGCCCGAAAAGCAGGCCGAAAAATTACGGCACCTGAAAGAAAAGGGGATCGAGGCGGTGGAAAAACTTGAGATTGAGGCGCGCCGGTAGCTGCTATGATCAAAGCCATCATCTTCGACATCGACGGCGTATTGGTAGACTCTAAAAACGCCAATGTGGCCTTGTTTCAGACCATCTTGAGCAAGGCCGGCTATCCCACGCCCAGCCGTTCCGCGGTACTCAGGCATTTTCATCAGCCCCTGTGGCAGGCGCTCGAAAAACTCACGGGTTCCACCGATCAAGACGAAATACGGCGTATCTGGGAGCTAGCCAAGGACCCCGCCATGCGAAATCCGGACCTGTTTGAGTTTCCCGATAGACTCGAAGACACACTCGAACAGATTCATAAACGCTATAAGCTGGCAATCGTCACCAGCCGCATCCAAGCCGGAGTCGACGAAATTTTCAACGCGCGCCAAATCAAACATCTCTTTGACGTAGTCGTAACATTCGAAGATTATGAGAACCCCAAGCCTCATCCAGAGCCGCTTTTGGTCGCACTAAAGCGATTAAATATCCAGACGGAAGAAGCCATATATGTGGGCGACAGCCATTCAGATATTGATGCCGCTACGGCCGCCGGTATGAAAAGCATTCATCTCGCAATCGAAAAGCACGATGACGCCTCCGCCGGCATCGCTCATTTCGATGAAATAGTCGGGGCCATCGAGCAGATTGCGTAAAGCCATGATCTCATGACCCCCGCCGAAGCCATCGTCCAAACCCTGCTGGCCGAAATCACCAACGTGCTGGGCGACCGGCTGGTCGGCCTGTACATCTACGGCTCGCTCGCCCAGGGCGACTTCGACCCCCAAGCCAGCGACATCGATCTGGTGGCCGTCACTACCACGCCGCTCTCGTGGCTGTACCTGCGCCGGCTCCAAACGATGCATGCGGCTCTCGACGCCGTCCACCCGGAGTGGCCGGAGCTCATCGACATCCAGTACCTACCGCTCGAGGCCTTGCAGCAGCCCACCCGACCCACCGGCCTCATAGCCATGCAGCGTCCCGGCACCAATTTCCACTCCGCCACCCGGGTCGACCGGCTGCTCGTGGCGTACCATGTGCGCGACGCCGGCCGCGCCGTCACCGGCCCCGCCCCGACCACCATTGTCGCGCCCATCACGCCCGCGCAGGTGCAATTTCACAGCGGGGCCGAGCTTGTCACCTGGCCGGAATACATGCAGACCACCCACGATCTCGCGTTTCAGACCTTCCTCATTCTCACAATCTGTCATAAGCTCTATACCGCCCACCATGGCCGGCTCACGAGCAAGCCCCAGGCCGCCGTCTGGGCCGCCGACTTGTATCCCCGTAAGGCACCGATCATCCACGCGGCGCTCGAGTGGCGGCAGGGCCACACCGAGGGCGTTGATCCCGAATCCACCTACCCCGGCACCGTTGCGTTCATTAATTTTATGATCGACGAAATTAGGGCCGTGCCGACATTGCCAACCTCACCCCAAAAGAGGTATAACCAGCAGGTATGAAAACCGTAAAAGCTCTCACCTTCGACACCGCCCAAGACTCCTGGGAAGGCTCCACGGGCTTCGTGCTGCGCGACATCCCCATGCCCACCCTGGATGAAGCCGCCGATCCCGCCGACGCCACCTCGGTGATCCTCAAAATCCGCTACGCCGGCTTCTGCGGCACCGACCGCGGCATCTGGTACCGCAACGTCTTTCACGACCTCATCCATGATAGCCTCAAAGCCCAGGGCCAGACCCAGCGCGTGCTCGGTCACGAATTCGTCGGCGAGATCATCGAGGCCGGCTCCATGGTGCACACGCTCTACTACGACCCCGACCCCGCCAACCCGGTCAAAATTGAGGTCGGCAGCCTCGTCTCCGGCGACTCGCATGTCACCTGCGGCAAGTGCTACCAGTGCCGCATCGGCGAGGCCAACGTCTGCATGAACGAATCAATTCTCGGCATCTCCATCAACGGCATTTTCGCCGAATACGTGAAAGTACCGGCCAAAAACCTCTGGGCCATCGACGAGTCGCGTATCCGGCCCGAAATCGCCGCCGTCATGGACCCTTTTGGCAACGCAGTGCACGCCGTCACCAAGGTCGACGTGCGCGGCCAGCGCGTGGCCGTGATGGGCTGCGGCCCCATCGGCCTGTTCGCCATCTTGCTGCTCAAAAACTTCGGCGCGGCCAAAATCATCGCGGTCGACATCAATCCCGACAACCTCGCTATGGCCAAAGAGCTCGGCGCACACGAGACCATCCAAATCGAGAAGAAGTCCAAAGAACACGATTACGACCACGATCCCGAAGTCATCGACCGCATCCATGAGCTCACCTACGGCAAAGGCGTCGACGTCGCCATGGAAATGGCCGGCCCGCCGTCGAGCCTCAACAATGCGCTCGAAGCCACCCGCCGCGGCGGCCAGGTAGTGCTTTTTGGCCTTAAGGACGGTGATTTCACTATCCCCAAATTCTCGCGCTTCATCGTGAAAGGCCTCACCGTGCACGGCATCATCGGCCGCCGCATCTTCGAAACCTGGCAAATCTCGCAGCGCATCCTCTCGGACCGGTCAAACGGCATCCAAGACAAAATGTGGGATGTCATCCTCAAAGGCGGGCAGGGGACCATCGTCCCACTCGCCCAATACAACCCCAAAGACTTCGAACAATCGCTCAATGCCCACCCCAAAATTGTCATCAAAATCGGCGGCTAACCAACCGGAAACTTGTCGCCGGGTAAACTAGGGGCCTTTATGCAGATTAATTCCGCATCTTCACTAGTCGAGATGTCGGCAACCACAGACCCTGGCCAAATGATATAGAAGTCCCCCCTGTGCAGTTCGTGCCCCTGGCCGTCGATAGTCAGCTTGATCCAGCCCTGGATAACGATGTTGATTTCTATCGCGACCTTATGCATATGCGCCTGCTCGGGCGAAGGCGACTGGCTCGGAAGTTTGTTCCAGGCCACTTCTACATCATCCGAACGCAGCAGAGGCTCGGGCATAAAAGCCCCAAAGAACCACCCCTTGCCTTGAATATGGTCGTCGACGCGCCCGACAAACGACTTCCCGAAGTTCTGCGCCATGATTATTTAGCGCCCCGTGGCGCGCTTAAACGCCGCCAGCCCCTTGTCGCAATCTTCGCGGCTAAAGCTCGCCGATACAATCACTCGTATCCGCGCCGTACCCTTGGGCACCATCGGAAACACAATGGGGGTCGCGAACACGCCGTCGTCAAACAACTTTGCGCTCACCTCGCGCGCCGTGTCTTCGTCGCCGAGCATCACCGGAATAATCGGCGTTTCCGAGTGTCCAATATCAAACCCAAGCTCCGTAAAGCCTTTGCGCAGGTAGTCTACGTTGTCCCACAGCTTCTGTACCAGGTCCTGCGACTCGTCCAAAATCCGCACCGCCTCCAGCGCTGCCGCCGTATCCGGGATCGTCAGCGCAATCGAAAACAGCCGCTGTCGCGCCTTTGCGTTGTAAAAATTAATCAGTTCATGACGGCCCGCAATGAACCCGCCCATCACCGAAAACGCCTTGGACAAGCTGCCCACCTCGATGTCCACCTGGCCCACGAGCCCAAAATGGTCCACCACGCCGCGTCCGCCTTTGCCCATCACGCCCTCGCCGTGGGCATCGTCCACCATCGTTATGGCGTCGTACTGCTTCGCCAGCTCCACAATCCGCGGCAACGGCGCCAGGTCGCCATCCATCGAAAACACCCCGTCGGTCACGATCAGCACGAGCAGCGCGCTGCCATCGGCTTTGGGCGTGGCCCGCAACTCCGCCGCCTCCTGTAGCTTAGCCTCCAGGTCGGCCATATCGGCATGCGCATACACCAATTTCTGCTTCACCCCGCTCAGTCGCACCGCATCGATAATCGACGCATGGTTGAGCGCATCCGAAATCACGATATCTTCCTTGCCCAAAATCGTCTGAATCGCCGCCGCATTGGCCGCGTAGGCACTCGAAAGCACCATGGCGCCTTGCGTGCCCTTAAACTTCGCAATGCTCCGCTCCAGCTCCAGATGCAGCTCATGCGTCCCCGCTAGCGTGCGGTACCCCGTGCCGATGCCGTATTTCGCCATTGCTTCAGTCGCCGCCTGCCTCAAGCGCGCGTCCACCGCGAAGCCCAGATAATGGCTCGAGCAAAAGTTGAGCCGCGGCTGCCCGTCAATCGTGAGGTACGCTCCCTGCCCGCTCGTAATCACGCGCGGCGGCTTATAGCCTTTTTCGGCCTCAGATAGTTTTTGGTAGAATTCGTCAGTAGTCTTCATAATGGCACTTAGTCTACGCCTCCGCAGCGTCATCTGCCAGTGGTATAATCCGCTTATGCTAAAACTTCAACGTCTCTTCCGCATCCTCCTCATCCCCATGGCTGTAGTACTGCCCGCCTGGGTAACGCTATCACACAGCGGGTGGCTGTCGATTATTTATATATTCACCTTCGGTCCCGCGGTGTTCGTCGCCCTCTTGGTCATCGGCTTCATCATCAGCGGCCGCCCCGACGTCAAAAAATCCGGACTCGTCAGCCGCCCCGACGTGTGGCTGCTCGGCGCGCTCTACCTATCGCTGCTCCTATTCGGCTTCTTCGTGGTCGACGGCGGCGACACCAGCGAGAGCCTCAATTCCGTCTCCATGACCGTCTTCGGCCGCGGCTTTGAGCCCGCCACCGAATTACTCCAGGCATGGCTCGGCATCAGCTCAATCCTACTCGCGATCATCACCTTTATTTTTGCAATATTCGAAAGATTTAAGCGCCACTCCTAATTGAGGCGGACCACTCATCGGTAAATTACCTCCCTTTTGGGTACTACCCATTTGGGAGGTAATTCCGATGCAACAACCCAAACCGGTTCCGTGCCCAGCTCCGGCGAATGGTAGAGTAAAACAATGCCAATACTAAACGCCTATTACACGAGCCCCGAGCAGCTTCGCATCATGGAGGAAATGACGCCCGCCATAAAGCAGTTCGTAGCCGCTCAGCTGACGTGTGGCGAGCTGAGCCTCAGTCCTGGCGAGGTCACGGTCCGCCTAATGCAAGTAGAAGGTAGCGGCATGATCGGCGATGTCGAGATCGACATGGTCGCGCATGAGTTTCAAGAAAGGGTGGAAGACCAAGACGGAATCTGTCAGCGCGTGAAAGCGTACCTCGAACAAGCTTCGCCAGGCCTCGGGGAGGTCCGCGTCTGGCTCAACCTGGGGCAGCTTGGCCACAGCTGGAAGGCGCAATAGCGCCTAAATCGATCCCCTCCTCATAGCCCCTGGCGGGGGAGCGCCGCCTTCTCGCCAGGGGCTCTAAAACCGGTTCCAAAGCCACTGATTCGTCACCTCGTGGTGATACAAAATCTCCGAATCCTTAATGGCTGTCCCCAGCTCGCGCGGATTGCGGTCGGCCGATTGCCGTTTGTAGTCCAAGTATTTCTCCTTCGAGTCCTCGCCCATAATCACGCCCGTGAGGTCGCTGGCCTTAAACAGCCGCATCGCATCCTTAACGGTACCCGGCAAAAACCGCAGCCGTGAGCGCTTTTCGGCCGATTCCGCCTCCGGTTTCTTGTCTTCCATGCCCACCTTCAGGAGCGTAAACAGCAGCAGGTACGGATTCGTGTCCGGCGCCACCGACCGCACCTCGATGCGGGCCGTTTTCTCGTTGCCAAACGGAATCCGAATCATCGACCCGCGATCATTGGCGCTCACCTTGATCTGATTCGGCGCCTCAAAGTTCGGGTCGAGCCGCCGGTAGGCATTCACGCTCGAGTTGAGCACCAGGCAAATTTCCGGCGCCCGCGCCAGCAATTTTTCAATAAACCCCCACGCCAGCGGCGACAAGCCATCTGGACCCTTCGGATCGTGGAAGACATTTCGGCCGTCCTTGGCCAGCGAAAAATTCGTGTGCATGCCCGAGCCATTAATCCCCTGGATCGGTTTGGGCAAAAATGTCGCCGTCATGTCCATCCGCCGCGCAATCTGCCGGCACACCAGCTTGTACAGCTGCACCTGGTCGCAGGCCCGCACCACATCCGTGTACGAAAAGTTAATCTCAAACTGGCTGGGCGCCACCTCCGGGTGATCCTTCTCATTGCGAAATCCCAGCGCCCGCTGCGCTTCGGCCGCCGCATCAATGAATTGCCGCAGCCGGTCGAGCGGCAGCGAGTGGAAGTAGCCGCCGGTCGAGATCAGCTCAAACCCCTCAGTGCCGGCGTAGTGCTGCTCCGCATCAATGCCGTCGAGCAAAAAGCCCTCCAGCTCCGGCGCCATAAACGCTTCCAACCCATCCCCGGCCTTCATCTCACGGGTATAGGCTTGCAACCGCCCGCGAAAATCCGCCTCATAAGGCTTAAGCTCCCGGTCTGCCACATTGGCCCACACGATCACCTTGCCCGGACCAAACACATCAGCCGGCAGGTGCGTGAGGCTCGTCCAATCCACGAGCAGCCGCAGATCGCTCTCGTGCAGCTGGCTAAACCCCCGGATCGACGACCCATCAAACGTCAGGTTCTCCAGCGACGCCAGCAAAAACTTTTTGTCGTAATCCAACATATGCAGCCGGCCCTCAATGTCCGAAAAACACACGGTGACCGCCTTAATCCGCGCTTCCTTTTCCAGGTAGCCCACATGCTCAGCCTTCGCTGCCTCTGGGTCGGTGAGGCGCCGCGCCGCTAGGTTCATTTGCTCAAGTTCGTCGTATGGCAGGTCGAGAAACATCTTCATATCTCCGTAATTAGTCTTACCATATTGATAATTAATACTATTGTCAAAGCAATAAACTTAAAATCGCCCGTATTCACATAACGCTTGTGGCTACGCCCAAATCGACGTACAGTAAACCCATGCAAGACCTCCCCAAAACCCCTGCCCGCACTACACGCACCCGCGACAATTTCCTAGCCGAAGCCGTCCGGCCCCGAGGCCCGCGCCTCACCTACGGCGACGGGTTCCGCCTTGGTATTGGCATCATCACCGCCCAACTCCTCATCGGCCTCCTCGTTGGCGGCCTCACGTGGGCGCTGATGGTTGCCTTTAAGCTTCATATATAGTAATCTTTGCTCTTGTTGACCCTACGGGTGGTCAAACATATGGGGCTATAGCTCAGTTGGCTAGAGCGTCTGCATGGCATGCAGAAGGTCCAGGGTTCGAGTCCCTGTAGCTCCACCAGGAATTATTTATTTGAACCCCGACCCCAGTTTGACACCTCAAGCATAAGTGCGATAATAAACCCACATAAAGGGTAAAAACAAAACAACATCATGAATAATCATCTGCACGATCAGCGTGGCGTGGCCATGGTTCTCGAGTTGGTGCTGGTGGCGGCTGTGCTCGGGCTCGTGGGCGTGGCGCTCTACCAGTCGTCGCACCGCGGCGGCCCCGCCGCCTCGGTCACGAGCACCCCCACGCCGGCCGCTAAGGCCGCCGTGAGCGTGGCCAATGCCGCAGCCGCCATTAGCGAGACCGAATCGGCCTCCGATGCCAACCTCAGTGCCACCGCCGAAGATTCAGCCGGCATCGCCGCCGAGCCCGATGTAGACATCACTAATCTAGGAGGCAGCGCCAGTGAAAACGCTTACTAGATTATTGCTAGCAGCCACCTTGACCAGCGTGCTCCTGCCCGGCATCGCCGCCGCCAAAGACAGCGCTAGCCCCACCCGCCAGGGGGACGCCCAGGCTAAAGTCAAAATCGACGGCAGCCAGTTTTGCTCGCGCTATGCCGACGCCACCACCACCGTTACTACCGAAACCGCCGACCGCTTCGGCAAACTCAGCGATAATTTTGCCGCCCGCAGCCAAAAGGTAAACGACCAATTTGCCGATGTGGCAGCCAAAATAGCCGCCAACCGGGCCGACGTCGACGCCAAACTCACTGCCAAACTGGCCGAACTCGACACCAAGGCCACTACCGAGGCCCAAAAAGCCGCCGTGGCCGAATACAAAGCCAGCGTGCTCACCGCCCGCGCCGCCCGCCGCGCCACCGTAGACGCTGCCGATGCCGCCTTCAAGGCCGCGGTGGCCGGCTCCGTCACCGCTCGGCAAAATCAGCTGCGGGCCGCCGCGACCGCCTACAAAACCGCCGTCGCCAAGGCCCTAGCCGACGCCAAAGCCAGCTGCGCGGCCGGTGCCAGTGCCGCCACCGTGCGCGCCAGCCTCAAAACCGCCCTGGACACCGCTCGCGCCAACCTCGAAACCGCCCGCCAGGCCGCCGACAAAGTCGGACCCAACCTCGACGCCGCCAAGACCGCCCGCAAAGCCGCGGTCGATCAGGCCAACACCACCTTCAGGGCCGCCATCAAAGCCGCTCTCGCCAAACTCCGGGCCGCCCTCGGCGTGACACCCGCTCCCTAGCCACGCCTACGTATCGCGAGCTCGGATCACACTCACCACGGAATTACTACCATCTGGAGTATGTACCCAGAAGGTAGTAAAATGCCGACCCATGGACCCCTACTCACAAGCTCCCAAGCCGCTGCGCCCGGCAGAATTCTACGCCCTCCTGGCCCTTGCGCGTCGAGAGCTCCACGGCTATGCCCTGCGGAGCCAGATCATCAAAGACTCGCTGGGCGGCGTCATACTCCCGCCCAACAAGCAATACCCGCTACTCACCAGACTCCAAGATGAGGGATTTGTCGATCTCATTGGCAAGCGCCCAGTCGGCACACAGGCCAAAGAGCGTCACGTTTACGGCCTCTCGCCGCACGGCGCCCTTCGCCTCCGCGAAGAATTAACCCGTCTGCATCACGCCGTCGAAATCGCCCAAAACGCCCATCTCCTCGAGCCCCCCAAGCTCTCCCCGGACATCCAGCGCCTGCTACTTGACCTCGAAATCAGCGCCGAGCGCCGCTAATTTGTCCCACAATTTCTCATAACCGCGATCCAAGTGATGCACCCCCGTGAGCGTGCTCTCGCCGGTCGCCACCAGCGCTGCGATCACCTGCGCCATCCCCGCGCGAATGTCAGGAATATCAATCGTCGTAGCGTGTAAGGGCGTGGGGCCTTTGATGACCGCCGAATGTCGTTCCGAATGGTGTTGAAACCGGCACGGCAGCTCGCCCAGGCACTTCGCGAACACCCCGATGTCGGCCCCCATGCGCCGCAAATCTTCGGTGTAACCAAAGCGGTCCTCATACACCGTCTCGTGCACTACCGAAATTCCTTTGGCTTGGGTGAGCGTCACCACGGTCGGCTGCTGCCAATCCGTCGCAAATCCCGGGTAGGTGTCGGTCTCGAGCTCGACTCCCACGAGCCCTCCCGGCCCCCGCCGAAAGCGAATCCCCTCGGGCAGCACCTCATAGTCGCCGCCAATCCGCCGCACGGTGTTCAAGAACGTCACCATGTCACTCTGCCGCGCATCTTCGACGATAATCTCCCCATCAGTAGCCAGCGCCAGGTTCGCAAACGACGCTGCCTCCAAGCGATCCGGCAATACGCGAAATTTGGCTCCGTGAAGCTTTTCTACGCCATCAATCGTGAGCACCCGGTTGGCGCCCAGCTCAATAATCGCCCCCATTTGCTGCAAAAATTTCACAATCTCAGTAATTTCCGGCTCCACCGCCGCGTTTTCGATCCGCGTACGGCCCTTCGCCAGCACCCCGGCCAGCATCACCGATTCAGTGGCGCCTACGCTCGGGAAGGGGAGTGTAACCGTGGTGCCGTGCAGACCCCCCTTGGGTGCCCGCGCGCGGTAATACTCTTCGTGCTCCTCGATCACCGCGCCCATCTGCTCCAGCGCCCGCAGGTGGAAATTCACCGGCCGCGGGCCGATCGCATCCCCGCCCACACGTGGCACCTCCGCCTCGCCGGACCGATGGAGTAGCGGCGCCAGGGCCAAAATCGAAATCCGGTTGGCGCGGCTCATCTTGGCCACGCGCGTACTCGTCACGCTCGGGGTATGCAGCGTCACGTGCCCGCCGTCGCGCCGCACATGGGCTCCCACCGCCGCGCAAATCTCGGCCGTGATCGATAATTCCTCAATCTGGGGACAATTTTCGAGCTCAACCTCCTCGTCAGTCAAAAGACTGGCGATCATCATTTTCGAAGCTGCGTTTTTGGCACCGGCCACGCGCACACGGCCGGATAGGGCACGGCCACCCCGTATCGTGAGAATTTTAATCATAAGGAAATTCTAGCACGCGCCGGCGGTGTTATCATGCCTATATGAAACCCCTTCTGCGGCGCATTATCGCCAGCCTGTTTGAGCGCCAGGTCCGCCGCGTCATCGCGCGCCATCATCTCACCGTCGTGGCGGTGGCCGGCAGCGTTGGCAAAACCACCACCAAACAAGCCATAGCCACCGTTCTGAGCGAAAAATATCAAGTTTTGGTACATCCCGGCAATTACAATTCAGAGCTGGGGCTGCCATTATCGGTCTTTGAGCTCACTGTACCGGCCTCGCTGCTCAACCCCTTCGCCTGGATCTGGCGGCTCGTGCAGGCCGGGCGCCGCGTGCGTAATTACCCCTACCAAGTCCTCGTACTCGAGCTCGCCACCGACCATCCCGGCGAAATCCCCCGCTATCTGCGCTATCTCACGCCCGATATCGGCGTGCTCACCGCGCTCACTCCCGAGCACATGGAAAACTTCCCCGGCGGCCTGGATGAGGTAGCGGCCGAAGAAATGGCCCTCGCCGGAGCATCCAAAATACTGGTGCTCAACGACGACGCGGTCCCCCAGAAATACCAAGACCAATATCTGGGCGACCATCCCAGCGTGCTCAAATACGGCCACAAAATCGGCGGAAACCATCCCTCAAACCCTCAGATTCTCGGCGATCACATGCGCCTGGCGCTGGACGCCGCCGCTCTGGTCGCTCGACAGCTCAAACTCACTCCTCACCAGATTCAAGCCGGCATTGAGCGCGTTCGGCCCGTCTCGGGGCGCATGAACCCGCTACCGGGTATAAATGGCACCGTCATCATCGATGATACCTATAATTCCAGCCCCGAAGCCATCGTAGCGGCCTTGACCGCGCTGGCCTCGTATCCTGCGAGCGGCCGCCGCATCGCCATCCTCGGCTCTATGAATGAGATGGGGTCGGCGTCGCCTCGCTACCACGAAGAGGCGGGGGTGGCCGCGGCCGGTGTAGACCTGCTCGTCACCATCGGCGCCCTAGCCAATACCTATCTGGGCCCAGCCGCCGTAAACGCCGGCCTCGACCCCACGCGCTGGAAGCCGGCCGATTCGCCGTACGTCGCCGGGGCGTTCCTCGGGCTCCTGCTTCAGCCCGGCGACGTAGTGCTCGCCAAAGGCTCCCAAAACGGCGTTTTCGCCGAAGAGGCCGTCAAGCTGCTGCTCGCCGACCCGGCCGATGCCGCTCATCTCGTGCGCCAATCACCCGCCTGGCTGCGCACCAAACGCGCCCAGTTTCCGGATGCGCAGGGGTAACCATTCTCGCTCTGCGCCACCCACACAGCGTGAGTGGCGCAGAGCTGCCGCCCCGTAACGGCGATGTTCAGCGGGACCCTACGCCTCCGGCCAACCGCTACTCAGCAGGTCGAGCGCCGCTAGAGTCTGCAGCACGCGCTGCACATAGCTCACCTCCGCCGACAGGTCGGCCGTGCCCGCCTGCTCCAGGAGCCGGTAGATCACGCGGCCGTCTCGATACCACACACGCATGGCTCCCAGGCTCACGCCGTAGCCCGGCCCGGCTCGTTGACCCCACACGTCGACGTCGCATGGACGCAGCTCAATGCCCAGAGTCTGGAGCTTCGCCCGGTTCACGAGCACCACTGTTTCGCCCGTTTGCCCTCCCAGGAAGATCCGACTGAAGACTTCGCCGTGCCATCGTGGCCACAGCGCCGAGGGGTCGCCGGGGAAGGGCTCACTACGCGCAGCATCTGCACGCCCGTCTCCACTAGTGCCCTAACCGGCTCGATATAGGGCCGCTTGGCTATTGACCCCTCCAGCACCGCCACGCTAGCCTGCGCGGCCACCGTTTCGGCCTCAGGGAGCCCGACCCCATCATTGAGCGCCGCTTCGCGCGTGTGCAGCCAGGCCAGAAAGGCCGGGTGCTCCTGCCAGACGGCCCGGTTGTCGCCGCAGGCCAGAACGCGTAGGGCTTGCTCCTGCTCCGGCGTTTGCGTTGGCTCTTTGAGCCTTGTCACGATCACATCCCCGTTCGTTCGGATTTTCGGACGCCATCACCATAGCCAGACAGTATCCGGGTCGTCAATGCCCGTGCAACACCAAATACTGCGTCATCATGCCCGCCTCCATGTGATCCGCCACGTGGCAGTGGAACATCCATAATCCCGCCGCATCCGGTATCATATCCACCGAGCGCATACTTGCTGGCAGTAGCTCCACCACGTCGGTCGTGAGGCCGGTTTCCGTTTTTACCACGTTGCCATGCCAATGCGGCGTGTGCACATCGGGCTCGTTGCCCAGATCGAGCAAATGCCACCGCACTCGGTCGCCCTGGTTCATGATGAACCCCGTGAGGTTGCTAAATATTCGGCCATTCATGGCGTGCTTTTGCGCGCCTTCATGTTCGTCGTCGGTCATGCCCGGCTTCGATTCATCAAAAATCATAAACAGCGCCACAAATTCGTGATCCACATCATCGGGCGAGCCGTCAGCCCGGGCATGCTGCGGCGAGGTGATGATAATCGGCCCGATCACGCCGTCGTAAATATCGTCGGGCGTCACATGCGAGTGGTACAGCCACACCCGCGAGCTGCCCTGGCCGGGTTGCGGGCCGGCATCGGGCCGCACGTGCCAGGTGTAGGTGAACGACCCTCCGGGCGCCACCATCCCTCCGGCCGCCCCGGCGCTATCCCTCATCGCCTGCTGCATGGTCGCGGCGTCCAGCGGCCCTCCCGCGCCATCGTCGCCATCCATCATCATGGCGCCCTCATTCTCTTTGGTGTACTCCACCCCGTGCGGATGAATACTATAGGGCTTGGCAGCGCGATTTTTGAACACTACCTTAATGGTATCGCCCGGCACACCTCGGATAATCGGCCCCAAAATCCCCAGCCACTCCGCCTGCGGCTTTTTAGCAGTGAAGCTAGCATCGGTATATTCAATGTAGCGGGTTTTGCTATAGACCAGCTGATCGCTATAGGGCTGCGGCACCGGCCCGTGTGAGGCCAAATCGTGCCCACCCGGCGCATAATTCCACTCCCCATCCTCGGCCGCAATATAATACGTGCGCGTGTGTGGATGGTAGGTCGAGCCATTCGTCAGAGCCGTCACCACCGCCAATACCACCAATAAACCCACCGCGAAAAAGCGCCACACAGGCCGGTTCCTCTTACTGTATAGTTTAGTATACCTTTCCCCGAAATATAAAGCCCCCAGCCATGACCAAACCGCTCCCCATCCCCACCCATCTCGGCCTCGCCCGAGCCCAAACGCTACCTCGAATTCGCTACCACCCACGCCTACAAGCACGACCCCGACATGCTAGAGCGCATTAACGCCGCGACAATCGAGTTCTTTAAAAGCTACCTCTAAGGGGCGCCCCACATCCCGTGCATGCATAGCGTTTTTTAGCTCATATATGAGATGCGGGGGATACCATACATGATATAAAAACGGCCAGCCCACGGGAGGATAGTTAGCCCCAGCATGAATCCATGTATACTTAAGGCCATGAAAAAGTACGATCCCCAGCAGATAGAGCCCAAATGGCAAAAAACCTGGGCCGACACTAGGCTCTACGCTGCCGTCACGGGCGATACCACCCGCGACAAATACTACATGCTCACCGAGTTCCCGTACCCCTCCGGCGCCGGCCTCCATGCCGGCCACACCCGCGAATACACCCTCGGCGACGTCATCGCCCGCCACAAGCGCATGCAGGGCTACAACGTGCTCTACCCCATGGGCTACGACGCCTTCGGCCTGCCCACCGAAAATTACGCCATCAAGCACAAAATCGCTCCCCAAAAGGCCACGGCCGACAACATTGCCACCTTCCGCCAGCAATTCGACGCCATGGGCTTTAGCTTCGATTGGGACCGTGAGGTCAACACCACCGACCCCAAGTTTTACAAATGGACTCAGTGGCTCTTCCTCAAATTCCTCGAAGCCGGCCTCGCCTACCAGGCCGAAATGGCCATCAATTGGTGTCCCAAGGAAAAAACCGGCCTGGCCAACGAAGAAGTCGTCAATGGTGTCCACGAGCGCTGCGGCACCCCGGTCGAAAAGAAACTCCTCAAACAGTGGATGTTCCGCATCACCGACTACGCCGACCGCCTCATCGACGGCCTCAAAACCGTGGATTACCCAAGTCGCATCGCCGACCAGCAGGTCAATTGGATCGGCCGCTCCGAAGGCGCCGAGATCACCTTCAAGCTCCGCGGCATCGCCGGCCAAGACGACGACAAACACAGCGTCACCGTCTACACCACCCGGCCCGACACACTCTTCGGCGCCACGTTCCTGGTGGTTTCTCCGGAAGTCGCCGACAGCTGGCTCAAAATCGGCTGGAAAGCCTCAGATAAGGTCAAAGTCTACATTGAAAAATCCCTGCGCGAGTCCGAACTTTCCCGCCAAGAAGTGGCCAAAACTAAAACCGGCGTCGATGCCGGCATCCAAGCTGTGCACCCCATCACGGGCGAGCTCATGCCCGTTTGGGTGGCCGACTACGTGCTCGGCGGCTACGGCACCGGCGCCATCATGGCCGTCCCCGTCCACGACGAGCGTGACAACGAGTTCGCGCGCCAGTTCAGTCTGCCCATCAAGCCAGTGGTCTCAGGTGAATCCGGCTTCACTGGCTACGCCCCCCTTATCAACTCCGGCCAGTTCGACGGCCTCGAAGGCGCCGAAGCCAAGCGGGCCATCGTTAAAACTCTCGAAGAAAAAGGCGTCGGCAAACTCGCCGTCAAATACAAGCTCCGCGATTGGATCTTCTCCCGCCAGCACTACTGGGGCGAACCCATCCCCATCATCCACTGCCCCAAAGACGGCGTTGTGCCCGTGCCCGAGGATCAGCTCCCCGTCACGCTGCCGGTGGTCGAAAACTACGAGCCCACCGACACCGGCGAGTCGCCGCTGGCCGCCGTCACCGATTGGGTCAACGTCAAATGCCCCATTTGTGGCGGCCCGGCCAAGCGCGAAACCGACACCATGCCCAATTGGGCCGGGTCAAACTGGTACTACCTGCGCTACATGGATGCCCGCAACGACCAAGCCTTCGCCTCCCGCGAGGCCCTCGAATATTGGCGCATGGTCGACCTATATCTGGGCGGCATGGAGCACACCACGCTCCACCTGCTCTACTCGCGCTTCGTCCACCAATTCCTCTACGACCAAGGCCTCGTGCCCACCCCCGAGCCCTACGCCGCCCGCCGCGGCCAAGGCATCGTGCTGGCCGCCGACAACCGCAAAATGAGCAAATCCATCGGCAATGTCATCAACCCCACGGACATCATCGCCACCCACGGCGCCGACACCCTGCGGCTCTACATCCTCTTCATGGCGCCCTACGACGAAACCACCCCCTGGAGCGAAGAACGCTTAAATGGCGCGTCGCGCTTCGTGTACAAAGTGTGGAACCTCGCCCAAGAACTCATGGCCGCTCACCAATTCACCCGCCCCATGCAGCCCGGCCCCGGCGACGCTTTCGAAACCGCCGTCGACCGCGCCACGCACAAAGCCATTAAAAAAATCCACGATGACCTGCACGAGATGCATTTCAATACCGCCGTCAGCGCCCTTATGGAGTACGTAAATTTCCTCAGCGACGCCAAAACCAAAGCCAAATTACTTAAACCCACCTCGGCCGCCCTGGCCTGGCGATCGCTCAATACGCTCGTTCAGCTCCTCGCTCCCATCACCCCGCATCTCTCAGAAGAACTTTGGCGCGAGCTCGGCTGGGAGGGGAGTGTACACGTGGCCGGCTGGCCCCAATACGACCCCGAGCTCATCAAAGACGACATCATCACCGTCGTGGTACAGGTAAACGGCCGCGTCCGCGCCAACCTCGCCCTGGCCGCCTCCGCCTCCGACGATGAGCTCACCGCCGCCGCCCAGGCCGACCCCAAAGTGGCCAAATTCCTCAGCGAAGGCAAGGTCGTGAAAACCATCGTAGTGCCGCGAAAGCTCGTAAACTTCGTCGTGAAGTAACGGAAGACGGGCGCCAGTGGCTTCAATCCCCGTCGTAGACCCCGAAGTCGATCCCTACGCCGTACTTGGCGTGTCGCGCGGTGCCACCACCGATGAAATCAAACGCGCCTACCGCACGCGCGCCAAATCCGCCCACCCCGACGCCGGCGGCAGTCCCGAGGCCATGGATCGCGTCAATCGCGCCTACCACCTGCTGAGCGACGCCGCCGCCAAGCGCGAATTTGACCGCCATCGCGACGTCCAGGCCGACGCCACCGCTGCCACTGCGCGCACCAGCACCCGCCGCGCGTCCGAGCCCGCCGCCGCGCCCGAAACCGGCCAGGGCGTTACGCCCACCAAGCGCCGCATGCAGGCCCGCAGCTATGTTTGGTCGCAGCTAGAGGAATTCGGCTGGGCGGCCGCCCTGGCCGGCCTCGCCCTGAGCTTTCTCGCCACCCGCGCTATCGGTCCCGCAGCCTGGCTGCTCGGGCTCGGCGGCTTTGCCCTCATCTATTGGCTGGTCCTGCAGCTCGTCTACATTGCCGTACCCGAGCTCAAGCTCATCACCTTCGATACTGTGCGCTCGCTGCGTCGCTCGAGCCCCCGCCATCGCCGCATCCTGCTCATCGTGAGTGCGCTATGGATTCCGCTCGGTCTCATCTGGGCAGCACTGTGCGCGTGGTTCGGGGGCAAATAGGAGGCCCGACAGGTTGCACCTAACCACAAAATAAGATATACTCCTGCGCAAGAGTGCTATGCACATCAACGTACGCGACATTCTAGTTGAATCGGTCGGGTACAGCCGGGCCTACAAGATTTCGGGCGAACGCCCAGAAATCGACGGGCTCACGCTGACCCGAGACATCGAGGGGGAGATCACCATCTCACGCCTCGATTCAAGCCTGCTCGTCCGCGGGCGCGTCATGACCGAGATTGAACTCGAATGCCACCGTTGTTTAAGCACTTTTAGCCGCCCCACCCACGTCAACCTGGCCCAAGAATACGCAGAGAGTCCCATGGACGATCAGCTGCCCATTGAAGACGACGAGATTGATCTCGCGCCCGTCATTGGTCAGGAGCTCATTCTGGATATTCCCCTGCAGATCCTGTGTCGGCCCGATTGTCCGGGTATCCAAGACGCGGCAGAGCAGTATACTAAAGAAGCAGATACCAGCACGCGCGTAGCACAACGCGCGCGCATCACGAAAGGAACCAAGCGTGGCCGTACCTAAGAAACGCACTACTAGAACCGCCCAGGGCCAGCGTCGCTCGCACCTGGCGCTCGTCCCCACCCAGCTTATTCGCACCGCTGCCGGTGCACTCATTCCTCGCCGCCTCAAAAAGGCTGCCGAGCTCGGCTTACTCAAGAATCCCAAGAAGGCCTAGGGGCGCCCGCGATGGCCTCCAACCGTCACCTCGGCCGCATCGTTGCGATGCAGACGCTCTATGAGCATGATTTTCGCGCCGGCGATGAGACCTCGCTCGAGCTTTCGCCGATTTTGCAGCGCAACCTCGATGAATTCCGCTCCAGCATCGACGACACCAATTTCGTCGAAGATGTCGTAGACGGTGTGCATAGCCATCAGACCGAAATCGACGGCATGATCGCCCCGGCCGCGCCCGAATGGCCGGTCGACCAGATCGCCAAAATCGACAAAATCGTCCTGCGCATCGGGGTGTACGAACTCATGATCAAGCGCGATGTTCCCCCCAAGGTGGCCATCAACGAAGCCGTCGAGCTCGCCAAAACGTTTGGCGGCGAAAACTCCAGCAAATTCATCAACGGTGTGCTGGGAACCATTTACCGAAACAGTGATTTCTATGAACCAGAAGAAGAACCGGCGGCCAAACCGCTCGACAAAGCCGAAAACTAATCGCGCCACCAAGGCCGTTCGCGAATACACCGCCGGCGGTGTGGTGTACCGCCGCGCCGGTAGCCACGTCGACATCCTGATGATCCAGGACCGGCTGGGCCGCTGGACCATCCCCAAGGGCCACGTGGAGGCCGGCGAAAGTCTCGAACAAACCGCCCTGCGCGAAGTAGCCGAAGAAACCGGCCTACAAGAATTTCGCTTGGGCGACAAGCTCGATAAGCTCCATTTTTTCTATCGTAAAGAGGGCAAGCTGATCTTCATGACCACGCACGTCTATCTGATGGAGGCACTCGGCGACACCGACGCGGTAGTAGCCGAAGACTCCGAAGGCATTGTCGACGCCAAATGGTTTCCGGCCGACAAAGCCCTGGGCCTCATCGAATACCGCGACACCGAGCGGCTCTTCCGGCTCGGGCTGTCCAAGCTCGGCATCGCTGCCAACCTTCCGGCTGTCAAAACTCCTAAACTCATCCCATCATCATGAACCCACTCGACGAATTCCAAGACCGCATCGGCATCAAATTTAACGACGTATCTCTGCTCGAGCGCGCGTTTACTCACCGCTCGTATCTCAACGAGCACCCCAAGCTCGGCCTCGAGCACAATGAGCGCATTGAGTTTCTCGGCGACGCCGTTCTCGAGCTCGTAGTCACCGACCACCTGTATCGCAATTATCCCAATCCCGAGGGCGATCTCACCAACTGGCGCAGCGCACTCGTGAAAACCGAATCGCTCGCCGCCGTGGCCGAAAAGCTCCAGATCGCCGAATACTTCAAGCTCAGCCGCGGCGAAGCCAAGGGCAACGCCCGCTCGCACGCCCTCATTTCGGCCAACGCCGTCGAGGCCATCATCGGCGCCACCTACCTGGACCAAGGCTACGATACCGCCAAGCGCTTCATCGCCGACCATATCATTTCCCGCCTCGAGCATATCCTCGAATCCGGCGCCTGGATGGACCCCAAGAGCAAATTCCAGGAACTCGCCCAGGAACGCTTCGGCCTCACACCCGCTTATCGTGTCATGGAAGAAGCCGGCCCCGATCACGACAAAGTCTTCACCATCGGTGTGTATGTAGGCGACACCCTCTACGGCCAGGGTTCCGGTTCGAGCAAGCAGGCCGGCCAGCAAGAAGCCGCCGCCGCCGCACTCGCCAAGCTCGCCCAGCCCAAAGCCTAGATAGCATTCCTCGAGTATTTACGGTATAACCATACCGGACACCGTCCGGAATCCGGCATGGTGCCGGTTCCTTCGTTTTGGGGGTGATGGCCCATGCGGCCGTCAAAGCATCGCACTCCAGCGCGCACCCGCGTGCCGATCGAAGCCTGCGTGGCGAAAAACTTGCTGGGAGGCCGGTACGTTCGCTACCTGCGCATCGGCACCGGCGACCAGCTGGTCGTGCACCTGCACGGCCTGGGCGGCATACCGGGTCTCGATCTGGGGTGGCTGGCGTGGTTGAGCCAGGAGCTCAACCTCACCGTCTTGGCCCCGTTCCTGCCCAATCACGCCCGCTCCTGCCGGGTCGACACCTACGACGAGCTCATCGACTGCCTGGGCGACTGGGCTGAGTCCTGCGGAATCGAGCGTGCTCTATGGATTGGCCACTCGCTTGGCGGCTACCTGGTCTACGGCGTGGCGCTCAAGCGGCCGCAGTACGTCGGCGGGGTCGTCAACCTGGCCGGACCGGTCAACGCAGTGTTCGACCGCCGGCCCATCCCGCTGCTGATGCCCAAGCTGGCCTACCTGGCCGTCGAAGGGCTGATCGCCTTCTGGGTCTCGCTGGGGACGCAACTGCTGGGCCCCTACCGCCGCGACGTGCTGCGGCACACCGTCGACAGTGTGCTGCACGGCCCGCGGGCTCGCACCATCCTCCGCCTCATCCGGAATACGCCCCAGCTCCTGGGCCCGATGCAGCGGCTCCCCATCCCCGCCTTCAACCTAGGGGCCGGCCTAGACCCCACCATCCGCTACCGTTACCCCTGGCCCGGTCCGGGCGGCCCTGGCGACATGGTGACGCTCTTCGGGGCGCCGCACAACTTCCCGTCGCTGCTGCCGCTGGTGCCACACTTCCGCGCCGCCATCATCGCCGCCGTCAGCACCGTGCTGACCGGCATGGTTAACGCGAATGACCCCGCCCCCTCCACAACCCGTCCGCCCGTCGCCTGATGCTCGCTTCGCGGTCCCGTCAGGCGACCGCCGCCGCTCCCCTAGTGTTGTGGGAGCGGCGGCGAGTCATTTCGGCGCCCGTTTATTTGCTACAATAAAGCTAATGGTGTTGCGAGATAAACTACATGCTGCTTAGGCGCGTAACGGTCACCGGGTTCAAGTCGTTTGCCAATAAAACGGTGATCGATCTCGAGCCCGGCATCACGGCCGTGGTGGGACCAAATGGCTCTGGCAAGAGCAACTTGGCCGACGCTATCCGTTGGGCGCTGGGCGAACAGGGCAAGAATCGGCTAAGGCTCGAGGGGCGCGACGAACTGGTGTTTGCCGGCAATGACCACCGTGCCCGCGCCAGTTTTGCCGAGGTTACGCTGCTGTTTGATAACGAAGACGGCGCCTTTGCGCTCGACCTCACCGAGGTCGAAATTTCGCGGCGCATGTACCGCAGCGGCGAAACCGATTACCGCTTGGCCGGGCGCAGTGTGCGGCTGGCCGACCTCCAGGCGCTGCTGGCCCAGGCCGGGGTGGGCGCCGGCACCTACGCCGTCATCGGCCAAGGCATGATCGATACCATGCTCACCAGCTCGCCGGCCGAGCGCAAGCTCCTGTTTGATGAGGCCGCCGGCATCCGCGGCCCCGAGCTCGGCCGCGAAGCCGCGCTGCGCAAACTCACCGCCACCGCCGCCAACCTCACGCGCCTGCGCGACATCGCGGCCGAGCTGGCGCCGCGCCTGGGCTCGCTGCAGACGGCGGTGGATGCGGCCAGCGAGCGCGAGCAGCTGGCGGGCCGCGTGGCCGACCTGCGCGCCGCGGTGGTGGCGGCCGGCCGCGCTCAATGGGCCGCCGCTCACGCCGCCGCGGCGAGCCGTCTCGCCGACCTGGCCGCCGCCGCTCACCGCCTGCGCCACCAGCACCACGCGTTGAGCCACGCCGCCGCCCGTCGCCGCCAGGCCGAAGTCGCCGCCGCCCGCCGCCGCGAGCAGCTCCAGGCCGAAGTCGCCGCCCTGGAGCGCGCCCGCGACGAGGCGGCCACCGAGCTCACCACGGCCGGTGCCGCCATGGCCATCGCCGAGCGCGATGCCGGCGCCGCCACCGAGCTCACGGTGCGGCTCAAGACCTCCATCGCCGACCTGCGCGCCGCTACCAACCGCCTGGCCGCCACCCACACCGCACTGGCCTCAAACGCCGAGTCCGCCGCTCGTGCCGCCAAGGCCGCCACTCGCGCCAACCGCGCCGTCACTGCCGCGCAGGCAGCGTTGATCACCATTCGCGAAGACACCGGCGACGGCGCCCGCGATCAATACCTCGAACACGCACTGCAAATTCTCAAAACCTTAGCCCAGGGTCTCGGCACGCCGCAATTCACCGCCGAGCAAATCCGCTTACTTATCCACAAGGCCGGACGGTTGCTCAGCCATGCCACCCGCACCGGGGCCGCCGAGCTCCTCGCCGATCTGAAAGTCTCCCAAAAACAGCTCGAAGCCGCCATGACCGCGCGCGATACCGCCATTGAGCACCAAACCAATCTCTCGATCGCCGGCCGTTCACTCGAGATCGACCTTGCCCATCAGCAGACGGAGGTCGAACGCCTCAACGCCCGGCGCGAGGAACTCGAGCTGGAGCTCGACCCACTCGAACGCAGCGCCCGCGCGCTCGCCAAGCTCACAGTGGCCGAACACCGGGCCACTACCGCGCTCGCCGCCGCCACCGCCCAGCTCGAATCCGGCCGCGCCGAGCTCGCTCGGCTGAGCTCCGGCTCCGCCGTTACTCTGGCCGTCGCCGATCAGCTCGGCCGGCTCGAGCGCACGCGCGCCGAGCTCACCGCCCTCGCCGCCGAGCAGGCCCGCCTGCGCGACGACCGCGAGGCCGCCGCCGCGCGTCTCGCCGAGCTCAACCAGCTCGCCGCCGATTGGGCCGTTCCCGCCGCCCCCACCACAGCCGCCGTCTCGCCGCCCTTCGATTCCTTCGCCACCCTCAGCGACCAGCTCGCCCGGGCCGAAACACTGCTCGAGGCCCGCACCCAGGTCTACCAAGACCATCTCGCCGAGTACCACGAAGTCACCGCCCGCCAATCCGACCTCACCACCCAAATCGCCGACCTCGAGCAAGCCGAGGCCGACCTGCGCAAGCTCGTCGCCGAGCTCGAAACTCTCATTAAATCCCGTTTCAAAGACAATTTCGACGCTCTGGCCGAGCAATTTAGCCATTATTTCACCCGCCTGTTCGAGGGCGGCTCGGCCTCGCTTGAACTCACCCAGTCAGACGACGCGGGCTACGGCATCACCATTAAAGCCAGCCCCAAAGGCAAACGCCTCGCCACTATCGCGGCGCTCTCCGGTGGCGAACGCGCGCTGGCCGGCGTCGCGCTGGTGGCCGCCATCCTGCGCGTCAACCCCAGCCCCTTCGTCGTGCTCGACGAAATCGACGCCGCTCTCGACGAAGCCAACTCCGGCCGCCTCGCCACCATCCTCGCCGAGCTCGAGCAATACTCGCAGCTCATCGTCATCACCCACAACCGCCAAACCATGAAAGCCGCCAAAGTCCTCTTCGGCGTCACCATGGGCGACCACCACATTTCCAGCCTCATCTCCATGCGCCTCGAGCAAGCCACCCAACTCGCCGCCCGCTAGCCAATCTGTTGACTTATACCGCAAAAATCGTTAAACTCAACTTCGTTGTAACCACATATCAGGAATAATCCAGGAACACTTCATTTGTTAGTTATTCGCTTGGCCCGCACCGGCCGTAACAAATACCCGACCTACCGCGTTGTTGCGGCCGAATCGGCTCGTACCGCTACGGGTAAATTTGTCGCCATCCTTGGTCACTACAATCCTCACACCAAGGAAATCGTGCTCAAAACCGACGAAATCGTCAAGCACATGGCCAATGGCGCCCAGCCGTCGAATACCGTCGTGAAACTCCTGATGCGCGAAAAAGTTGAGCTGCCCAAGTGGGTGAAACTCAAAACCAAAGCTCCCAAGGTAGTCGAGGCTCCGGCCGAGGAAGCCGCCACCGAAGTTTCGCCCGCTGAGGCCGAAGCCGACGCGCTCCCGGATGATAGCACCGAAACTACGTAGATCGTAGGTCCCTGATCGCTATAAAAATGATATGATATCTCCAACATCCATAATTCTGTAAGGAGTGGTGTATGCCGGACATGGATAAGGAATTTGTAGAGTACGTCGTTAGGGCCTTAGTGAGTCACCCCGACGACGTGGTGGTGAAGCGCTCTGTCGATGACATGGGCGTCCTGCTTGAGTTATCAGTAAACCCCGAAGACATGGGCAAGGTGATCGGCAAGGCCGGCGCCACCGCCAAGAGCATCCGCACGCTGCTGCGGGTACTCGGCTCGCGCAACGACGCCCGCGTCAACCTTAAGATCATCGAGCCCGAAGGCAGCGAACATCACGCCGCCGCCGCCGATGAGTTGCCGCTCGAAGAAGTCCCCGCCGCCGCCGCTCCCGTTGAGGATGCCGAAGCTGAAATGCTGGCTCGCACCAAGCGCGAATTTGCTGATCTCGACGACCTCGACCTGTAAATAAACGACGCCCCATGAAAATCGATATTATCACGCTCTTCCCGGACATGTTCAAAGGTCCGTTCGACATGAGCATGCTGTGGAAAGCCCAGGAGAGGGGACTGGCGCAGATCAATTTGATCGACCTGCGCGATTTTGGCCTGGGTTCGCGCCGCACCGTCGACGATACGCCCTACGGCGGCGGCGACGGGATGGTGCTGCGGGTCGAGCCGGTAGTGGCGGCGATTGAGGCTGCCCGCGCCGCCAGCCCCGGTGCTCGTGTCATTGCGCTCACGCCTGGCGGCCACCGCTACGACCAAGCCACCGCCGCCGCACTGGCCCGTCTCCCCGGACTCATTTTGCTGGCCGGCCACTACGAGGGCTTCGACGAGCGCATTTATAGCTACGTCGACGATCAAATTTCCATCGGCGACTACGTGCTAACTGGCGGCGAACTCCCCGCCATGGTGATCGCCGACAGCGTCATCCGCCTCATTCCCGGGGTGCTGGGAGGCGAACAATCCGCCCACGACGAATCATTCAGCGATCCCACCCTCCTCGAATACCCCCACTACACCCGCCCGGCCGAATTCCGCGGCGCCGAGGTGCCGGAGGTGCTCCAAAACGGCCACCACGCCGAAATCGCCGCTTGGCGCCGCACCCAGGCCGAGGCCAAAACTCGCCAGTTTCGGCCCGATCTGCGACCATAACCCCGCCGCGCGCCGGAACCCCACCCCCGCCGACACACACAACACAGCACTTACCGCCAAACTGACACAAATCACGCTCACAATATGTCAATTTGGCGGTATACTACACGATGTATGCGTTGCCGTCACGTACACTCTTCCCGAAAGAACGAAAATTCCGGAGTACCATCCATCGTGCCACCCAAACCATTCTCACTCAGCGTCCTCGCAGCTCTCGCCACCGGCGAGGCGCATGTCTACGCCATTGAACAACAAATGATCGCCGATGTCCGGGGCGCTATTCTCATAAGCAGCCGATCAGTGTATCGCGAAATGCCGCGCTTAATCGCAGCTGGTCTCGTAGCGGCCACCGCCGATACTCGCCCACAAAAATACCGTCTCACGCCCCATGGCCGCCGCACGCTCCATACTGAACGTGAGCGCGCCCTCCAGACCTATCGGCTGCTCCAGAAACGCCTCTAAAGTTCGAAATAATTCCACAATTTAGACGACAAATCCCCAAACAGCGCGGGTGCGCCACCCGGTGTATTCCACGGACCCGAGGTCACTACCACCAAATAATTAGTCTTGGGGCCGTACACCACGCCCGCGTCATGCACGAATCCATCCAGATCGCCGGTTTTGTGGGCGATCACCGTTCCCGCCGGCAAACCTTGCGGCAGGCGGTTGTTCACCCGCTGATCCTTGAGCAGCCCCATGAAGTTATTAGTCGAATTCGACGACACCAGCGTGCCGCTGTAGAGTCGCGTCAACAACGTTGATACATCCTGAGCCGAGGTTTTTTGCGGGGTAGCCAAATTCGTTTGCGTGTAACCTTCTATCTGCAGCGCCTGGTTTTGCTGGCCCCAACCGAGAATATCGCCCAAAGCACGCCCGCAGGCGTTGTCCGAAACATTAATCATCACGCGCAAACAGTCGCTGATATTGCGCCCTGTGCCGCCGCCGGCCGCTTGTCCGTAATCGAGCTTACCGAGGTCGATCTGCTGGTAGATGCGCTGAGCCACAAACAGCTTATAGAGGCTGGCACTTTCCATTTGCTGATCAGGATTGATGCTGGCGGTGGCGCCGCTGGACAGATCTTTGACCACAATCCCAAATTTACCCGGATTGGCGGCCGAAAAATCATCCAAAATCTGCTGCAAGCCGGCTTTTTGCGGCGTCGGCGCCGGAGTTGCCGCCGCCACGGCCGGCGCTGGGGTCGCAGCCGGGCTCGGCGCCGGCTTCTCGGCCGCCCGGGCCGTCGAAGTCGCCGGCGTCGACAGCCGGCTCACCGTGAGCGTGGAAACCACCAGCGCCGTCGCCACCAGCCCAAAGGCGATGGCCGGCCGCCGCCAACCAATGTGCGGCAGTCGCAGCGACGGCAGCTGCCAGGCCGGAGTGAGCGTCGCAGCCGGCGCTTGCATCGCCGCCACCACTTCGCGCGGCGTCGTGCGCGGCACCGGCCGGCGAATGCCGTCCATGCCCACCGTGTAGCCGCGCGCCTCCGGCGCCGCCGTCAGGGGGCGTGCCATCATCGGCTGTTGCAAAACAGTCGCCCGAGGACGCATTGGCGTCGGCCGCACTCCATCCATCACACGAATCATAGATTTACTATAAACGTAAGCATCATCTCCACACAAGCCACCCTTTCATTCTCGGCGTATAATGAGGGACAGAATATGGAGAAAATGATGAGACTTATCGACGTATTGCCCACCACCACTGTGTATGCGCACTGCGACCTGCCGTGCGGCGTTTACGACCCAGCCCAGGCCCGCATAGAGGCCGAGTCGGTTCACAAAATTATGCAAAAATATGCCGACAACACCGACCAAGTCTTTCGTACCCGCGCCATTATTATCAAAGAAGAGCGTACCGAACTAGTGAAGCGCCATTTGTGGGTGCTCTGGACCGATTATTTCAAGCCTGAGCATCTCGAAAAACATCCCAACCTCCACGACCTCTTTTGGCGAGCCACGAAGCAGGCGGGGGAGTGCAAGCACCACGTCGAACCCGAAGAAGGTCAGAAATTACTCGATCTCATTGCCGAAATTACCGAAATATTTAACGCCACGAAAGCCGCGGCCAAGTAGCGCATGCGCAAACTCTGGCCCCTGGGGCTCTACCGCGTGGCGGGTCACAGCATGCAGCCGACGCACCGGCCGGGCGACGTCGTGTTGGGCTGCCGCTGGTTTGTGCCCCGCCCCGGCCAAACCGTGGTGGCGCGCGCCGGCGGCGACCCGCTGCTCAAGCGCATCGAACGCATCGACGGCCGCCAGGTGTGGCTGGCCGGCGACAACCCCGCCGACTCGCACGATAGCCGCCACTTTGGCGCCGTCGACCGCTCGCAGCTCGAGGCCGTGATCGTGCCGTGGCGCCGGGCCGGCTTGGTAGCCGCCGCGCTCGTGGCGGTGGCCGGCGCCGCCGTCTTCGCCGCCGCGGCCATCCGGCCGCCAGGGCGCGGGGTCTATCGCGCCCCCGCGCCGACGCCCACGGCGACGGCCGCCCAGCCCAGCCCCGCCGCCACGCCGCCGTACGCCATGTCGGCGGGGCCCGCCCCCAAGGCGCCGCTCACCGTGCCGGCCGGCTATGCCATCCATGTGTTCGCCGACCGCCAAGGCACCGCGCGCGATCTGCAATTTTCGCCCGGCGGCACCTTGCTCGTGTCCGATCCCAAGGCGCGCACCATCACCGCCCTGCCCGACAGCAACCACGACGGCGCCGCCGATTCCGCCAAAATCATTCTCACCGGCGGCGACAACCCCCATGGCCTGGCTTTCCGCGGCGGCTACTTGTATGTGGCCGAAACCGGCCGCGTGATGCGCTACGCCTGGGACGAAACTACGCTCGCCGCCACCACCGGCCAAGAATTATTCAAACTCCCCACCCCCAACCCCGACCACAACAAACGCACCATCACCTTCGGCGCCGACGACCAGCTGTACATCTCGGTCGGCTCCACCTGCAATGTCTGCCGCGAATCCGACCCGCACTCCGCCACCATCCTCACGGCCGACGCCGACGGCCACAATCTGCGCACGTTCGCCTCCGGCCTGCGCAACGCCCCGTTCATGGCCATCAACCCCGCCACCAAGGAGCTCTGGTCCACCGAAATGGGCCGCGACAACCTCGGCGATACCACCCCGCCCGACGAAATCGACATCATCCACGACGGCTCCAACTACGGCTGGCCGATCTGTTACGGCGCCAAAATCCACGACACCGCCTTCGATCACGCCGCCTACCTCGCCGACCCCTGCGCCTCCACCGTTGGGCCCATCTACGGCGTCCCCGCCCACAATGCGCCGCTCGGCCTCGCCTTCATCGCCTCCCCGCAATGGCCCACCGACCAGCAAGGCGACCTGCTCGTGGCCTACCACGGCTCCTGGAACCGCAGCGTACCCGACGGCTACAAAGTGGTGCGCCTCACCGTCCGTGGCAACACCATCACCGGCACCACCGATATCGTCACCGGCTTCATCGCCGGCCGCAGCGTCTCCGCCCGCCCGGTCGACCTCACCTTCGACGCGCTGGGCAACCTCTACCTCTCCGACGATTACTCCGGCACCATTTATCTAATCCAAAAGCAGCTCTAACCCATGCTCCTCCTCAGGCCTTTTCTCAAACCCTTCCGCTACGCCTTCCGCGAGCTCATCCTGCACCGCCGCAAACAAATCCCATTTTGGATCTTGGTCGGCTTTCTGCCCACCTTCTTCCTGGCGCGGTTTACCGTGCAGCACTTCCCGTATCTGTTCGTCCACGTCCACGGCACGCACGTCCATCATTTCATTTACGGCTTCTTCGTGCTCGCTACCATGGGCTTCATCGCCCTCATCACCGACCGCGCCCGCCGCGTGCAGGCCTTTTTCTACGGCGCCGGCCTCGCCCTCGCCTTCGATGAATTCGGTATGTGGGTCCGCCTCACCGACCACTACAACATCGACGCCTCCGAGGACGCCATCGCCATCATCGCCGCCATCCTCGTGTTTCTGGTGTACGGTATCGGCATCGTCCGCCGCGCCCTCCCTCAGCTCAAAAAACTCCGCCCCCGCCGCTAGCGCATTGTCATTCGCCCCAAAATCTTGTACCATATGACGGTTCATCCCAGCCAAATATTCATCCAATGGGGCGTGGCCAAGTGGTAAGGCGCTTGATTCTGGCTCAAGAGATCCTAGGTTCGAATCCTAGCGCCCCAGCCAGTTATTATTTGTCATTTTGTATCTGTAACTTAGTTCGGTCATCGGGCGAGGGAGATAGTACGACCGAACTTTGGCCCATCGTCTATCTGTTAGAATTTACTCATGCAATATCAAGCGTTCATCTTCGACCTCGACGGCACGGCAATTCCCAACATTCCAAACGGCCTTCCTTCGGATCGATTGGTTAAGGCTATAGCTAAGGCAAAAGGAAGGCTGAGATTCTGTGCGGCCACTGGTAGGCCTATTACGAATGCAAAACCCATTTTGGACAGACTTAACTTGACCGATCCGTGCATTATCTCGGCGGGGACACAAATTGTTAATCCGCAAACCGGTCAAATCTTGTGGGAAGCCGCGCTTGATAACAAAGATGTCGCCGCTGTTCTGGATATTTGTAAGCCCCATCATTACGAAGTCCTCATCCGTAATGAGCTGATGGGACAGGGTGCACCTGCCGCACGGCGCATCATTACCGAAAGCGTGAATGTCATATACATCATGCAATGCTCGGAAGCTGACGGCCAAGCAATTCTCAAAGAACTTGCCGAGGTTCCTAACATTACTGCCGCTGGCGTGTTGTCCTGGACAGGCGAAGGCCTTGATATCCATGTAACACACCGTGAAGCGACCAAGGAACATGCAATTGCCGAACTGCTAAAAATGCTGGACATCACCAAGGTACAAACTATTGGCGTAGGCGATGGCAATAACGACGTCCATCTGTTTCGTGGGGTCGGCAAAAAAGTGGCGATGGGAAACGCGACCGAATTACTGAAGTCGCAGGCGGACGTTGTCTGTGATTCTGTCGACCACGATGGACTTGCAAAGTTTATAGAAGAATTCATGTCGTAGCTCCTTCATCATCCTCATCGAGCAGTGCTCGCATCTGACCAATAGATCCCACAAGTTCATCTAAACGAGTTGGGGTTCGATCCTCCAACATGATCCCCAGCCATTGCACTTATGCTTAAAATAACGGCTCGATGAGCCGTTATTTTGTTGTCCGCATATATCTCGTATAAAATTGTAAAGTATGAATGAAGAGTTAAATACACCGGAGCATCGAAGCGATTTTAGTGGCGCACAATTGAGTCAAGAGCTTGAGCACCAAGCTGAGATTGGTAAATTGAGCGGAGATTTATTGCGGGACTTCTATCAAACTTTTCGTCTTTCACAAAAAGAGACAGCCATTCAACCGCCACTATTTAGTCTTCTGGCCGACCAGCATGTACAAGCCGGGCACCAAGACATATTGCCCACCGCCTTGAATGCAGCCGATAATAAGGTGGATGAATTACTGCCACCGCGCCGACACGGCGATACTGATGAGGAATCCCGTAATAACTCCGAAACAGGCTTCCGGGCCATGTGGGCTGAATATTCAAAGGTGCTCCAGGTGCCAGATTCGGGCATACGACGTACTCCCGAACTCATCTTGGAAGATATGCTAGCTCAAGACCTCTATTATCAGGAGAACGATCGCCCAAACCGGGGCGGTCAAGACGATGTCCACGAAAGCATTGTCCGCGAGTATATACTTGGCAATCGACTTACTGGCTCAGATCAGCTCATGGCTGTTCGAAATCAATTGCGAGAGGCTCTAGTATCGCCATCTGTTGACGATGACAGTGGCGGCGATTGGATGCTAAGACGCCGAGCAGAGTTGATAGAGGAGTGGGAAGCCAATCACTCCAGCCAGTCGTTTATGTCGCAAGACCGGCAGGACCCATCGCTAAAAGGGTTCTAACTTCGTTAACTAGCCCCAGCCAAGGAATTTTACAGATAAGAAGCCGACCAATTTAGATCGCATCAGTCGTTTCCGTTATTCCACAAATGCAAATCGCCCCCACAAGGAGGGCGGCTGCCAACTTCGTGGGGGCGTATGGTGGATAAGGAAGAGGCTTCCTTATCCCATGTTCATCTACTCATAGAATGGGTAGACTACTTCGTGTAGCATGAGGCAAAATATCTTGCCCCGTTTCGTCAGCGCAAGCCCCATATTCGTGCCGGTAACCAGCCCCAGCCTCAACATCTCTGCTATGGCGGCCGCAGGGTAAAACTCGGGTATTATGAGCGTCAGGTGCATCGCGTGCCAGACCTTGTACTTCTTCGCGCGCCTCACCCCATTGGCCAGGTCTACGCGAAACCCGAACGTGAAGTTGCCACCGGTAGCGTTGAAGTCTTCATCGGAGAAGACTTCAGACCATGCTTTAGGGCCTCCCATGTAGAAGTCCCTTTCTTGCCTATCCAACTCCTCGTCCCGCCGTATTTCTGCGCGCGAGCGGGTATCAACCGGTGGAGGTGTTGGGTGTCGGCCCCGTCCGAACATGCTTGCTCCTTTAGGTCTTGGTCACCGCTATGCTCCATTCTCTAAGTCCAAAGAGGGAAGTTGGTCAAAGGATGAGCTTTACATGGCTACTCCAATCTCGAGGAGGCAAAACTTATTATAGCATACTTTCTCGTATAATCAAATCTAGCTTCTCTTCGAGAACACTGCTAAGGGGCGAAAGGCAAAAGTTTTAGGCTGGGTAGGTAGAACGACCAAAATTTAGTTCTCGCTCTTCAGACCCCATGCCCGTGATGCTAAAATAGTATCGTTGCGAATGCATAAGGAGGCAAGGCATGGACAAATATGTAGATGGCTTCGTACTAGTGGTACCGGCGGATAAAGCCGACGAATACAAAAAAATGGCTACTATGGGCCGTGATTCGTGGATGAAGCACGGCGCACTTTCGTATTACGAGTGTAAGGCGAACGACCTCGCGCAGCAAAAAATGGGCGACCAAGCTACGCGCTCATTTAACGAAATGGCGGGAGCGAAAGATGGCGAAGATGTCTGGTTTTCGTTCATTGTCTTTAAATCCAAAGAACATCGCGATGAGGTTAACGCTAAAGTCATGGCAGAAATGAGCGAAATGGAGCACCCAGCCGAGCCTATGCCTGCCGATATGACACGTATGGCTTATGGTGGTTTTACGGTTGAGGTCGAGGGCTAACTTTAAAGTTTGGACTATCTTTCTCCTCCCCAGCCAATGCACCTGTTTCTGATATAATCGTCTGCATGAAGCAAATCGAACAAACCTATGTCATCAAGGCTCCTTTAGAAAAAGTCTGGCAGGCACTCACGACAGCCGAAGGCGCCGAACAATGGGGGGCTGGCCCCGCAAAATTTGATGCTACCGAAGACGGCGAATTCAGCTACTGGAACGGAGATATCCACGGTATTAATACGAAGGTCGTTTCAGAGAAGCTACTTGAGCAGGATTGGTACGGCCATGATCATCCAGAAGAAAAATACCGTGCCGTATTCTCGTTTGAGATGAAGGGTAACACTACTCTCGTTCACCTGGCTTATTCGGGTCACATCTACGATGAGCAAAGAGACATCGACGACTGGCGCGAATATTATTTTGATCCGATCAAGAGGCTGCTTGAGTCATAATCAGGGCGCTGACACTTATGAACATCCTCATCCGTCCAGAAACCACCACCGACTTCGACAGGATAGCCGACGTAGTCACCCGCGCCTTCAAGCGGCCGGGCGTGGCCGAGCTAATCAGGCATATCCGGGCCTCGGACAATTACGTGCCGGGGCTCTCGCTCGTGGCCGAACGCGACGGCCAAATCATTGGGCATATCATGCAGAGCTATGTCACGCTCGAAGATGGCAGCCGGCGGCACAAAATTCTGACGTTGTCGCCCCTAGCAGTCGACCCCCAGTTTCACAAACAAGGTATTGGCTCACAACTGGTCCGGGAAGCGATTCGCCGAGCTGACGAGCGGGGTGAATCCTTGATCGTCCTCGAAGGCCGCCCCGAGTACTACACCCGGTTCGGTTTCCGGCCTTCCTATCAGCTAGACATCGAATACCCACTACCCGACTGGGCGCCGGCGGAAGCGGGCCAGGCCCTACCGCTTTCGGGCAACAGCCCCGCACTAGCACCCAAGGGCAAGGTTGTCTACCCCGAATACTTCAAACTTGCCGAGCACTAGTCGCCAGGATTAAGCAACAATGCCACACGTTTTCTCTGGCTCGCCGTGCTACGCTATAGCCGTTAAAAAACTAAAACAAAAGGAGTTCCTATGTCCAACGTAAATGCCACACAAGAGGTCATCATTGTAATCGGTGATGCGAGCGGGGATGGTGGCCATTTTGTCGTGACCCCGCACGGCGTAAAACGCGTGCCCGACAATAACCCGGGGCTACGCGAAGCCTACAAAGCCATAGCCAAGAACTACGCCATCCTACAAAAGGCCGCATTGGACCAAAAGCTACCCGAACAAAACCGCTAGAGTTCTGCCGCAAAAAGTTCCAGAAAATATCTTCTGGAACTTTTTATTTTGCCCACCAAGCCAGCACAATCTTCCTTTTGTTATGATAGTCGCATGCACACCGAGCAAAGATTTCTGGATGACAAAGGTCGCTTGCGGCAATGGCCGTCTAGGCGTTCCGACAAATTACTGGCGGTGGCTTATTTGGCGACCAAGTTCGACTTCAAGGCCAGCTACACTGAATCCGAAGTTAACGAGCTGCTCAAGCAATGGCATACATTCAATGATTGGCCACTTCTTAGGCGCGAGCTTTACGAACAAGGCTTCCTTGATCGCAATACCGACGGCTCAAATTATCGCATCAAACGCCTCCAAACCTCGATGCCCGATCTCAGTCTCACAAATCCTAACATCAAAAGCGACCCAGCCATCAGCGTCGAGTGGCTTGCGGGCGAACCCGGCAAAGAGACCCTTCGGCTCATGGGTAGCACCGAGACAAACAACAAACCGTCAACCCTAAAGGCTGAAGAGCAACGTATCCGAGAGTTTATCACATCCACGAATCAGCGAACGTGGAACCTGCACTACAGGACCAAAACAGTCGGGGCAACCTGGATTGACCTTGAGTCGAGTAAATACCTTAAGTCTCCATCAATCCACATTATGATCGGCGATCCAAATGTGCGCGGAAAAGGCCTCGCCCAAGCCACCCTGCAGGCGGTTATCGAGCTATTGGAGAAAGAAGGCGAATACCAACATCTTCACTCAAGACACTTGGTCGAAAATACCGCTTCCGCCAAACTACTCGCAAGGGTCGGCTTCGCCAATGATGGCGACGAGTACACGGATGCCGATGGACTAGTATTCCAAAATGTTAAGCGGTCACTGCGCCATCAATAAGGTCTAACATCCATTCCTAAATCTGTACTCACGGGGCCTCTTTGCCCAGCCATAAAAAAGACTGACCTAACGTCAGTCTTTTTTATTTCCGCTCCACCTCATCGGTAGATGCAAGTCGTTAAAGCCCAAGCCTAGTTCGCTGCCGCCGTAGCCTTGCGGAAATAGCCCCGTGTCGAAGGAATCGCGAGAAGAATGAGGATGAGTATCGAACCCAAGATCACCACAACGTTGCGCGCATTCACCAGAGAAGATACCCAGCTAGGGTAGGCGTTAAAGGCCGCATCGACCAGCTTTTGCACATTTAGGCTCTGCAGAGCCGCATCCCCTGTGCTCTTGAATACAGACTCCAGCGTCGAAACAACAGCTGCTTGGCTGGCCATGATCAGGAAGTTGCCAGCCAGGACGAGCGGTTGAAGGACCCAAGACAGGATCAGGCCAGCTCGCTTTCCAGCGAGGTTAAGCCAGGCCAGAGTTATCATGATCAGGGCGACGATGGTAGGGACGATGGTGGCAGCGCCGTTCTCGGTGAAACTGATATGGTTCTGGGTCAAAAGAGCAGTCGAATGCCCCTGTCGCACCATCTCGGCGTCCACCGCCGTCTGGACTTGAGCGCCGTACATGAGGCCAATGATGGGTATGCTCAAGAAAGCTAACCCAATCAGAGCCTGTACTATCGCCACGACAGTTACGGCTTGAGGACGGCTCCTAGAAGTTTGACGTGAATTGGTTTGTTTGCTCATGATATTTCCTTTTAGTTAGATCGTTATAAAAATAGAATCCCGCGTTTACATTAAATACCGCTTAAATAAAGCACCATTCCCCCCCCAATAACAATATAAGTCATAATACTATGACTGTCAAGGTAATCTAATGAAAACTATTCTTTTCAAGGAGATGATCGCCCACGCCGCTACAGCAACTCAAGCAAGTCCGTCTGGTCATAATAAGGAATCGGCCGGGCGTCATCGAAGCCAATAAACAGATTAGAAAACAGGGTATTCCGGTCTATAGTATCGCTCGTTAAATTATGAGCTTTCGACAAGAACGTTATCGCTTTGCCATTCTGGCTAATAGAGGGATCTAGGCTGTGATTATCACTCGGTACCCCATTGTGCGATGCCCGGCTAATGAGGCGCGTGGCACCAAAGTTGGTGTAGTACAAAAAGACATCAATATTGGTGGTGTCGGCCCGAACCAAGTTGGGTGCGTAGGACGCGTAAACCACATATTGGCCATCACCACTAATATCGGCGGCAAAGCTGTTGTCGGTACCGAGCGCCCCCTTGGTCGATTTGCTAACGAGCGTAGTAGTGCCTTTCGCGCGGTTATAGAGAAATACATCCACTTTGTGATTGTTGTCACCGGGCACCAGGTTCGGGGCGGTCGATTCGTAGACGATGAAGTTTCCATCCGTGCTTATGACCGGTTGGGTAGAATTGCTAGCGCCAAAACCGTATAGGCCACTAGTCACGAAGATAAGATTGTTGTCCCAAAGATCGTATAAATAAATATCGGGCTGACCATTATAATCAAAGCGCGTGAGCCGTTCGTCGGTTGAAAACGCAATAAAACGACCAGTATCGTTTATGGTCGCGTCCCAAAAACCACTCTCACTAATCTGATCATCCGCATTGGTGAGCTCAATCACTCGTGTCGTCCGTCCTTCGAGGTTTCGTATAACGAGGCGGTAGCCATCCGTATTGTTTACCGTGCGATGGTAGGTCAGAAATGTCACATACCTGCCGTCGCGGGTAATAACCGGCGCCTGGCCGCCGACGCCCGTCTGGATGGCCGGAAGCCGCCGCTTACCGTCTGAGTCAACGTTTACGGCTTGAGTATATTTTGTTATCAGGTCATGCACGATTATGTTGGTGCAGGGGTCGGCTGACCCCAGGCAAAATTTGTCCAGGCCAGGCGCCACATCGCGCGCGGTCGTGGCATAGGCTACGAAGCGACCATCGGCCGAGATCGTCGGCACATAGCTACCGCCCGAGGCCGGCTCGCCCGCCGCATTACGACTAACGAGGATGGTTTTTTGAGTGATGCGATCGTAAGCGTATACCTGTTCCATGGCGTTATGGGGGCCACTCGTTAGGTTGCTCGACGGTGACGAGAATACCGTTACGCGGCCATCGGCACTTACGGTGCGCGCCCGAGCTTTGTGGATGTCTTCATTGGCGCCCGCGCCAGTTTGCCCCTTGGTGGCGAGCGTTGTGGTGCTTAAGCTACTGGCACCGGCGCTCGCGAGCGGGATCGCAGCTAGGATGCCTCCTGTCATTACGGTTACGATTGCTTGCCATACCCTGGTTTTTAGTAATTTTTCCATACGACCCTTTGCACATTACTTGCATGCTACTTATAAGCCAACGAGATGAATTTATGATGATACCCGGGGCAAGCATTGCTGGCACCCTCCGTCCCCACTTCATATTTCTTTAAATTTCTTATGGTATAGTCACCCCAATTAACTTTGTGAGGTTACGGATGCCCAACCTTGGCGTCGGAGAACTATTAGTAATTTTGGCGATCATCTTGCTGTTGTTCGGGGGCAAGAAACTACCCGAGCTGTCGAGGAGTCTGGGCGAGGGGGTGCGTGAACTGCGCCTGGGTCTCAAGGGAGGATCAGATAAGCCTGATGAGGCAGCCAAGCGTAAGGCGAAGTAGGGACACCATGCCTGCAAGTTTATCCGGGCGGCAGCCCTTCATCGAGCACCTGCATGAGCTCCGTCGACGGTTATTCTGGTCGCTGGGGACGGTGGCGATTGGCGCGGCCGCGGGCTACCAGTTGCATCAGCAGCTGATGGATATCCTGCTTCGGCCCTATGGCCAAAAGTTGTACTACTCATCGTTGACCGGCGGTCTCGATTTTCTGATTCGGATTTGCCTATTTTTTGGCATTCTCGTAGCCATTCCAGTGGTGACCTATAATCTGCTGCGTTTCATCGAGCCGGTCATGAAGCACGGCTTTCATGCCCGCATCCTGAAGCTTTTGGGCTGCTCCGTGGCGTTGGCAGTGGCTGGGATTATGTTTGCGTATTTTGTCTGCCTGCCGGCCGCCGTTCAGTTTTTGTCCAATTTCGGCGGAGGTCGAATCCAGGCCCTCGTATCGACCGATCAATATCTCAACTTTGTCATGATTTACCTGGCTGGTTTCGCGGCCATCTTCCAGCTCCCGCTGATACTCCTGTTTATTAATCACGTCACGCCCTTGCCGCCGAGGACCCTCATGAAGCAACAGCGCATCTTCATCGTGGCTAGTTTTGTAGCGGCGGCGATCATCACGCCCACGCCGGATGCCGTTAATATGGCCATTATGGCGCTGCCGATGATCCTGCTTTACCAGGGCACCATTCTCGTGATCTGGCTGCGCAACCGGGCGAGGAAGGGCCCAGTCGAGCTCGCGCCTGAGCCCGCGCCAGTGGCGGCCTCCCGCGCAGTGGGCGTACTGGATCTCACGCGGCAGGTACCAGCGCCAAGGCCGCGCCCACCCGCCAACCTGCTCGACCTACGCGCCCCCAGCTGGCCAACCTCGCCCCCACCTTCTCATCAGCTAAATTTAAGGACAAAAGACCAATGACGAACATCAGCCAATCCGTTCGCGAATTATTAAAAAAGGATGTCGACCGCAAGGAATTTCTGGCTCACATCGGAGCAGCGGTCGTGGCCGTCTCGGGCATTGCGGGCATCATAAAGGCCGTGGCAGAAGCAGACGGCAAAGCCAAGCCGATCTCGGGAGGCTACGGCGCTAGTGCCTACGGGGGAGCGGCCAAACCGGCCAACGTTCAAAGGCGGTTTCTATAACGGCTCCGGCTTATGCCTGAACGGGAGCTTCACGATAAACTCCGTACGATCGCTGCGCGGACTGAGTCTAAGGCTACCCGAAAAACTTGTTTCCACCGTCTGCTTTGCAATAAATAAGCCCAGACCCAGACCGGTTTTCTTGCTGCTATGGAATGGTTTGAACAATTGCTTTCGCTCAAGCTTGGGAATGCCCCGTCCCCAATCGCTTATGTGAATGCTCATATGCGTATCATCCCACCGAGCCGATATATCGACGCGCCGATCATGAGAGGAGATCGCCCCTGCACCGGGATCGGGGTAGGCGTCAATCGCGTTACTCACAAGGGTTGCGATAACCTGGCCGAAACAGCTGGAGTCACCCAAGTACTCCCGCGAACCAGCCGGAGGCCGCCAGTCGATAGCAACCCCAGCATCCTTGGCTTTGTAATGCAAAAACGTCACGACTTCGGTCATCTTCCGAACCATGTCGAAGGCTTGCTCCTTGGGCTTTCCCTGCAGCCGTTCGCGCGTGCTATCCACGATGCCCTCGAGGTAAAGCAGTATTTCCTTGGCCCGGGCGAGTGTTCTCATGTGCTCTTTGTCTTGCAGATCCTCAATCTCAAGATTGAGGGCAGTCAAATGGTTGGCCAGATCGTGCAGCAAGGCAACTCCTAGCTGGCCCAGTTCGGCAAAACGATACATATGTCGCATTTCTTCTACTTGCATATGGCGCAACTGAGACGTGCGTTTTTTGACTTGCCGCTCGAGAGTATTCTTTTGAAGCAACAAAGCCGACTCCGCCCGCTTCGCCTGGTCCAGGGAGCGTTCCATGTCTCGGTTGTAGAGCCAACATACGAGCGCCAGCATGCCAAACACCACGCAGTATGTCAGGACGTCGCCAAAAGTTGATTGGTGCCGCGTCCAAGAAATATCGGGCGAGTGCCAGCCAAAGACAATCGCCACTTGCGCCCCCATGAGGACCGCACCGGCTGCAAGCGCCGCAAACAGCGAATGACGCGAGGTCAGCAAGACGCCGGCAAGCACAATAACGAGCGCAAAAATAAGTTCCCCAATCGGGGCATTTAAGCCCCAGGTCCAGATGATCCCGGTGGCTATCAAGATATAGAACGAAATGATCAAGCAGGCCGCCGCATAATGATAATTGCGACGTGCCAGCAGCTGGGCCACGGCAATATAGAGCAGTGCCAGACAACAAACACCCATTCCCACGAGCACCTTGGGGCTGGTGAAGACTTCGTGCCCCGCCCGCACAGCCAGCCAAATCCACACCACCCCTATCCCGAAGTAGCTACCAGCCACCATGGTTTTACAAATCACTTGGATATTACGAAGCGTGTAATTCAGTGGGTACATGCTTTCCTAGTAGCCATGAATGACCATATTGCAACGTAAACGCTCCGTTTACTATTTGTCATCAACCATATAGCCAATACCGTAGGCGGTTTTAATGAGCGATCCCCCAAAAGGACGGTCCACCTTGTCGCGAAGGTTCTTGATATGAACATCGACAGTGTTGTTCCATCCCTCGGTGCCGGCTTCCCACACATGCTCCAGAATCATCGACCGGGTGAGCGCGCGGCCCTTATTCGCGACCAAGTACTCGAGCACATCAAACTCTTTGCGGCGCAGCGGAATGGTTACACCCGAGCGCGATACATGGCGGCGGGTAATATTAACGGTGAGATCACTCACGCCGACAATTTTCTCCTCATGTAGTTCGGTGCCTCGGCGCAACAACGCGGCAATGTGCGCCTTTAAAACCCCTCCGTTAAATGGCTTTGTTAGGTAGTCGTCTGCACCACAATTAAGGAGTTGGATCGAAGTGAGGGGGTCCTTCTCGACCGTTAGGACGAGGATAGGAGCAGTAATTTTCAGGCTACGCAGTTCACGACAGACATCCACCCCGCTCATGTCCGGCAACCCAACATCGAGAAGAATGAGGCTGTACTGGACTGCGCAGGCACTTTCAACGCCCTCACGACCCGTGTGTACGGAGTCAACTACGTAGTGAGCATAAAGAAGCTTTCTTACGCTGGCAACAAGCAACTGATTGTCATCAATATAGAGGATTTTCATTATCAAAAATAATTAATTATCTATAAAAGAAAAATACTGAGAACTTATTAAGATGCTATGAACTTTTGCGCAAAAACGTGGGGCCGGAATCAACGGTCCCACGGGGCCCAAAAGTGATTTTGGCGATATGTCCAGGAATTCAGACTGAGTTAATCACTAGTCCATACACTACCGCTATTAGAACTTAAACAAGGATCGTAGAATGAAAAAAATAATGGCTGGATTATTAGCGGCCGTAATCGTGTCGGTAGGTGCAGCATCGGGCGGCGCCCATGCAGCTGGTACCCCGCCTCAAACCGACGTCACCGGAGTAATCACCGAAAATAGCATAGCGGTGGCCGGTGCGACAGTTACCGTGACCTGTAACGGTAACGCACAGGTCGACACCACCACGGACGCCCATGGCTCGTATCTCGTAGTTTTCCCCGTGGCTGACTGCGCTTTCGGTGATACCGTCAAGGTTGTAGCCAAGAAGGGCGGCAAGAGCGGTGTCTCGAGCGGCACGGTTACCGGAATCACCACGAAGCTCAATCTCGCTATTGTGAACGTCTCAATCCCTGAGTTTGGCCTACTGGGATCGCTCATGGCCGGTACTGCCGGGATCGGCATGCTCGCCTACATGCGCCGCCGCCAACAAGACTTTGAAGCGTAGCCATCGCTAGGGTTTTAGAGCCAGTGCGCCGACTAAAAACTATCAACCCGCTGCTTCAGCGGGTGATAGTTTTTTCGGTGCTATTCGTTGCCATCTCGGGAGCCATCGGGCCACGCATTATTAGCGGCGGGATTCTCTTCAGCGGCGGCTTTGCCGTGTATGGCGGAGCCGGCAAGACACTGCTCTTTAGTCTCATCAGCTTCGGGTTGCTCGTGCGCCGCCGCCGCCTCCTCGTTGCGTTGCAGCCATGGCGCCCCGCCGATCTTGGTTGGATCGTGGCCTCAGCGGCGGCATTGGCCTTGGCATGGGCAAACATTGCCCGCTTGCTGGCTGGCCAACATCAAGTCCAGGCGATTGCGCTCGCCCACGCCGGCCTCATCTTGGGCATCGCCTTGCTGGCCGTTGGCTGTCTGGGGGCAAAAAATCTCCGGTCGCTAGGGTCCATATACCGGCGCGAGATCGTGGCCTCGCTGGCTCTCGGCGCCTTATTTTACCTATTTTTGCTGGCGGTCTACGCCCTCTGGCGTCCGCTGGCCTCCGTGGTGCTCCTTTGTGTCCGAGGTCTGCTCGCCCTAGGCGGCCTTCACGCCGTCATGGTACCGCCCAACAGCCTCATCTTCGACAAATTCGGCATCACCGTCGCCGAATATTGCTCCGGTATAGAATCCATTGCACTCTTTACGGGCCTCTACGCCATCGTGGGGCTGCTCGATTGGGCCCGCCTCAATCGCTTCCGCTATTTCGCCATCTTTCCGTTCGCGCTGCTGGCGCTGTTTGGGCTCAACATCCTGCGCGTTTACGGGCTCATCTTGGCAGGCTACTACATCAATCCCGAGCTTGCTTTCAGCCTGTTCCACACCTACGCCGGCATGGTGTTCTTCATGCTCTATAGCGCCGTTTTTTGGGCCGTAGCCTACAAATATTTGATTACGACATCGGCGCCTCTTGACCATAAACACGTAATCGCGAAAGGTAACCCATTATGAAAAAGCCCATCATAATCATCAGCCTAGCCGCCGCAGCCCTGGCCGTCACGGGGGTAACGGCCGCCCGAGCCGCCACTGCTCCGGCCGGCGAAACCGACATCACCGGCATCGTGACGGAGTTTGGTGTCCCGAGGCAGCGAAACGCGACCTTTGTCGAGTGCAAAGGGCTCCAAAAGTTCGACGATTCCGACGCCAAGGGGGCCTATCTCGTTACCTTTACGGCCGCGGAATGCCCAGCCGGATCGTCGGTTACGGTCGTAGCCGCCAACGGCAGCCGCCCCGGCCGCGCCTCGGGTACCGTGCGGGGCATTACCACCAAGCTCAAGACGGCCGCCGTGAACGTGCAAATACCCGGTCCCGAACCGGCGCAGAACCATTAAGCATGGAAGGCTCGGATGATGATAACGAAAGTAATAAAAACCACGTTCTTCGCAGCCGGACTACTAGCCGTCAGTTTGACGCCCTGTCTGGCAAACGCCACCTACACTCGCCGCCGCACCGCCCAAACAGCCCCTCTCGGAGGTCAATCATGAAACGATTCATCGCGAGCTTGAGTCTGCTGGCTGCCGCGGCGGCAGTTGGTCTGGCGCCGAGCCCAGCCCGGGCTGCCACTCCGGCCGAGGTGAAAATATCCGGGGTCGTCACCGAGCACGGCCAGCCTGCCGCCGGAGTACAGGTCCTCGGAGATTGCGGGCATTTCGCGAAGTATGGCCAACATCTTACCGGTGTCGACGGCGCCTATCAGATTACCTTCACCGTCGATCAATGCCCCATTGGCACTCGTATCAGAGTTTTTGGGTTTACCTCCGACTACCAAAAACGAGCCGAGGGGGAGGCCGCCGCGCAGCCGGAGGTCGTCATCGACATGGTTCTCACGAGCGTCATCTCCGTGCCCGAATACGGCTGGTTGGGCGGCATTCTAGTGGGTGGGACTGGATTGGGCGCCCTTGCCTACACCCGCCGCCGGGCCCAATACAGCCCACGAAAGGCAGCCCCACATGCCTAAAAGCATATTGGGCGTTTTCATAACCCTCGGCTTAACCGCAGCCGTATTTGCGCCGCAGCCGGCCCACGCCACGTTTGATCCCGTTTACGACGTGCAGGGCTTCGTGCACGACGAGACCGGTAAGCCCGTTGAGGGCGCGGACGTTTACATCGTTTGCGGTGGCGTAGAAGTAGAACTCACCAGATCGGACGTGGACGGTTCGTACCATTCCAATATGGACCAATGCCAGGTTGACTGGACCATCCAGGTAGACGTCCGCGCCCCCGGCGCCCGCCTTGGTAGTGCCTCCAGCATCGGGAGCCCGCACATGCACCTCGATGTTGTCGTCAGAGCAAACACTTCCATCCCCGAGTACGGCTGGCTCGGCGGCCTCATGGCCGGGGGTGCCGGCGCTGGCGCCATCGCCTACGCCCGTCGCCAGTGCGCGCGTCCTTAACCCCGTCTGCTCGGAATATCATTATTTTTACGAAAGGTAGGACCAAATGAAGCGACGAACAATAATAAAATCAAACATAATAACCAGTACCCTTTTGGCGGCAGCGGTGGCAATAGCCAGCTTCGCGCCGCGGCCGGCCGACGCCGCCGTCAACGATTCAGTTCAGCTTACCGGGCTCGTCACGATTCAGGGCCACCCCATGCCCGGGCTCGAAGTTGACATCGAATGCTGGAGCACGGGGTTCCAGGCTCACGCCGTCACCAACGGCAGCGGCATCTATTCCCACTTCGCGACCGAAGCGTTCTGCCCCCTTGGCTCGCAGCTGAAAGTACGGTTTGAGTCAGTCGGCTTGAGCGGGTATGTCGGCTTCAACTACAACACGATTCAGAAGGTGACGGTGACAGATATTAGTCTGGTGCGCAAAAATGTTGTCCCGGAGTACGGTTGGCTGGGCGGGTTGCTAGCTGGTAGCGCCGGGATTGGTGCGATGGCCATAATGCGCCGCCGGTACGTCAGCTTATGAAAAAGCCACTGTCAATAGTATCTCTGGCCGCTGTTTCCGCCGCAGCCCTCTTGGCCGCCCAGCCAACCCAAGCCGCCGGTACCAGCACCATCGCTGGCCCGGTCATCAAGCAGCGCCAGCCGGTAGTTGGCGTCGTGGTCTCAGTGTACTGCGGCCGGATGGAAGAGCACCACCATGTGGCCGATAGCGCACCCACCGACGCTACCGGCCACTATCGTGTCACCATCACCGAGGCCCAGTGCCCGCGCGGCCATTACGCGCAGGTATTCGCCGGCACGAGCTTCGAATGGGTCGGCCTATCCGCGGGCAATCTAGCCGAAAACAACCGTTTCGATATTTACCTCGAACATCGTACCTCAATACCCGAATACAGCTGGTTGGCCGGCTTGCTCGCCGACAGTGCAGGCTTTGGCGCAATTGCCATGATGCGCCGGCGCCAGGTGGCTCACCGAGAACAATAAGCATCACCACGAAAGGCAGGCCCCAGAATGAACAAGATAGTAGCAGGAATATCCCTCATCGCAGCCGTAATCGCCGTAAGTTTGGCACCGCACGCCGCCCATGCCGCGGCCCAGTACCAATTCGAAGGCTACGTTTACGACTCCGACGGCCAACCCGTACCCCAGGCGCCGGTCACCGTAGACTGCTATACGCACGGGGGGATAACTCCCATCCTTGGCACCACCAATGTCTTCGGTCACTTCATCATAGACTACTCCACCGACGTGTGTCCCGATGGCTCGGGCATCACCGTGTCGGCCAAAACCGCCGATGAATTTGGCTCTACCGACGCGATGGCATTCGGCGGAACCTTCATCAATCTCGATCTCCACAAAGTCATCTCCGTGCCAGAGTACGGCGGCCTCGCCGGCGCACTGGCCGCCGGAGCCGGCATCGGCGCCCTTGCCTACACCCGTCGCCGCCACGCGCAGCTATGACCGCCCAGCCCAAAACCATCCTCATCACCCACGTCTACTCCAGCGACAACAAGGGCGACGCCGCGCTCACCAGCGTCTTAATCCAAGACCTCAAGCGGAAATTCCCGAGCGCCACTCTTACCATCCTCAAGCTTGAATCCGTCGAGCCGGGCGGGCGGTTTGAGGGCGTGCCCGAAAAACCCAGCTTCATGTATTACGTGGCCAATCGATACCGCCACCCGCTCCTCAAGCTCGCCTACGCCCTCGCCATGATGGCCGCCACTTTGGCGTGGGCGGCCTGGTATCGCCTCACGGGCTGGCACGGCTATTTGCCGCCGCATCTGCGCCACATCGCTCGGCTCTACGAGCAGGCCGACCTCATCGTGCCGGTGGGCGGTGGCTACATCCGCAGCCGCCAGGGGCTCGTGATGCGCTTCAATGTCCCGCTGCTGCTCCATCCGTTGCTGTTTGGCTACCTGTTGCGCAAACCCACCGTGCTGTATTCGCAGTCCATCGGCCCATTTCACGGCCGGCTCGACGAGCGATTGGTGGCCTTTGTGCTCCGGCGCATGACGCTCATTCTCCTGCGCGAGGACACCTCCGCCGCCCTATTAAAAGATTTAGGCGTCACGCGCAACGTTAAACGCGCCATCGACTCCGGCTTTCTGCTCACAAGCTCGCACAAAGCAGATATTCGCAACCAATATCACATTCCAGCCGACCGGCTGTTGGTGGGCGTCACGGTACGGTCGTGGCTAAAGGGGGAGGCCCAACGCACCTACGAAGCCGCCGTCGCGGCCGCCCTAGACGACCTCCTCGAAACCTCGGCCGCGCATGTCATATTCATCCCCCAGGTCACGGCCAACAAAGGCGACGACGATCGCGTGGTCAGCCATCGAGTGCGCGACCTCATGCATCATCCCGCGGCCACCACCGTCGTCGATGGCACACCCGATCACCACCGCATCAAAGCCCTGTACGACAACCTCGATATCCTCCTCGGCACGCGCTTCCACTCTGTGATCTTCTCGCTTACCTCCTACGTACCCGTGCTAGCCATCGAGTACGAGCACAAAACCAGCGGCATTATGCACGACCTCAAACTCGATCGCTGGGTCATAAAGATCGAAGACGTCACGTCGGCCAAGCTTATCGAGCAGTTGCACAGGCTCGTGCGAGAACAGCCCCATTATCGCGCCCATCTGCGCAAATACCTGCCGCAATATATCTTGCGGGCCGAGAAAACCGTCGACATGCTCGCAGATAGCTACTTTGCCGCGGCTCAGTATCGCGCAAAATAAGCATAATGGAGATAAACCATGACCCAGCCTATCCAAAATCGACTAGCAACCCATGTTGCCATCCTGCGCCTGGCGTTTGGCGCCATTTGGGCCGTCAACGCCGCCCTGAAATGGATGCCTTCGTTCGCGAGCAGCTTTCTCGATTCCGTTAACGGTGGCGCCCAAGGCCAGCCGGCTTGGTTGGGCCCATGGTTTCATTTTTGGAGCCAAGTTTTAGGCAGCCAGCCCCAGGCTTTTGCCAGCCTGGTGGCGGTCCTCGAGAGCGCGATAGCAATAGCGTTGATTACTGGCTTTGCCCGGCGAACCATCTATCTTGGCGCCGCCGCCATGAGCCTGCTTATCTGGGCGATTCCTCAGGGATTTGGCGGCCCCTACACGAGCGCCTCGACCGACATCGGAGCCGGGATCGTCTACGCGATGGTCTTCTTTGCCCTTTATGGGCTAGAGAGGCTGGCAACACCCGCGCGCTGGGCGGTCGATAATCTCATCATCCGCAAGCTGCCATGGTGGAGCGTCGTCGCCAGCCCTTAGCCGATCACCGAATAGTCAAAATTCAAAATCGACCCGCCCTGCAGCGCCGCGCGCGTAGAGATCGTAAACCCCGTAGTGCTGCGTGCCGACACGTACAGCGCCGCCGCCACCGCCGAGTGATCGGTAATCATAATGCTCAGCGGCGTCGCCAGAAACGCGCGCGAAAACGCCACTGTGCAAATCACCCCCGCCGCGGTGGGGGAGGGCCGCACCGCGGCCGAAATATTGCCGGCGATGTCGCGCACCTGTATCCCGGGGTTGGCGTACGTCACTTGCGCGCCCGCCGTCACGCGCGCCGGCGTCCCCACCCCCAACGGCCGGCCGTTCGAATCAATCGCCAATCCCTGGATGTTGTACGTCTCATCCTGAAACTCCATCAGCCGATTCGTTGCTACGCTCGAGGGCCGCACAATCGCCAGCCCCTTGTCCCCGTCGGCCGCCGCGCGGATCAGCATCGATATATTCGTGACCGGAGTAGAATTTATCCCCACATACCCCTTCGTGGCCTCGATCTGAAATTTCCCGGCCGCAAACCGTGCCGCCCCACTAGCCCCCACCACGCGCCACTTTTCGGTCGCATACGCATCGGAGAACCCGGCCGTATCCACGCCGTTGGGCACTATCAGCGCCGGCCGCGTGGAGTTGGCATCCACCTTCACTAAGTCTTTGCCCGTGACGTGATCCGTCACGCGAAACGACGCCGGTGCATGAATCGGCAGCTCCAGCCCCATATGCGGGTCGCCTTCGAGCATCGTGGTGGCCTCGCCCATGATATCCTCGCCGCGGTTGATCCAAATGCACGCCACCATCACCTCGGTGGCTGCCGGCTCAATGAAGAATGTGGCTTGTGCCGGGTCTTCGGTGGGGTAAAACGTACTGACCTCGTGATACATGTGTGGAGTGCCGCCCAGAACATGCGTCAGGCTGTTCGCCAGCCCCGTAGCGAAGCCCCATTGCACGTACACGTTTGTCATAAAGATTTGCGTGCCCGAATCCTCAATGGCGTTAATGGGCGTGCTGTACCCAGTATCAAAGGCCATCATCGCCATATACAGTTGACTCACATAGACGACTGTGCAGCCGTCCGCTATCTGAAACGCCGCCCCGGCCAGCACCGACGATTCCATTTTGCACGCCACCATGAAAATGCCATTCAATTTGCTTGCCGATCCGTTGGCCGCACCATCGAGCCGCAACGCTCCGTTGCGAAAACCCTCCCAGCGACACGTTACAAAGTGGATCTGATTCGTATTATCAAGGCTATATCCAAAGCTTCCCACGGGTAGACTATTGCGCAGGAGCGTAGCCGGTGCGCTTGCGCTGCCACAATCCTCCCAGGCGCAGCTTTCAAAGCGCGTATCCCAGACCTCCGCCAGGTCCACTGCTGTACCCTGGCAGTGAATAAAATTAAGATCACGGAAAATAAAGTTATCAGCGTAGTACGAACGAACCAAGAGCCCCGGCAACCCGCCACCGTCGATCATCAAGTTGGTGAGCGAGCAATATCGCAAATGCCCAATCGTGGTCGCCGTGCCGCTGATATCAATGAGCGGCGCCGTGCCGCTCAAGCGTACCAGCCGCGTCCCAAACCGCGCCGCCCCCGACAGCGCCGTGCCTTTATTGCTAATCTTGAGCCCCCGGATCATAAACACCCCCCGCGGGAATTCCACCAGACCCCCGCCCACCGCCGCGTTTATCGCAGCCTGGATGGCGTTGGTGTCGTCGGTCACCCCGTCGCCGACCGCGCCATAATCCGCCACGTTAATCGCCAGCTGCTGCGATGGCGGCAGCGCCACATCTCCCGCCGACTTCCACACCAGGTCGTTGCCATTGTTGGATAGGACCAGATTGTTCAGGTTGGCTCCGGTTGGATTGGTGGTGCGCATATGGCGAATCCCAATCGACCGACTTTGCAGCGCTGCGCTGCCGATGCTGTCAGTTTTTTGCGCACCATCATCGGCATGGGTAATCAGCAAGTAATCATTCAATATCGCCGCCCAAGCGTCAACGTCACCTCCCGGAACGGGTAATCTTGCCATAATCCCTCCACTTTCTTGTACTAACGACTATCGCGCGTTGGTCTTAACTACCCATTAAGCCGTTACCGTATAGTCAAAATTGAGGACCAAACCTGGCAGGAGCGCCGATCGCGTCGAAACCGTAAAGGCACTAGCGCTTCGCGCCGATACGTAGAGATCACCCGAAGTTACCGAGTGATCGTACAAAATGATGGCCAACGGCGCCGCCGCGTACGGCCGCGAAAACGTCACAGTGGCGATTGTGCCAGGCGCAGTCGGCACGGGTCGGACGGTAGCCGTAATGTTGCCGGCCACGTCTCGCACCTGTACGCGGGGACTGGCGCTGTTGGCTTGATTGCCGGGCGAAACCCGCGGCGGCGTCCCTACCGCCACCGGCCGGCCGTTCGAGTCAAAAGCCTGGCCTTGGATGTTGTACGTCTCATCTTGAAATTCCAGCAGGCGGTTAAAGGAAGTGCTCGATGGCCTCACGACAGCAATACCACGGTCGTCACCGGCCGCCGCCCGCACGAGCATGGCTATACCGGTGAAGGGCGTCGCGTTAATTCCCACATAGCCCTTTGTGCCCTCTATCTGGAACTTTCCGCCGGCAAATCGCGCTGCTCCCGTAGGCCCTACAATCCGCCACTTTTCCGCCGCATAGCTGTCAGAAAACCCAGCCAGGTCAAGCCCATTTACCGCATTTAGAGCTGGCCGCGTGCCAGTATTGTCGAGCTTTAGCAGGTCCTTGTGAATAACATTAGAAGTAATCTTAAACACACCCGATGCATCAAGTGGCAAAGTCAGCCCTCGGCTCGCACTTGAGATCGTCACTGAGGACACATCACCAACCGTCGGCTTGCCGCGGTTGATCACCGTACTCGATACAATTACATCTTCGGCTTCAGGCTCTGCAATAACCGCCGCCTCCGTTGGGTCCTCTGCCGGGAAGAACGTATCAAGCTTGTAGTACATATGCGGGCCGCTGCGATAAATATGTACCAAAGACCGGGCAATGCTCAGCTCGGCACCCCATTGTATATACACGTCCGTCATAAATACGTGCGAGCCGTGATCCTCGATCGCGTCCAGCGGTTTTACCAGATCCGGATCCACCGCCATCATGGCGATATAGAGCTGGTTCACAAATACAATTGTGGTCCCCTCCATGATCTGGAAAGCCGGCCCCGCAGCATGGCGGCTTTCCATTTTACACGACACCAAAAATATCCCGTTCAACAGATTGGGCGACCCATTAGCTCCGCCGTCGAGCTTTAGAGCGCCATTTCGCCAGCCTTCCCAGCGGCAGCCCAAAAAATGAATCTGGTTCGTATTATCAACCCCAAAGCCAAATACCCCCGAGGGCATAGTGTTGCGCAAGAGCACGGCCGGGTCGCTCAGGGAGCCGCACTCCTCCCAGCTGCTGCTGAAAAATCGCGTGTCCCACACCTCCACGAAGTCCATAGAAAGCCCGTCGCAGTTAATGAAGCTCACGTCGCGGTACACGAAGTTGTCGGCAAAGATCGATCTCAGCAGCACCCCCGGCTGGTAGTTGCCGCTCAAGGTAATGCTCAGAAGCGAACCGTACTTAATGTGGCCGTCAAGCGTCGCGGTGCCACTAAACTCAATCAGTGGGTCGGCGCCGCTATGCCGCACGAGTCGTGTACCCCAGCGCGCTTCGCCGGTGATGGTGATGCCGTTCTTCTTAACTTTGAGCCCGCGCACAAGATAGGTACCGCGGGGAATATGCACCACACCGCCATTGGCCGCGTAGTTAATAGCAGCCTGTATCGCAGCGGTATCATCAGCGACACCATCTCCTTTCGCGCCAAAGCTAAGCACGTTGATCTGCAGTCTATCGAGCGGCACCTTCGTCGTATCGCGCAAAACCTCGCCAACCTTCCGCCAGACGAGTCGCGTATTGTCGTTGGTGAGCACGAGATTTGTGAGCATTTGATCTGCCGGATTTTTAACGTCGAGATCATGAAGCTCTACCGAATGAGCCGGAATACTTTCTACGCGCTGCGATCCGTCCGGATTGTGCGATACCAGCAAGTATTCATTTAACACTCCCGCCCAGGCATCAACATCGCCTCCGGGTATCGGTAATCTGGCCATAGTAATGAAATCTCCTTTTGGCTTCATTAATACCAAAGAAGAATGAACTGTTTATTAATTAAGTACCGGTTTCAATATGGTTAGGCAACCACGAGATATTCAAAATTGAGCAACGATCCGCCCGCCAGCGCGTTGCGCGTGGACACCGTAAATCCGGCGGTGCTGCGCGCCGACACGTACAGATTGGCGGCTACGGCCGAGTGGTCGGTGAGCATAATCGTCAGCGGTGCCACGGCGTACGGCCTCGAAAACGTCACCGTGGCAATGGCGCCGGGCGCGGTGGGGGAGGGGCGCACCGCGGCCACGATATTGCCCGCCACATCGCGCACCTGCACCCCCGGGTTAGCGTAGCTCACCTGCGCGCCGGGCGTCACGTGCGGGGGCGTGCCTACCACCACGGGCCGGCCGTTAGAATCAATCGACAAGCCTTGAATAGCGAAGGCCTCGTCCTGAAACTCCAGCAACCGGTTGGTGGCCGTGCTCGTAGGCCGCACGATGGCCAGACCCCGGTCGCCCTCGACCGCCGCCTTGATGAGCATGGCAATCCCCGTAAACGGCGTAGCATTAATGCCCACGTAACCTTTGGTGGCCTCAATCTGGAACTTCCCTCCCGCGAACCGCGCCGCGCCCGTAGCCCCGATAATCCGCCATTTTTCAGTCGTGAAGGCATCGGAGTAGCCCACCACATCCACCGCATTCACTGCTTGCAGCGCCGGCCGGGTGGGGTTATCGTCGATTTTTACCAGGGTATTGCCCGTAGTTTGATCCGTCACCCGAAACGAGCCCGGATACAGCAGTGGAACGTTAAGGCCGGTCATCGGGCTGCTGCCGAGTACTTGGCTAAAGTTGCCCAGCCCATCGGTGCTGCTATCCGTATTTGACCACAGCGTGGTGACCGTCACGTCTACCACCCCGGGCTCCACCCAAATGGTGGCATGCGAAGGAACGCCAGTGGTGTAAAACGTCGTGATTTCCTGATACATATGGGGAGCGTTGCCGATAATATGTGCCACCGAGCTGGCGATGCCCGGTACATCTCCCCAGTGCACAAACACGTCCGACATAAAGATATGCGAAGCGTTATCCAGTATCACATCGATGGGCGTGGAGTAGCCTGCGTCAAAGCCGGTAACGGCCACATACAATTGGTTCACAAAGATAACCGTGGAATTTTCCAGCGCCTGAATGAACGGCCCGGCGGCCACGAGCGTTTCCATTTTGCACGAGACGAAGAAAATACCATTGAGCAATTCCGTGGAGCCACCAAAGGTTCCGTCCAGCCGGACCGCACCGTTGCGAAAACCCTCCCAGCGGCAGCAAGTGAAGTAGATCTGGTTGGTGTTATCGTCGCTGAAGCCAAACGTACCGGGCTCCGTGCTATTGCGCAGCAGCGTGCAGGCCTCGGTAGCCGAGCCACAATCTTCCCACGCACACTCGATAAACCGCGTATCCCAGACCTCCACAAAATCGATAGCCGCTCCCACGCAATGAATGAAATTTATCTGCCCATACAAGCAGGTGTCGGCATAATACGACCGCAGCAATGGCCCGGACATGAAGTTGCCGCTAAGCATGATGTTGTTGATGGAGGCGTAGCGGATGTGGCCGATTTTGGTGCCCGATCCGCTAATGGTAATGAGCGGAGCGTTGCCGCTCTTGCGCACAATCCGCGTCGCCCAGCGGCCATCGCCCAAGATGTTGGTGCCTTTATTGCGCAGGACGAGGCCGGTGACCATATAGACGCCCCGGGGCAAAAAGATGGTGCCGCCGTTGACGGCCGCATCGATGGCCGATTGGATGGCCGCCGTGTCGTCGGTGGCGCCGTCGCCCTTGGCGCCGTAATTGCTCACATCCAACACCGTATCGGCCCGCCACTTCAGATTGACTCCGTCGTTCGATAGCACAAAATTGCCGATAGCTTGCCCGGCGGGGTTGATCGTTTTCAGATCCCCCAGCCCCACTGTCGCCGCCGCCAACGTGCTCACCGCCTCCGCCCGCGGCGTCCCATCCGGATTGTGCGCCACCAACAAAAAATCATTTAATACTTTAGCCCAAACGTCGTGATCGCCGCCTGGCTTGGGAAGCCGTGCCATATCTATACTCCTATTATTAATTAAGCTGCTACGGTGTAGTCAAAGTTCAGAATCGAGCCTCCGGGTAGGGGTGAGCGTGTCGATACTACAAAGCTGCTGCCGCTGCGGGCCGAAACGTACAAGTCCGCGGCAATGGCCGAGTGGTCGTTGATGGCGATAGAGAGCGGAGCAGCGGCGTAAGGCTTGGAAAAGGTAATCCGCACAATGGTGCCTGGTGCCGTGGGGCTCGGCTTCACGGCCGCCGTGATGTTGCCGGCAATGTCGCGCACCTGATCGCGCGGGTTGGCGTAGCTCACTTGAGCACCGGCCGTCACCGTCGCCGGAGTGCCCACAGCCACCGGGCGGCCACTGAAGTCGAAGGCCTGCCCCTGGAGCGTGTTGGTTTCATCCTGAAACTCCAAGAGCCTACCGACCGCCGCACTGGTGGGCCGCACAATCGCCAGCCCCCGGTCGCCGGCCGCCGCGGCTTTCACGAGCATGGCAATCCCCGTAAACGGCATAGCATTGATCCCCACATAGCCTTTGGTAGGCTCAATCTGAAACTTCCCGCCCGCAAACCGCGCCCCGCCCGTGGCACCGATAATCCGCCATTTTTCGGTGGTGAAGGTGTCGGAGTAGCCGATCAAGTCCACGCCGTTCCCCGCCTGCAGCGCCGGCCGGGTAGTATTCGCATTAACTTTTATCAGTGCGCGGTCTGTGACCTGGTCGGTAATCTGAAAGGCGCCCGGATACTCCAGCGGCACGTTCAGGCCGGTCATCGGGCTGCTGCCCACCACTTGGCTGAAGTCGCCCAAGCCGTCGGTGCTAGTAGGCGCATTCGACCACAGCCTCGTAATCGTCACATCGGAGGCGGCCGTCTCGGTCCAGATTGTAGCGTGCGAAGGAACGCCGGTGGTATAGAAGGTGGTGACGCTCTGATACATATGCGGCGAGTTGCTCATAATGTGTGCCACCGAGCTCGCGATACCCGGCACATCCCCCCAGTGCACAAAGATATTCGACATAAAGATATGCGAAGCGTTGTCCTGGATCACGTCAATGGGCGTGGAGTAGCCCGCATCAAAGCCGGTGACAGCCACATAGAGCTGGTTTACGAATACCACCGTCGTATTATCGGTCGTCTGAATGAAGGGCCCAGCCGCCACAATCGACTCCATCTTGCACGACACAATGAAGACTCCGTTGAGCATCTCCGTGGAACCGCCAAAGGTCCCGTCCATCCGAATCGCGCCGTTGCGAAAACCCTCCCAGCGGCAAGAGCTAAAGTAAATTTGGTTAGTATTATCCCTGCTGAAGCCAAAATTTCCCGGAGCCGTGCTATTGCGCAGTAAGACACAGGCCTCAGTCGCCGAACCGCAGTCTTCCCAGGCGCACTCCAGGAAGCGCGTATCCCAGACCTCCACAAAGTCGATAGCCCGGCCGACCGTGTGAATGAAATTTATCTGCCCAAATAAACACGTATCAGCATAATACGACTGCACCAATGTGCCGGGCATAAAGTTGCCGCTGAGCATGATGTTGTTGATGGACGCATATCGCAAATGCCCAATCTTGCTGCCCGACCCGTTCATCGTAATCAGCGGAGCGTTGCCGCTGAGCCGCACAATCCGCGTCGCCCAACGGCCGTCGCCGAGGATATTGGTGCCTTTGTTACGCAGGACGAGGCCGGTGACCATATAGACCCCGCGTGGCAAAAACACCGTGCCGCCGTTGATAGCTGCGTCGATGGCCGATTGGATAGCGGCCGTGTCGTCGTGGATGCCGTCGCCGACGGCGCCATAGTTCGTCACATCCAGCACCGTCGCGGCCTTCCACTTCAGGTTGATCCCGTCATTCGACAGCACAAAGTTCCCGATCGCCTGTCCCGCCGGATTGCTTGTTTTCAGATCCGCCAACCCCACCGTAGCCGCGGCCAGCGTGCTCACTGCCTCCGTGCGCGGTGTGCCGTCCGGATTGTGCGCCACCAAGAGAAAATCGTTTAATACTTTGGCCCAAACATCGTGATCGCCGCCTGGCTTGGGAAGCCGTGCCATATCTATACTCCTAAGCGTTTATTATTAATTCCCATCAAGCAGAGTCCACCCACGCCGCACGCCGCCACGTTACCAAGCGCCCAGGCCCAGCCCACCGTCAGGAGTCCCCCGTGGGGCACCCAGAGAAAACTCAAGCCCAAAATCACCCCCGCGTAGGTCACATTCATCGCTACCACCCCGCGCAGGTTCTTAGTGACCTTGAAGATCGCCCCCAGAGCCGAATACACCGCCACCGGCAGCGCACTGAGGGCAAAGATTTGCAACAGTGCACCCGCCTGCGCTGCATACGCCCGGCCGAATACCCCCAGCAGCCACCCGCTCAGCGCCGCCACCACGAGCGCCGCCGGCACCAGCGTCACGCCGATCATGCGCGCGGCTTTGGTCACATGCGCCCGGATGGCCGTCTCGTCGTGCGAACCTTCCGCAAACACCGACTGCATCGACGCATAGGCGATGGTGTAGAGCACCCCCGCGATAGTAAAAGCCATGTAGTAGAAGGCCGCCGGCTCCGGACCCAGCTGATGAATAATAATCAGCGGCAAGACGGTCGGCGGAATCAAATTCAAAACGCTCGAGAAATAAACCGAAACCGAAAATTTCCGTACCACCCGCAGCGCGTCCACATCCAGCCGAGGGGAAAATCGGTAGCCAAACCGGTGGTACATCCAAGCGACGCTCAAAACCAACCCCAGCAGCTGAGCCAGGCCCGCCAGCACAAAAATCCCCATGGCGCCGCCGTTCACCACTACGAGGGGTAGCATCACCTTAAACGCGCTAAACGTCGCATTAATCGCAAAAATATATCGAGCTTCTTTGTAAGCCAAAAACACCGCATTGGTCAGCACATTCAGCGACGTCACGACCGTGAAAAACACAAATCCCACCAGTGCCCAGCCGCTCCCGAGCATCGAAAGCTGGGGCGATATGCGCGGCAACACCAGCGCCAGAGCTAGGGCCAGCCCGGCGCTCGCGAGGGTCACAATGATAAACCCACTGTTGATGTAGTCATTCTTGTGCTCCGATCGCGGCAAAAAGCGCACAAACGTCGTGTCAAAGCCCCCCAGCCCCAAAAGCGAAAGCAATCCCGATACCGAAAGCAGCGTCGTTGCCAGCCCCACGGCAGCCGTATCGTGCGTACGAGCCACCACCACCCAAAACCCCAGCCCCGCCGCCGCTACCACGAAGGTCGAGAGCATGAGATAGAAAGCATTCACCACTAAGCTGCTGGCACGTAGGGCCTGCAGCCGTACCGATATCGGCGTCAGCCAAACCGCCGTCGTCACTGGTACACTCGCGTAGACGAAGTGCTGTAAATTTGGTTTTTAGTCGTATCGTAATAGCCAACCGGGAAAGTCATTACGAGTGGGCTGCTTTCGTAATACGCATAAAACTTCTGTGACACAATCTGGGCGTAATCCAGATAGACGTAGCTCTTAGGCTTAAGCTGGGATGGCAAAATGCCCGTGTGGCCAAAAGGATATTCCGGATCGTGCATAACCGCGCGGTTGAAGTTTGCGGCTCGCACGTCACCCCCCTTCGGGACGTGTGTCTTGAGCCACACAAATGACTCATAATCCGCCGCCGATGAGTAATACAAGCCAAAATACAGACCCCGATTATTCAGGCTCAGTGACGGACTCGTTCCCCCCAGCATCTGGGCAAACATGCCCGTAAAAAGAAAAAACAAGCCCACCACCCCTATCGTGGCAATGCTCGTGCGCATCCAGGCACGAAGCGGTCTGTGTAGCTGAGCCAGCAGGAGCGTGATCGGTAAGACCAGAAAAATAAGCGCCTGCTGAAATGCCCGCAAAACCCCATAATTCACTGATAAAACCGGCAATACCACCATGAGGGCCAGCAGCACAATACCGGCCATACTCAGGCAAATAAAATCAATCGTAAGTGTGTCGGGCCGTTTCCGAAAGAGCGTATCAATGCCCAGCGCATCCGGCCGCTTCCGTAGCAAGACATACACCGCGTAGAGCACACCGGCCAAAGCCAGCAGCTGCAGAAATTTGGCAAAATTCTGGCGCAGCGTAGTAATGATCGACGGATTCAGGCCCATCGATTGAGCTTTTTTGCCTAGCCACGTCAGCGGCAGGTCGTCGCTCGTAAGCAAAGGCATGGGCTCCGCCGGACCCGCCTCATGTGCAGCCGCACCACCCTGGGAAGTCTTGATGTAGGTTTGGTACAAATCCACCACCGACTTGCTGCCCGAAAAAACCAGCGCCACGGAGGTATCCGAAGATTTATTGTCTTCCGTCATCAACTTAGGAATGTTGGCGATCGAACTGCGAATCGTCGTCAGAAGCCCATTCGAGGTAGCGGTAATTTGCGTATACCAGATAAACGTCATCAGCAATATCAGCCCCGCGTATAGCGGCGATACCACGCTGCGGGGAGTGCGGTACTGCGGCGACCGGCGCTTCTGCCACCACCCGACCACGTACTTGCACACCACCGCCCCCGCAAACAACGCCACAAACATGTAGGCCGTCGAGTAGTGCGACAGCACCGCTCCCAGGGCGCACAGCAAAAACAGCCGCCGATATCTTTTCTTCTGAGTTTTATTCGATATCACGAGCAACGCCAGCGCAAAAAAGAGGTAGGCCACGCCCTGGCGAGTCAACATGGCCGAATCATTCACAAACGTGGGGTAGGAAATAAACAGCATGCATCCCGCCAGGGCGCCGAGACGCGACACATATTGCCGCAGCAGCACATACAACACTGCCGGGCAGGCCGCGAAGACAATTTGCAAAATAAGCTTAAATACCAACAGGCCCGATACGCCGAGCAGCTTCGCAAACATCTCCGGCAAGATAGTGATGCTCAAGCAAGCGTTGTAGGGATCGCGGTTGAGGCCAATGTCCCACCGTCCGTTCAGGTGAGCCAGCGTGTATACCCGAAACTCACGCTCAATATCGTGCCCCAAAATATCCCACCCGCGAAGCGAAGTCATGAGCAATATGCTTAGACCCATCACGAAAATAAACCATGCCAGCAGCCCATCGGGCAGACGTCGCCGCAATACAAACGCATAAACGATCAAAATGGCCGCGTAGCCCAACGTGGCCTGCGCTACGAGCGCGTCGCCGCCATTATTGAGCCGAATGGCGCCCAAAGCCGCCAGACCCGGAAGCAGCAGCGTGAGGAACCCAAACATCCATGCCAGGTTCGATACCCCCGCCAGCGACCATCGTCGCAGCTTGGCCGGCTGCGGGTTGGTGAAAACACCCGCCACAATAATCGCGGCCGTTACCAGCGTCCAGATGATAGCAATGCCCGGGAGTTCGAGCGGCCGGCTGATGCCGACCATCATCAGGGCTTGGTTCGTCACCAATCCACTCACCATCAACACGAGCACGCTGAGGCCAAAACTATACAGCACGCCGGCCGAGATCGTTTTGAGCGTAATGCGCAACGCTCGCAGCAATGCCACCCCCGGCAGAAATACCAAACTCACAAACAGCCCGACCCGAAGCGGCCACCATCCCGCGCTATCAACGAGCCAAATCAGCACATCCGTAACCAACAGCCAGCCCAAAAGCTCGGCCGCGGTCTTGTTGGTACTAATCTCCCAGAATTTCTTCATAGAGATCTTCATATTCTTTCAAGGTCCGGTTCCATCGCAGCCCCTCCGCCGACGCGAACCCCCGCGACACCATTTCCGGTAATGAGGAGTAGCGGTCGTAGAATTCATCAATGCCCCGAACCAGACCTGTCGCCGTCGGCTCCACGATAATCCCCACCTTTTGGATGTGATCTGCCACCCCGATCACGTCCGTGCCGATAATCGGTATCCGGGCTGCCATCGCCTCAAACAACACGAGAGGCTGGGCCTCGTAGAGCGAAGGCATGATGAGCGCATCGCACGCTTCATAAAATCGCATCACTTCCTGTCGTTTGAGCCGGCCGTGCACGGTCACATTCCCTAGGCCGTAATCCGCAATGAAGCCGTCTATCACGGCCCGCTCTTCACCGTCGCCCACGATATCTAAATGCACGCTCCGTTTGGTCTTACGCAGAGCCTCCAGCAGCACCGGAACATTTTTTTGTTTACTAAGCCGTCCCACAAACAGGAGGTGCAGGATGTTGGGTGGCTGGGGAGCAAATGGCAAACGCTCCAAAGTAAAGTAAACCTCATCTATCCCATTGTGCATCACGCGGGCACGCTTGCAGCCATACGTCCTACGAACCATGCGCAGGGTTTGCTCATTGAGGGTGACCACCATGGCCGCCGACCTCAGTACGCGTCCCAGTACCAGGCGTTTATAGAGCGGCAGCAAGAGGCCCGCCGGCCCCGAGGGTTCAAAATCAATATGCAACTGAGCGATGTACCGAAAGCGACGCAGCTTCGAAACCAGCCATACCATTTCTGGCGTAAAAGCCTGGCCGATATGCAGGTGCACGACGCTACCCGCTCGAGCCGCACGAAAAAGCCCAATGGGAAACCAAGGCATGATCGGCGCATGCCCAAACACGACGCCGCCAAACCGCGTTACCCGCACGCCGTCTTCCAGGCTCGTGCCTGCCGCGCCTCCGCCCGCGGTTGAAGTCAGCACATCCACCTGGTGGTCGCGGGCGAGCTGCGTGGCCAAATCATGCACCGCATTTTCTTGCCCACCCAGATGGGGAGGGTAGTACGAGCTTACCTGAACAATATGCTCCGCCCTCATACGACACTCCCGTAGATCGCTTCGGCCGATTGCGCGATCAAAGGCCAGGCGTATTTTTTCGACTCCTCGTAGCCCTTGGCCGCTACTCGCGAGCTCGATTCATGGTCGGTCATGCACCGTCTCATAGCCTGCATGAGCGAGCGCTCATCGCCCGGCGACACGATATAGGCTGCCTCGAAATCTGGCGATACCTCGTGCAAAATACCCACCGGCGTTATGATCACCGGCACCGTTGCCGCCCAAGCCTCCAGGAGGGTCAGCGGCGTCGTCTCGTAGAGCGACGGAAATACGGCCGCATCGGTCCGCGAAAGCATCGTCCTCACCTCGCTCGGGTCCTTACGCCCCACCAAGAGCACCACGTCCTCGACGCGCAGTTCGCGCGCCAGATCAAGCAGGGCGTCATATTGCGAGCCGTCGCCGATAATTACCACCCGGAACACTCCCGGCAGCTCCCCGATGAGGAGCGCTGCGGCTCGAATCAGATACTCGCACCCCTTTTGGCGCTCAAGGCGGCCGATCGACAAAAAGGTATAAACCTCCGATTTCACTGACATCATCTTCCCCGCCAGAATGCGAGATCCACACCGTTAGGCAGCAGTACGGTTTGGACAAGTCCTGCAGCCTGCAGCTTCGCCACGTCATAACTATTAGGCGCCGTGGCCGAGCGCAGATGAGCCGCGCGCGCGAGCCATAGTTCAGATTTTCGACGGAGCGCCGACTGGGTCGCATCGTAGAACGTTACGATATGAAAGGTATGAACCATGGGAATCCCGTACAACCGGGCCGCAAACGAAACAAAAAAAGCCATATCTATCGAGTGCGTGTGGATCACATCCGGCCGCTCTCTCCGCAAAATACCAAACATCCCCAGAGATAAAATCACCAGAGACACCAGCCGTTTCGGGGTGATCGAATCAAGGCTGGCCGGAGTATCCTTCATCCCAATCTTGTAGATATGCCGACCCTTAAGTATTTCGTTGCAATTTGATGTCACCACCGCTACGTCGTGGCCGGCCGCTTGCTGCTGACGTCGCAAATTGGATACCACTACCGCGTCGCCGCCCAGCGCATCGGGATACTTCTTGCAGACATGCAGAATATTCATAGCATGTATGCCTCCACTTGTTTTTTGGCCAGCTGGTTCCAATCGTATTCAGCTACCGGCATCGAGATAATCGGCTTACTGGCGAAGGAGATCCAGTACAAAATCGCCTCGCTCAGTGCCCGAGGAGAGAGCACAACCTTGCTCCCATTCAGGCCCTCCTGTATGAAATGGCGCGCCGCATTGCCGGGGCTATCGATCGTAACGACCGGCGTGCCACACCCTAAGGCCTCGAGCGAGGTAATTCCAAAACCCTCGCGGGTCGACGGCGAACAAAAAACCCGAGCAGCTTTCATGTAGCCGTACACTTCCGACGCCTCGGGTAGAGAATCCAAGAACGTAATGTTCTTTTCCAGCTTCCGTTTCGTAACCTCCTGCTTCAAGCGAGGCTTCTCCAGCCCGTCGCCAATTATCAGGCAAGACACTTCAGGATGGTGTTGCCGAATAATATCCACCGCCGCAATCAGTTCATCGACGTTTTTGTCTTTCACGAGCCTCCCCACATACAGCGCGTCCACACGAATGGGGCTCGTTCGCACAGCCCTCAGGAGCGAAGCATCAATGCCGGAGGCCACCAGGTTGACGCGCCGACTGCGCCCGTGAATAGTCTCAAGGAGCTCCTTGGTGTGGGCCGATGCGGCGGTGATGTGGTGAGGCAGGCGAATGCTGAGCCGTTCAACCCCCGCGGCCACAAATCCACCCATCCCCATGTAGTTGACCCACTCCTGGTAGGTGAGTGCCTCATGCCAGGTAGCCGACAGATTGCGACCGCGCAAGGTGCACACAATCCAGGCCGTGAAAATCGGGAAAAACGGCATATGGTCCACATCGAGCACATCAAACTGAACCCGAAAGAGCTTAAAGCACGCCAAGCCAAACCCTATACCCTCCCGGATCGTCCGGCGGTCCCCATGGTACATCTCGTAATATTTACTCAACGCGTGCAAGTGCACCCCGAATTCCATCCGAGTCTTAGCGGGTTCATTCCACCAGTGCATGGTATAGATGTGAACGTCATACCCCATGAGCGCCAATCGCTTGGTGATTTCATGCAGGCGCTTTTCTTTTCCGCCCTTCATATAGGGATAAATCGCATCGCTTACAAATACGATCTTCCGCCCTTCGGGTACCGCCGGGGGGCGCCAGGCCAAGTTCCGCATGAACATGAGCAGAATACGCGAGCCATCTCTTAGCGGATGCAAATGAGACGCCCCTGCGCGCGGGTGGTAGCTTATCGGAACCGATGCCATCCGATGCCGGAGCCGAGCCATTTTGGTGATCATCTCCATCTCGATAGCAAAATCGGTACTTTTAACATGCGGCTCCAGGGCATCGAGTGCCACCTTCTTCCAGGCAAAATATCCCGTGAGCACATCGGTTACGTTCGCGCCGTACAACACGCGCACAGCGGTCGTGAAGACCCGATTGCCGAACCGGTTAAATCTGCTCATCGCCGTGCTCTGAATCCGACCGCCGAGTCTCGAACCCACTACCACATCGCAGAAGTCACTCCGCAATGGCTCTATCACGCGCAGAATTTCCCCAGGGCTATACGTGTCGTCGCCATCGAGCATCACAACATACTCGGAGTCGGGGGAAACCGTTCGAAATCCGGCTCGCAGGGCATTGCCCTTGCCCTTTTTCGATTCGTGAATCACCGTGGCGCCAGCTTCTCGCGCAATTTCGGCCGTATTATCAGAAGAGCCATTATCAACGACGAGTATCTCGAGCTGTACGCCATGCCGGGCTAGCTCGTCGAGGGGGAATTTGGCTATCACATGGCCGATACTGGCCGCCTCGTTATGGCACGGAATCACCACCGCCACTTTGGTAGACTTCGTATCACTTGGTCGCATGGTGCACCTTGTCGCTCAAAACGGCACGAGTAGCTTCGACCCAATAATGAATCGATTGCGTTTGCGGGGTGGGACGGCTGTCCCCAAAGGCAATACCCTCATAGCTCAAAGAAACCTTGATGAGCGTTCGCTTTCGAGGCGAAGGCACCGCGATAACTTGCTCAGTCACCTTCGATTGCCCGTGCGCCAGCATAATCGACCCACTCCCCAGCGTCTTCCCGGTCTGCTCGTCTGCCGCCAGAGATGTAAGTTCGTAGCGATACGCTGTCGATCGGTGCTCGAGATTATGCACCGTAAACGCCACGGTTTGCGTCGAACCGGGCTTCGGCGCAGTCGATAGGCGAAGGTAATCAGCAAAATATAATTCCGTGAATCTTTGAGGGCGAGGCACCAGGTGCCAAGCGTCTGCCTGCTCCGCCAGCGCCGATCGGCTCAAAAAAACCACGCAGCCCAAACCAAGCAGAACGCCGACGATCAGAAAACCAAAAAATCTTTTAACCAGCTTGGTAATAGTGAGGCCTCCTCCATTATCGTGTATCCGTAGCTGCACGTAACAATGTAGAAGAAGGATGTGATGTGAGTATTAACTTGGAGGTCTGGGTAGGCCGCCCCCCGATCCGGTTTCATAATATCGTCAACAAAAGTTGCTATAATCCCGACAGTTCAGAAAGGACAGTCATGTTATGCGAGCACACGTTCGGTTATTGAAAACCGGTATGTATTGGGGGCTGATGCTCAGTCTCGTGATCTTTGAGCTCGCCACAGTGCCGCCGGTGCAGGCCGCCACGAGAGACGAAGTCGGTATCGCCACCGGTGCCACGCTTCTGCGAATGAACGACAAGGACCTCGATAGCCGGCTAGCCGACATTGAAAGGCTGGGAGCCACCTGGATCCGAGTCGACTTCAGCTGGCCGGCCATTCAACCCGAAGGGCCGACCATCTACCACTGGAAAATGTATGATCGCGTGGTGCGCGTGGCCGGTGTGCACCACCTCAAAATCCTGGCCGTCCTAGACTACACGGCGCCCTGGGCCGCGGAGCCCCGCTGCGCCACTTTGGTCATCACCAAAGCCGCGGCCCAAAAATGCAACCCCCAAAGCAACGCTGCCTTCGCCCGATTTGCTCGGACGGCCGCCATTCGATATAAGCACCAGAGCATACGCGCCTGGGAGATCTGGAACGAGCCAAATCTAAGCTCCTATTGGAAAACCGCCCGCCGCAACAAAACCGTATATTACGACCCACGAGCCTACGCCGCCCTGGCCAATGCCGCCGCGCGCGAAATTCGTCACAACAGCCCGGGCACCCTTGTCGTCACCGGCGGCCTCGCCCCGATGTTTGAGCCAAAATTTCCCAAAGGCATGCGCCAAAGCGATTTTCTGGCCCAAATGCTCCCGTATCTGAATCCCAAATTATTTGATGCCGTAGGTGTCCACCCCTATAGCTGGCCGGTGCCACCCGCCCGGGCCGTCAGCTACAATGCGTTTTACACGGTTGATCAAGGTCGACCCAAAGACAACCTCCGCACCATCATGGCCAGAGCCGGCTGGGGTAACAAGCAAATTTGGGGCACGGAGTATGGCGCGCCCACAACGGGCGCGCGTGCGGTAGCCCAGCCGACGAAGCGAAACCGACCCGATCACGTCACTGAAGCGAGCCAAGCCCAAATAGTCAAACAAGGCCTGGATATCTGGTATGACAAGGCCAATGTGGGACCACTCTTCGTGCATTCCGATTCAGATCAATGGCTACCCACTAGCCACAAGAACGAAGACGGCTTTGGCCTCCGGCGCAGTGACGGCTCAAAAAAGCCCGCCTATGATGCCTTCCGCACTGTTGCCCAGCAGGTGCAGGGGCGCTACTAGTGTCGGCAGCCGCTCCCGAGGACATCATAAATGATTTACAATACAGACAATGAAAATCCTCACCGTCGAAACCCTCGCCACGCTCATCGGCCGCCACGGCCTCGATGCCTACCTTACCGACCTCATGCGGGCCCTGGAGCGCGATTTTGGGCGCTGGGCACAATTCACCCAAATGCCGCGCCCCGCCATGCATGTGCCTGGCGGTGTGCTCGAGCTCATGCCGGTCTGCGACGGCACCTACTACACCTATAAATACGTCAACTGCCATCCCAAAAATCCCGAGCTCGGGCTTCAGACCGTGGTCGCCACAGGCCAGCTCTCGCGCATCGATACCGGCTACCCGCTCCTGTACAGCGAAATGACGCTCCTCACCGCCCTGCGCACCGCCGCCACCTCGGCGCTCGTCACCAACCTGATGGCGCGCCCAGACGCGTCCATCCTAGCCATTATCGGCACCGGCGCGCAAAGTGAATTTCAGGTGCAGGCCGCGCAGCTGGTGCGCAATCTTACCAGCGTGCGCTATTTCGACATCGATCCCGCGGCTATGGATAAGTTCGAGCGCAACCTGGCCGGGTCGCCGCTGCGGCTGGTGCGTTGCCACAGCGCCGAGGAGGCCACCGCTGGCGCCGACATCGTGACCGTCTGCACCGCCTGCAAGGCGCACGTCGACGTCATCAAAAACGATTGGATCAAGCCCGGCGTGCACATCAATGGCCTGGGCGGCGACTGCCCCGGCAAGACCGAGCTGGAGGCGACCCTACTGCCCCGATGTCGCATCGTAGTAGAGTATTTCGACCAATCGTTTATAGAGGGAGAGATACAGCGATTTAGCCTCCCTGAAGCCAAAAAAGCCGTACTGGGCGAACTCCACGAGCTCATTACCGGCGCCAAATCCGGCCGCCAACACGATGACGACATCACCTTGTTTGATTCGGTCGGCATCGGCCTGGAAGATTACTCCGCGCTGCGGCTCACCTACGAACTAACCGAGCGCTATGGACTCGGCGAGGAGCACAATTTCACACCCTCGCTAGCCGATCCCAAGGATCTCATGGCCGTTGTGCGCGCCGCCCCAGACGCCTAGTAGCAGGTGGCACTAATAAATCTCTGAACCACGGTTCAATGACCTCAAGCGTCGCCGGCTGATTGGCGGGAATGACACGCCAAGCTATAGGGGTGAACGGGGATGACCACACTTGGGCAGGGCGCACGCGCAGTCGGGTTGATCAGACCCGGCAGACGGCGCCCTGCCCAAGGCGGGAGAGTTCGCGGGCGGTTCAGGCTGCAGTCCCTCGCCTTTCGCGAGCATTCGAAGCAAACGCAGACCATGGTAATAAAACTTCTGCCTTTGGCAAGGGGCTTACGCGCTCTCACGGCCAAGTCGGCCCAAAATGCTCAAATCCGCTCATAATGCTCGTGCTTATTGATCAAAGCGCTTGTAAACGCTATATTAAGCCAAGAAGGCGACATTATGGCGAAAAAATTAAAGCCCAAACCCAAACCGAAGCTGCATATTCGAGACTGGCTTATCATTGCGCTGTTTGTTGCGGTCGGGGCCACGAACATTGTGTGGTACCGCACCACCCAGGGGCTCAACATGAACGCCGAAAATGCTGCTAAAGGCTGGGCCTCCACCCAAACTCAAAACGCGAAGCTCCAAATCTGTGTCGATCAGCCCTCCAAGCCGTGTTCACTCTCGAGCGCCCCGCAATCCGGATCATCCGCCACAGCCCACTAAAAAAGCGTAAGATGAGCATACATAACGAGGGCAGAGCATGTTTAAAGACACCCACGCATTTAGCGGTTTTTCCGTGGACGATCAAGCGGCGGCCAAAAAGTTTTATAGCGAAACCCTAGGCATCGAAGTGCAAGAAGATCCCATGGGCCTATCGCTCAAGATAGCCGGCTCAAATCCAATTTTTGTGTACCCCAAAGACGACCACGTACCCGCCAGCTTCACCATTCTCAATTTCCCCGTCGACGACATCGACACGGCCGTGAAGGCGCTCAAGGCCAAAGGCGTTACGTTTGAACACTACGACGACCTGACCGACGACGGCGACATCGCCCGAGGCCTCACCACTGGCCGCGGCCCCGACATTGCCTGGTTCAAGGACCCGGCCGGCAATGTGCTCGCGGTACTACAGCAAGACTAGCGGTCGCGCCTTTCCCTACGTGTCATCGACCATATAACCGATCCCATAGGCTGTCTTGATCAGCGGCATCCCAAACGGCCGATCCACCTTATCGCGCAGGTGCTTGATGTGTACGTCCACGGTATTATTCCAGCCCTCGGTGCCGGCCTCCCAGACGTGGTCGAGAATCATCGACCTCGTGAGGGCGTGTCCCTGATTGCTGATCAAATATTCCAAAATATCAAATTCTTTGCGTCGCAATGAAATGATCGTGCCCGAACGCGTCACCTGGCGCCGGGTCACATTCATGGTTAGGTCGCTGACTTTGATGATTTTTTCCTCATGCATCTCGCTGCTACGCCGCAGCAACGCCGCAATCCGAGCCCTGAGCTCATCACCGTTAAACGGCTTCGTAAGGAAGTCGTCAGCTCCGCAATTGAGCAATCGCACCGAGGTGGCTGAGTCCTTGCGGACCGTCAATATCAAGATCGGCGCCCCAACATTGGCACTACGGAGTGCGCGGCACACCTCAAACCCATCCATATCCGGCAGCCCCAAATCGAGCAAAATCAGTCCATACCGAATCAAACGCGCGCGCTCGATGCCCTCGTACCCCGTGTCGGCCGAATCGACCACGTAGGTTGGAGCTAGTCTCGATTTCACACTGTCGAAGATAAGCTGATTATCGTCTATCAAGAGAATTTTCATGACCGCCTAGAAATTAAACAAAGTTAACTAGGTATTGATAGAAATTGCATCATGAACATTACAAGGGAAAGATTAAATACGAAGTAATCACTCGACCTCAAAACCCCCCAGAAGGGCCAACCAGGAATTCCTCACAATCGACTTCTTTACTTCAAAGAGGCATTTAAAATGCTTGGTAGCTATGGTTGCAGAACGATCTGCGGCCTCGGTCGAATGGCGGTCGCCGCTACCCAAAACTTGCGAGGTCGGCCATCTCGCTCTTTCTGGCTATAGAAAGGTGAACGTTGAGGCCGACTCCACCTTTGATAACCGCCGTAGCGGTGGGCCAGTCTCTCGCTCGACGCCCCGCGTGGCGACCCTACGCCCCTAGCCGGACAGCTAAAAAAAGGATAAGAGCGGCGTTTTTAGCATTATGACCAAAAATCTTCACCGACCCCAGCCGCTCCACTGTTCTGTGGCCGCTCCAACCCCAGTTTTGATCCATGGGAACTCCTCGCAACGCGACATTTGAGCAGGATCTCATCTGATCGGAGCGTCGATGTCGAATATCTGGCAATTGGCAATAGTCAAACTCCCAGAATAAGCCAATTGAGCCGACCACTTTAGGGCTCTGCTCGTCTCGGTAAAAATGAAAAAACGGAAAAATGAAAAAAGAATTAACCCCGCAATGAATATTCATTTGGTATACTAAGCTTCGTGAAAAAAATATTACGTGCCTTCAGTTTTACCGTGTTTGTGTTTGGATTCGCCGGCTGGGTCTACATTGCTCAAAATGCCAGCCATCATCCCGAAACCCTACCGCTGCCCCTCACGCACTTCGCTTCGTTCCCGCGCGAAGACACGTTTGGCGCCGTCTGTTTTGCGGTCTCGTTTGTGGCACTCTTCATCTACATGTATCTGCGCGACGACCAGCGCAGTTCGCGATAGCCAGCCGTCGCTAAACGAGGGTGGCGGCTAGCATAGCGCAGCCCACCGCCAGCTTCAAGAAGCCGTCGACGATCCAAAAAGCGTGAAAATCAACCCGTTTAAGCCTCAGCCCAATCAGCGCATTGGCGATACAGATCAATCCTAGTGCGCCCGCAAACGGCCCGTGCGAAAAGGTAAAAACCAGAAAATGCGCTCCCACCACCACGAGCATCCATAGCCAAAACTCCCGGGAGTCGTGATCCTTGATCGTAAACACCACGTAATTTACCAGGCAAAACTCCACCGCAAACCCTATGCCCATGATGATCCAATGCAGTGGTGACGGTGAGCCCAAGCCGGCAAATATCACCTTGGTGATCGAGAGCCCGGCCATCGCCAGCACCGCCGCCACGGCCCCGCCGATGAGCCAGCCGAGCATCCAGCGCCGCCGGCCAAAGCCGCCGATAATAATCCCCAAGCCTACCAAAATAAACAATATCGCCCCGCCCCGCATCAGCGGATAGGTCCGTGCCAAGTCGTGTAAAAATTCCATAGTCAAAATCTTCTCATGCCGCGCGCCGAAGCACAAATCCGCCCAACACTAGCCCTACTCGGGTGGTATATATGGCGTTCGTTCCCCCCAGCCCCAGCTCGGCACCGGCGACTCGTCCGGCACCGGAGCCCCGTTCGCAAACACCTGGTTCATACGAGTGCCCCACTCAAAATAAGCCACGAAGGCCGAACGAAACTCCGCATCGTTGGGCAACTTCTCGATGTCCGCGGCGCGCTGCATGAGCTGAATCCACCGCACTCGTGCCGCTTCTGGAATCGTGAGTTCCAGGTGCCGCCGAATCATGTGCGGATGGCCCTTCAAGGCCCCGTAGACCTCAGAATATACCTTAGGACCGCCAAAAACCTCGATAAGCCACAATGCCACATAATGCTTATGCTTCGCCGACATATGCTCAAAAAACGGCCGCAATAGTTCGTCTTGGAGCGTCAAATCGTAAAACGTCGTCACGAGCCGCTCAAAGGCTTCGGACCCCCCAGCCCATTCGTACAGTGTTGGAATGTGTCGGTCTGCCATGGTGTCACCATTTGGTTACCCGCCGATTATAGGTAGCCGCCGATGGGCTGACAAGGTGCGCGCCCCAAAAGACTATCCAGCGGCCGCCGATTTCGACAATTGCCGCCGATGAGTCCATCCACTATGATGACGTCGGAGGAGCCATGCTCGACTGGAAAATACTCGCTGTCACGACGCCGCTCTTATTCGTCAGCTATCAGGCTTTGTCAAAATTGCTGCCCAAGGACATCTCAGCCTTTTTGATCAACGCCTATGCCTCCCTCGTAGGCCTCGTCGTCATGCTGCTGCTCTTTTTTCTGACGTCGCCGAACAAATCTCTGCAACTTCCGCCCAAATATCTCTCGATCGCCGTCGGCATCGGGCTGTTCATTAGCTTTGGAAACTTCGGCATCATCAAGGCCTACAGTCTCGGCGCACCCCAGTCTGCCTTCACGCCGTTGTTCTATATCGCCCTCATCATTTATGGAACGCTTTTTGGCTGGCTCATTTGGCACGAGAAGCTCACCTTGCTGCAGATCGCCGGTATACTGCTCGCCTGCATTGGTATTTACATGGCCGCCCATTTTAAGAAGTAAAATTGAGTTACTTTACAAAGTAAAGTAATCCTCGTACATTTGAAATACTAAAAACGAGAGCGGAGGGCATGATGCTCAAGATTCAGATTATCCTCGGGAGCACACGCCCCGGCCGGACCGGTGAGGCGGTGGCCCGATGGGCCTACGAAATGGGTCAAAAACGGACCGATTTTGAAGTCGAACTGGTCGACGTCCAGGACTATGATCTACCCTTACTCGACGAACCGGTGCCGCCCTCGGTCGCCGATCAGTACACCAAAGAGCACACCAAACGCTGGTCTCAAAAAATCGCCGAAGCCGACGGCTACGTCATCGTCACCGGCGAGTACAATCACGGCATTCCTGGCGCGCTCAAAAACGCTATTGATTTCCTCTCGCGCGAGTGGCGTGACAAATCGGTTGGGTTCGTGAGCTATGGCTCATCATCGGGCGGCGCCCGGGCCGTGGAGCATCTGCGCGGCGTCGTCAGCGAGCTTCAGTTGGCCGATGTCCGCGAGCAACTGATGCTCTTTTTGCGATCTGATTTTGAAAATATGAAAGACTTTCAACCCACCTCGCATCACGAGGCCCAACTCAACAAAATCTTCGACCAAGTCGTTCGCTGGGCCGGCGCCCTGAAGACCCTGCGCAACTAAAAAACTCTCCTCGGGCCGATGCGGTACAATAAGCACAAACGAGGACGCCACGCTGTATGCCGAACAATACCGAACCCAAGGCCGATATCGCCGTCATGGGCCTAGCCGTCATGGGCCAAAACCTTATTCTCAACATGAACGACCACGGCTTTACCGTCGTGGCGTTCAACCGCACGCTGAGCAAAATCGACGATTTTTTGGCCGGTCCCGCTAAAGGCACGCGGGTAGTGGGCGCGCACTCGGTGGCCGAAATGGTCTCACTCCTCAAGCGGCCACGTCGCGTGATGCTCATGGTGAAGGCCGGCGCGCCCGTGGACGAGGCCATCGAGCAATTGCTACCACACCTCGAAGCTGGCGACATCATCATCGATGGCGGCAACTCGCTCTTTACCGACACCGCCCGCCGCGTGGAGTACGCTCAGTCCAAGGGGCTGCTGTATGTGGGGGCCGGGGTTTCGGGCGGCGAGGAGGGCGCGCGGCGCGGGCCGTCCATTATGCCCGGCGGCACCCCGGCCGCGTGGCCCGAGGTTAAGGAGATCTTTCAGGCTATCGCGGCCAAGGTCGAAGACGGCACCCCTTGCTGCGACTGGGTGGGGGAGGGCGGCGCCGGCCACTACGTGAAGATGGTGCACAACGGCATCGAGTACGGCGACATGCAGCTCATCGCCGAAGCCTATCAGCTGTTGCGCGACCGGCTCGGCCTGAGCGCCGATGCCATGGCCAAAATCTTTGCCGCGTGGAACAAAACCGAGCTCGATAGCTACCTCATCCAGATCACCGCCGAAATCCTCGCTTTCAAAGACTCCGACGGCTCGCCGCTGGTCGACCACATCCTCGACGCCGCCGGCCAAAAGGGCACCGGCAAGTGGACGGTGATTGATTCGGCGCAGCTAGGTACTCCGGTGACACTCATCGCCGAGGCCGTGTTCGCGCGCTGCCTCTCGGCTCTCAAGGACGAGCGCGTCGCGGCGGCCGGCCGGCTCAAAGGCCCCGCCGTGCCCCCGCCGGCCGACCAGGCGGCCTACCTCGAGCAGGCTCGCCAGGCGCTCTACGCCGCCAAAATCGTCAGTTACACCCAGGGCTACATGCTGATGCGCGCGGCCGCCGCTGAGTACGGCTGGAATCTAAACTACGGTGGCATCGCCCTCATGTGGCGCGGCGGCTGCATCATCCGCAGCCGTTTCCTGGGCGACATCAAGGCCGCCTACGACGCCGACCCCCAGCTCACCAACCTGCTGCTAACGCCGTTCTTTGCCGCCGCCATCGAGGCGGCCGGGCCGGCGTGGCGCGCCACGGTCGCCGACGCCGTGACCGCCGGCGTGCCCGTACCCGCCATGAGCACCGCGCTCGCTTTTTACGACGGCTACCGCACAGCTAATCTGCCCGCCAACCTGATCCAAGCTCAGCGCGACTACTTTGGCGCACACACCTTTGAGCGCACCGACCGGCCACGGGGCGAGTTCTCGCACGCCGACTGGACCGGTCACGGCGGCGATACGAGCTCAAGCGCCTACCAGGTGTAGCCGCTCTCGGGCCTCACACCTTATCGTCAATTTCGTCAGCGTAATCTTCGGCTGCGTGCCGCCATTCGCCAAACACCGGCAGTCGCACGGTCGGGACTTCGCCGGCCACGTCTACCAAGCTAATGTCGCGCGCACCATTGCCCTCGAGTATGCGCCGCACTATCGCAACGACCTCGTCGCGCACCCGCAGCCCCACGGCAATACCATCCACGCGCCGCGTTTGTTCCGGACTGTAGCCATAATCACGCAACTGGGCCAGTGCTCGGTCCGCCTGTCCCACATCGCCAAATATTCCCAACATCATTGCTGCCATCCAACCCTCCTGACCCATTACGAAGTAGCGCCATCGTAATCGTCCCGCCGCCCGGTTGTTATGTGCATTCCCCCAGCATAAGCGTTTTCAACCCACAAAACCCCCGCCTTCAAGCAGCGCGCCGCAGGCAATGGTCTGTCCGCAGCCTCAGCGCCGGACAAGAAAGAGGATAGAATTTAAACGAAGGAAAGCGTTCGCTGAGCCAGGACAGACCATTGCCGGAGGAGCCAAAGATTAGGCGTCAAAATCCTCAACGTCAGTAACTTCTTCCTTAGCCACCAAAATCGTTACACCCGCGGCCCCATTGGGCGCGCGGGTGTAGACGATGTAGAGGGACGATTCATAAATCGCCACAATCTCGTACCGGTGATTTTGATTTTCGAGCTGCCCCACCGTAGCGGTGCAAACTTTTTTGTCGTGCACATACCGCAGGCTCGCAATGCGACGGTCGGTGATGGGCCAGCGCAACTGCTCCTTGAGCAAGTCGCGGGTCTGCCCATACACCGTCTCGGCCTCATGAGGCCTGGCCTGCGGTACGAAAAATTTCACGACTGCTTAGTAGCGGCTGCCGCGCGAAGAGCTGGGGTTGCTGCTGCGCTCGGTCATTGGCTTGGCGACGTTCACGACGATCGCGCGGCCACCAAGTTCTTTACCGGCCAGCTGAGCGATCGCGTTCTGAGCCTCTTCGTCGGTGCTCATTTCTACGAAGCCGAAGCCCTTTGAGCGGTTCATGTCGCGGTCAATGATGACCTTGGCCGACACTACCGTACCGGCAGTGGCAAAAAGCTCAGCGAGCTCTTCGTCAGTTACGCTGTATCCAAGCGATCCTACAAACAATTTATTAGCAGACATATCATCTCCTTGATGAGCCCCATAATAGTGATGGTTCTGGAATGAGATGATGCAGACCGCGTGGGGAACACAGCGAAACAAAATCGACAAGCGAGGTGCTTGTTTCTAGATCAATGCAATTATACTACATTCCCGGCCATATGTGAACCTGCCGACCGAAGAGAAGCGAACACCGTCCAGGTTGCTCTCAGGAAAGCCTCACATAATCAGTTTATATTATATAGTGAATAAGCATGTGACCCTGAGGGATGTAGCCGTGGATACCCCGAAACCGAGGAACAACCAGAAGCTAGCCGCCGTCTTTGGCCTGGTGGTAATAGTAGCTGCGATAGGAGCGGGGGTGGCCTTTTTGGCACCAAAATCAGACGGCCAAGTCATCGGCGGCGCCACCTCGCCCACGCCCACCGCTACGGCTGACGCCACCCCGACCGCAGCCACCACCAGCGCCGCCTACAAAGACGGCACCTACACAGCCAACGGCAGCTACGACTCGCCCGGCGGCCTCGAAACCGTTCACCTTAGCGTCACCCTCGTCAGCGGCTTGGTGAGCGATTCGAACGCCACCACCACCGGCAACAATCCCACCGGCCGGCTGTATCAGGGCAAATTCCTCGGCGGCTACAAGGGCCTCGTGGTGGGTCGCAATGTCGACTCCATCAAACTCTCGCGTGTCTCGGGTTCGTCACTAACGTCCGGTGGCTTTAATGATGCCCTCGCCAAGATCAAGACCCAAGCCAAGGCCTAACGTCGCGGGCCCAGCCACCCGCCAATGGCAATTTGACGCCATCGGCACGCGCTGGTCCGTTGAGGCCCTGCAGGTGGTGCCGCCGGCCGTTTGGGCTCGGGCCCGTCGCGCCGTCGCTGGGCGCATTGAGCAGTTCGATCGCGATTACTCGCGGTTTCGGGCCGATTCGCTCGTATCGGCAATGGCCCGCACCGCCGGCCGCTACCAGCTGCCGCCCGACGCGCAGCCGCTATTTGATCTGTACCGCGAGCTCTACGACCTCACCGCCGGCGCCGTCACGCCGCTCGTGGGCGGGCTGCTGGCCGCCGCCGGGTACGACGCCGCCTACAGCCTGCGCCCCGGCACCCTCACACCCCCGCCGGCCTGGCCCGGCACGTTGCGCTACGAATTTCCGCACCTCACCCTGGCCCGCCCCGTCTCCCTCGACCTGGGCGCCGCCGGCAAAGGCTACCTGGTAGATCTGGTGGCCGGCGTGCTGCGGACCCACGGCATCACGGCCTATTGCGTCGACGCCGGCGGCGACATGGCCCACCAGGGCGCGCTCGAGGCGGATCCCCTGGCCGTCGGGCTCGAGCACCCCGCCGACGCCGGTCAAGTCATCGGCGTGGCGCAGCTGCGCAACCAAAGCCTCTGCGGCTCGGCTGGCAACCGGCGAGCGTGGGCGGGCCTCAATCACATCATCGATCCGCATACACGGACATCACCCACCCACCTTCGCGCGGTCTGGGCGGTAGCCGACACCACCCTGCTCGCTGATGCCCTCACCACGGCGCTTTATTTTGTGCCCCCGCCGATACTGGCGGCTCATTATGTCTTTGAATACGCTCTCGTCTACGAAGATTTCTCGCTCGAGCACTCCGCCGATTTCCCCGCCGCCTTTTTTACCACCCCTGCAATCAGTGCTCTATAATGAACCAATGCATATTCGCGCCGCCATCATAGACTTCGACAAAACGCTTACCACTGCCGATATGTCCGATCTGTTGGCCGAAACCGTCGGCAAAAAGGCCGAAAGCCAACAGCTCAACCAACTGTTCCAAAACGGAAAACTTCGGGGTCTCAACGGGCTGGTTCAGCGCGTCAATTTTCTGACCGGGTTGTCGATAGACCAGCTCGAAGCCTTTGCCGAGCAGCATGATTGTTTGCGCCCCGGCGCCGTGGCGCTGTTTGAATATTTTCGTCGTCATCATATCGTCACCATCATTGCTTCGGGCAGCACCGTGCCGTTCCTCGAAATCTACCAACGCCGACTCGGCGCCGATTACGTGGTGGGCAGCCGCCCGGCCATGAACGGCGCCATCATGGGATCGGTCACCGAAGCCGATTACTCCGGTCCCGACTTCAAGGTTCGAGACTGCCGAGTGATCCTGGAGCGCCTGCATATCCCGGCCGAGAATGTGGTCGCCATCGGCGACTCCATGGCCGATCAGGGAATTTTCGAATTCGCGGCCTGCAGCATCGCCATCGATCCCCACCCCGGCATCGTGGCCTACGCCGATCATGTCATCGCCCACGATCTGACCCGCGCCCTACCGATTCTCGACCGCCTCAGCGGACGGGCCGCCGCATGATCAGTCTGCGGACTGCCGCCGTTTGGGCCACCGGAGCTGCCATGACGCTGGCCTCGGCCTGGCCGCTGGCAGCGAGCGCTCATGTCGTGAAGTCCGACGGCCAAATCACCGCGCTGCTCCACGTTAATCCCTACGATGAGCCGTTTACCGGCCGGCCGGCCAACCTCGTGTTTTCGGTGACCGACGCTAGCAGTCGGTTTGCCGCCGCCGATTGCGACTGCCACCTCACCGTCGAGCGCGACGGCCACCGCCTCACCGATCAAACCCTCGCCGCCAAAACTTCCGAATACGGCCCGCGAGCATTCGTAGTGCCGTACACGTTCGGCGCCTCCGCCGTCTATACCATCCGCCTCGCCGGCCGGCCACGGGCGGCCCCGTTTCAGGCCTTTGCGCTTAGCTACATTGTCCGCGTCGGCCCCCCGCCAACCTCGGGCGCCGCTGGCCTCAATCCCTACGTCGCCGGCTTCGTCGTGCTCATGGTGATCGCGGCGGCCGGTCTGGCCGTTGCGGGGGTGCAGCTGAGTCGCCAGCCGCGATCCGCTAAACAACCAAAGGAGATACACCGTGCGTAAACCGTTACTGCCCATCATTATCACCATTTTTGCCAGTCTCGTACCCCTGAGCGCATCGGCCCACGTGGTCGTTGGGCCTGCCCAAGTCGGCGTGGGCGCGCTCCAAGCCTTTAGCGTGGGCGTGCCCAACGAGCGCGACTCGGCCACCGTCGCGTTGCGCCTGGTAATACCCGGCGGCCTCGCCTCTGTCAGGCCCAACGTCAAGCCCGGCTGGACCATCGCCATGGCCAAAACCGGTTCCGGCGACGATGCCCGCGTCACTGAGATCACCTGGACCGGCGGCCAGATCCCGCCCGACCAGCGCGACGAGTTTGCTTTGAGCGCTCAAGCTCCAGCCCAGCCCACGTCGCTCACCTGGAAGGCCTACCAAACCTACGCCGACGGCACCGTCGTATCATGGGACCAGGCCCCCGATGGCAAAGGCGATGAGCATATCAAGCCATACTCGGTCACCAAGGTGATCGACGACCTCGCTACCGGTCCCACCACCCCCGCCACGTCCGCCGCCATGGCGCAAACCGCCCTCGTGATCGCCAGCCTAGCGCTGCTCGTAGCCGCCGCCGGATTTGTACGCCGCCGCCGTTAGGCCTCTGTAATTCTCCTCAAAAATCACTATACTAATTAAAGTAATATCCCGAATAACCAGCGAGGAGGCACCATGAAAGCAGCTCAGGCCGTTAAATATGGCGGTCAGGAAGCCGTAAAAACCGACCCAAACGCCCCGCGGCCAACCATTACGGCCGATCAAGTGTTGGTGGAGGTGTACGCCGCCGGCGTCAACCCATTTGACTTCAAAGTTCGCGAAGGCCAGGTACGCCAGATGGCCGAGCTCACCTTCCCCGCTACCCTGGGCGGTGATCTGGCCGGCGTGGTGGCTGAAGTAGGGGAGAACGTTCAGGGCCTCACACCCGGCACCGCTGTCTACGGACAGGCCGGCGCCCTCAGCGGCCACGGCTCGTTTGCCGAATACGCACCCGTAGCGTCAGGCTCGCTCGCCCCCAAACCCGCCAATCTCGACTTCATCCAGGCCGCCGCCCTCCCGCTCGCGGCCGTCAGCGCGTATCAAGCGCTCGTTGAGGTAGCCGGGCTCGCCGGGGGCCAAACCGTTCTGATCCACGGCGGCGCCGGCGGTATCGGCAGCCTGGCCATCCAGATCGCCGCCCACCTCGGTGCCCGTGTCACCGCCACCGCCGCCGGTGCGCACAAGGATTACGTGCTGAGCCTCGGCGCCAACACCGCGCTCGACTACCAAGCCGAGCCCCTTACCGCCCAGTCCGGCCGCTACGACGTCGTGTTCGACACCGTCGGCGACGACGTTTACGAGCAATCCTTTGCCGTCATCAAACCCGGCGGCATCGTCGTCACCATGAGTGCCCGCCCCAACGAGGCGCTGGCCGCCGAGCACCACGCCCGCACCGCCGGCATGCACACCCAAGTGACCGCCGAGCGCCTAGCCGCCGTCACCAAGCTGGTAGAGGCCGGCGTCCTCGCTCCCCATGTCGACAAGGTCTTTCCGCTCGACGAGGCCGCCGCCGCCCTCGACTACCTCCAGCACGGCCGACCCAAGGGCAAGGTCGTGATCGCGGTCAAGCCTTCTTAGCCGGCAGACTATCCGCCGTTTCGCGAATCAACCTCGCCATCCACGCCGCATCGTCCCAGTAATCTTCGGGCACCCGAATCGAAGGCTTAGCCCCGGGATAGGCCGGGTAGTCATACGACTCGTCCAGATACGGACGGCTCGCGGAAGTGATCTTTACGTACAGCTGATCGTCGCAAATGAGCGCCACCACCTTGTCGTCGCAGTACAGCGCATATTCCCCAAACATGGCTCGTGTGCGAATGTTGCCCGCGCCCGCGGTTTGTTCCGCCAAAAATTCTACCGTGCGTTTATCGGTCGCCATCGCGTTACGTCCTAATTACCGCAGCACGTCGTCACGCTTATCGCGCAAAAACGCATTCCACTGCTCAATAATCCGCAGCAGCGTCTTAAACGGTGTCTCGATAATAATGTCCAAAATCGCCGTAAAAATATTAATCCGGCTATAGCGTTCGGCCAGCCATTGCCCCGTGCGAATGAACGGCGTCAGCAAAAAATCGCTAAAACTCGTGAGCAGCCCGGCCTCCTCCTCGATCACCGCGTACTCCCGCACCGAATACGAGATGCGGTAGGCAAAAAAGCTAACGGTCGACAAAAACACAAAGAAAATAATCCCGCTCACGATATTAAACCCGGCCAGACGCAGCAAGTACGAAATCCCGGCCAGCGTCGCTAGTGAGGTCACACCGTAAACAAAACTAAAGGCCTGCCGCGTCATCGAGCGCCGGCCTCGAGTACGCAGCGAGTACACCAGCGGTTGGTCCGATTCGTAAACAATGCGCTTGAGATCGCTCAAAATCTTGGTCGTATTGCGCTGGCCCGGAATTTTAATACCAAAGCCCACCATCGCCATATAAAACGGCGGGAAAGCCAAATTTATCGCCAACGGCACGTAGCTAATGGCCCCGTACACAAACATCTCATACGGCACTTCCACGAGAATCCCCAACACCATTTTGGTCACAAACAAAAAGATAACGGCTTGAATCACGCTCCGCCGCAGCCGGCCCGACACCACTTGGTATTGTTGCTCGGCCACGCTGCGGGCTTTTTCCATCAGCACGGTCGGGGTAGTCGCCAGCTGCTCCAATCCTTCGGTGCTGGTTTTGATAATCTCGCGCAATATCAGATACGGCGCGATGTGCCGCCGCACCAGGCGGAACATTTTGTGGGGCCGCGTACCTCCCGTTTGCTCGGCCAGCTGCGCATTGAGCTCGGCAAAATGCCCGGCCGCAGCCGCCAGCTGCTCGTCGTCTTCGAGCCAGCGCGGGAACGCCCGCGAAAACACGCCGTACCGAATCGTCGCGATATCAGATTTGAGCAGGGCCTTGTGCGCGGCCGCATAGAGCGCCAGCTGGTCTTCCTTGGCCACATCCGCATGTCGAATGAACGACGCGTAAGTGAACTCCACAATCGCCGCCTCGCTGGGGCTGGGCAGCAAGGCGCGCTCCAGTTCCACCGAGAGCAGCTGCACGATGGCCGCCGCCACCGCCTCTTCGTCGGCCCCGCCCTGGCTCAGCGCCCCTTGCTGTAAGGCGGCGTAGCGTCCCACCAGGTAATCCAAGTAAGCCACTTCGTCGTCCGTGACCGTGTCGTTGTGCAGGTAGCGCGTTTTGGTGAGCTCACTTACGAGCTCAAACCCCAGGCCGTCAGTGTCGGCCGACTTGAGCTCGCGCAGCAAAAACCGCTCGATCGCCCCGCGCACAAACAGGTGCTGCTCGCGATATTCCACGGCGTTGCGGATTTGTTCATAAAAAAAATGCGCCCCGGCCGTAATTTCGGGCACATGAATTTTGACACCACTCCACGTCGGCCGCGACCGATGGCGCAGCAGCTGCACGAGGCCCTGCATGAGGGGTGAAAGTTTCGGAGCCGTCTCGGTAGGAGTGGTCTGGGCCTGGCTCTCAAGCGGATTTCGCATACAACAATTATACCAAACATGTACAATCGAACCATGAAACTCACCAATCTGCCCGAATGGAAGTCCCTCGAGCAACATCACGTTACCGTCAAAGATATGCACCTGCGCGAATTGTTTGCCGCTAGCCCCGGCCGGGCCGAGGTACTCAGCCTCGAAGTCGGCGACATTTTCGCCGACTATTCCAAAAACCGGCTCACGGTCACCACGCTTGAACTGCTCGTGGATTTGGCGCGCGCGGCCGGCGTGGAGCGCCTGCGCGACGACATGTTCGCCGGCGTCCCCATCAATACCACCGAGAATCGCGCCGTGCTCCACACAGCCCTGCGCCGCCCCGCCTCGGCCGGCCCACTCGTGGTAGACGGCGCCGATGTGATGCCCGCCGTTCACGAGGTGCTCGACCGCATGGGCGCCTTTGCCGAAGCCGTGCGCTCCGGCGAGTGGCGCGGCCACACGGACAAGCGCATCACCACCGTCATCAACATCGGCATCGGCGGCTCCGACCTCGGCCCGGTAATGGCCTATGAGGCCCTGCGCTTCTACGCACAGCGCGATCTCACGGTGAAATTCGTCTCCAACATCGACGCCACCCACCTCGTAGAAGCCACCCGCGGCCTCGACCCAGCCGAAACACTCTTTATCATCGCGTCCAAAACCTTCACCACGGACGAAACCATGACCAACGCGGCATCGGCCCGCGAGTGGCTGCTGGCCGCCCTCCACGACGAAGCCGCCGTGGCCAAGCACTTTGTGGCCGTATCCACCAACGCCGAAGCGGTGACCGCCTTCGGCATAGACCCGGCCAACATGTTTGGCTTTTGGGATTGGGTCGGCGGCCGGTACTCGCTCACTTCGGCCATCGGCCTGTCGCTCATGGTCGCCATCGGCCGCGACCACTTCGCCGATCTGCTCGCCGGCTTCCACGCCATGGACAGGCACTTCCGCACCGCCCCGCTCGAGCACAACCTGCCCGTCACCCTGGCCCTCATCGGCCTCTGGTACACCAATTTCTTCCATGCCGAAACCGAAGCCATCCTCCCCTACGACCAATACCTCAGCCGTTTCCCAGCTTATTTTCAGCAAGGCAACATGGAATCCAACGGCAAGTCCGTCACCAAGGCCGGCGAACCAGTCGATTACGCCACCGGCCCGGTTGTCTGGGGCGAGCCCGGCACCAACGGCCAGCACGCCTTTTACCAGCTCATCCACCAAGGCACGCACCTCGTCCCCGCCGATTTTATTGGCTTCACCAAGCCACTAAACCCACTCGGCCAACACCACCCCAAGCTCATGGCCAACCTCCTGGCCCAAACCGAAGCCCTCGCCTTCGGCAAAGCCTCGGATGAGCCCCACCGCAATTTCCCCGGCAACCACCCCACCAACACCCTCCTCGTCACCCAGCTCACCCCCCACACCCTCGGCCAGCTCATCGCCCTCTACGAGCACAAAATTTTCGTCCAAGGCGCCATCTGGCAAATCGATTCCTTCGACCAATGGGGCGTCGAGCTCGGCAAAGTCCTGGCCAAAACCATTTACACTGACCTGCAAGCCGGTCACCCTTCCGAGCACGACAGCTCCACCGCGCAACTCATCGAGCGCTACCTTCACGGCCGCTAACCACGCTACATTTGCAAAAAATTATTTCCCCCTTATAATCCATACCGGCCGGATGGTCCGGCAGTGGTTTGGTCGCTCTGTAGAGCAGATAAGGGCACATAGATGAATACTCTGTTCAGTAGGCCGGGCAGCACCTCGCGCACAAGCGGCCGCAACCGGCCGTCCTTGTGGTTTGTCCTCCTGTGTGTTGGGATCGTGCTGGCCGCCCTCGCGTGGCGGAGCTCCTCGGCCGGTCCCCCGTCCAATTCTCGGCCCGGTCGGCCCGCCGTTCACTCAACCGTCGTCCACCACCCGCCGACGACACCAGCGCACACCCCGAACCACTAGCACCACCTCCGGCACCCGTCGGGATGAGGCCACACGGCCACATCCCGACGGCCAGCCCCTCGTCATGCACTCAGCAAAGTTCTTCTATACTATGATCATGCCATCCCTTCGCATTCAAGTCGAAACAACCCCTTCGCCCGCCATTCAGGCCAAAGTAGCAGCATTTCTCACCGGCCATTGGGGCAGCACATCTATCGTATCCAAAGGCCGACTTCATAACGCCTCCACGCTGCCGCGCGTGGCTGCGCTCACTGATCAAGACGAACTGGCTGGCCTAGCCACCTTCAGTATCGATACATCAGCCCACGCCTGCGAAATTGTCTCGCTCAACGCCGACCCACCTGGCACCGGCTTGGGCGCCAGCCTCATCACGGCCGTAGAATCCGCCGCCAAAGCCGCGGGCTGTCACAAAACCTGGCTCATCACCACCAACTCCAATCCCGAAGCCGCCGCGTTCTACACTAAACACGGGTACCGGCTCGTCGCCGTACACCTCGACGCGCTTACGCAGTCGCGCCGGCTCAAACCCCAGATCCCCCTCCAAGACGATCGCGGCATCCCCCTGCTCGACGAATGGGAATTCGAAAAATCTCTCTAGTACGCCGTTCGTAGCGCAGACTCGCCAAAAAATGACACAAAGTGTCAAAAATTCCCCATGCACAGAGCACTACTCAACCATCGCTGAGGTTTACACGCCCGCCGAACCCCACATGATCACCAAGCTTTCTCGGAGCTAATCCCTATCGCCCTACTCCGGCAGCAACGCAAATGTCTCACTAGCGCTAGCCGGCGCTGTGCAAAGCCCCGAGACCAGGCTGCCCGTTAAGCTAATGTGATACAGCCCCAGCTGCTTATAGGTGTGGCTGCCATAAGTCGCCACCTTATCAGTAGCACTGCCCGGCAGGGTATAATCGCTCGCCGTCCCGTCGCCCCACACCGCGTGCACACCATAGGTGCAGTCCGACGTGTCGCCGCGATACGTCGCCTGCACCGTCACCGTCGGATCAGTACTCTCGCATTGCGTCAGATGCCCGCCGCCAAACACGCACGGCACTGAGCTGGGTGGAAAGCAGCGCACCGCTTCCGGCGCGCTAATTACATGGAAGCTCTGCCCAGGCACCGGCTTGCCGTACGTATTAGCGGCGTTCACAATGCACTGCCGCACCTCCCCAGCCGACATGTCTGGATGCTTCGCCAGCACCAGGCCCGCCAGTCCGCTCACAAACGGCGCGGCCAAAGACGTTCCCGATGCGGTCGTATATTGCGGTCCGCAATTGGTAATGACCACAAAACACGTTGTGCCGGACGTGGTGTAAATGTCCTTCCCCGGCGCCGCCACGGTGATGAGCGAACCAAAGTCCGATCCGCCCTGTTTCCCCAAGAACGACTCATCCCACAGGCCACCCGTCTGGTCGATGGCCGCCACCGCCATTGTATTGTCTGGATAGTCCCGCACGATGCTGGCCGGCGCCGAGTATTTAACATCGCGGCATTCATTGCCTGCCGCAAACACCCACAGCACGTCCTTGCCGGTGAGCTTGGCCCACTCAATGCCGTACTTAAAGATACCGTCGTACAAGCGCGCATCCTGCTCGGTCTGAGCGTTGCCCGGCTTCGTGCAGTCATTATTATCAATCCACTGCAGACTCATATTCACCACCTGCATGTCATCGTTGGCCGCGGCTTGCATCATTTCCACCGCCCGGATCGCGCTGCGCCGGCTGTCTTGCTCATTGGCCTCTCCATGGGTAAAGCCCACCGAGTAGTTGGAGAGCGCACAACGCCAGTTCATCCCGGCAATGCCCTTGCCATTGTTGCCGCTGGCACAGATCGGCCCCGCCACCATGCTGCCGTGGATTGCGTCGGTGATGGCATTCGTCTCCGATCGATAGCCCTTGGTCGCCACGATGTTGCCCACCAAATCCTCATGCTTCGAATTAAACCGCGCATCGATCACCCCCATGCGCACATTCGGACTGCCCGTAGTAATGTCCCAGGCACTCGGCGCCTTAATGTACTCCCAGCTCCAATTGTTGCCGGCCGGGTGAGCCTCATCCCAGGAGTTAAATTTGGGGTCATCGGGAATCGCCGCCTCAGCTGCCGACACCGGGTCTGGCGACGCCAACTGCACATCGGCAAGCCCAGCCACCTGCCCGCGGATTGCCTCCAGCTGATCCAAGCTCGCTACCTGGTAGCGTAGCTGATACAAGTGCAGGCTCGGCACCGACCCCATGATCACCGCGTGCGTCTGCGAGGCAATGTCCTTGATGCGCTGGTCGGCGTTGACCAGCCCGAGGCCTAGCCCCACGATGAGCTCATCCTTGGCCACATCCACGCCCCGTAGCGATGCGATGCGCGCCTCCGACGGCAGGGCGCTGGTGGACGGGACCACGTTGCTGGTCGCCACCCGGGCCGTCACCTTCATGCTCGCGCGCGCCATCACCCGCCCGTCCGACCGCACCTCGATCGTGCCCGTGTACTTGCCGCCCGACCGTTTGTCCGGCACTGTCACCGTGGCCGGCAGCACGTACGCCACGCCAGCCGCAATGTCCGTCAGCCCGTCGGCCTCTACCGCCACCAGCTTCGCGAGCTCGCCTGTCGCCCTCAGGCTCACCTTGCTCAATGCCACCTTCGATGTCAGCGTCAGTTCCAGGCTCGTGTCCGTCCCCGCCAGCCCCTCCACTGCGATCGGGTCAGGAGCCCAAACCACCCGGTCCGGCAACGTCACGATCACAGCGCGAGAACGGGCCACCTCATGGTTATGGCTGCTATAAATCTTGGCCTCAATCTTCAGCCTCTGGGTGTGCATATCGTTATAAAACGGCGCCAAGGGCACTGTCACCGTGGTCGTGCTCGCCGTGGCCGGGGGCACCATCTGCACCTGGCGCGTCGATCCGTTCACGATCACCTCCACCGCCGTTACCGGCTTGCCCGTTCGCCCAGAGGCGTAGTCGGCTCGGACCTTCACATAATCCTTAGCATCATCAATGCTAGCCACCACCGCCACCTTGGCCGGTTGCCCGCCGTCCCCAAACCCCGGCCACAAATTCGCCGCCCCCGCTGACGCCGGCAGTGCTGCCACCAATAACAATCCAAAAAAAGATAGAAGTTTATATCGCATGCCTTCTATGATAATAAACAGCCCATCGCCCTGGCAACGACTTCTTGTGCTAAAGTGCAAGCATTACAAAAGCGAGGGCATCATGGGTAAAGGCAAAGATAAAGGCACCAAAAGCAACCGGGAGGCCAAAAAGCCCAAGGGACCCAAGAAAGAAAAGAAGCCCAAAGTTTAATCAAGCGGGGTAGGCGAAAGGAAAAGCCCCAACCCGCCGGCAACGCCCGACAACCACTGCATCGTTAAACGTAGAAGGTAGAGTTCGTTGACAAGGGTTGGGGCTTTTCCTGCAGCAAAAACAGTGCGCTTACTAATCCTCGCGCTCGCACCAAGCGCGCGCATTCTGAAACATCCGCAGCCACGGACTCGCCTCAAACCCCTGCCATTCCGTCGGCAGCCACGGCCACTGCCATAGCGCATTGGCCATGCGCTCCGGGTGCGGCATCATGGCCAGATGGCGGCCGTCGGGTGAGCACAGCGCCGTGATGCCTTCGGGGCTGCCGTTGGGGTTAAACGGATAGGCCGTGGTCGGCCCGCCGTCGGGCTCCACAAAGCGCAGGGGCGCCAAATTGCCCGCACGAATATCGCGCAGCACCTCCGGCGTCGGCACGTGCAGCCGGCCTTCGCCGTGCGCCACCCATACCCCGAGCCGCGAGCCCTCCATGCCAGCGAGCATGATCGCCGGGCTCGGTCCAATCTCTACCGTTGCCAGCCGCGACTCAAACCGGCCCGACGCGTTCTGCACAAACCGCGGCTTCTCGTCGTCCGGCAGCTGCGCAAACGGCGCCCAACCCAACAGTGCCATGAGCTGCGCCCCGTTGCATACGCCGAGCGAAAACGTGTCGGTGCGGGCATAAAAGCTCGCAAACTGATCCGCCAGGACCGGGTTAAATCGAATGACTCCGGCCGAACCCTTACCCGCGTCGAGCACGTCGCCAAAGGAAAACCCACCCGGAAACGCCACGCCGCGAAATTGCTCCAACCCCACGCTGCCCGTTAGCAAATCGCTCATGGTAACGTCCCAGGCCTCAAAACCGGCCGCCACAAACGCCGCCGCCATCTCGCGGTCGCCGTTGGTGCCGGCTTCGCGCAGCACCGCCACCTTGGGCGCCGCCAATCCCGGCCCAATAACGGTCGCCGCGGAGGGCGAGACCGGCTTAAAGGTCAAATGCCAGCGCGGATTCACGCGCGGCGCGGCCATCACCGCCGCCTCATCGGCCACCAGTTTGGGGTTGGCCTGGAGCGCGTCGAGTCGGCTACTAGTGGCTTCCCAGAGCCCGCGCAGCTCGTGCAGCGGTACATCGACCAGCGCGTGGCCGCCGGCGCTCACGCGCACCGGAGCGCCCGCCTCGCCCACGCGCCCCACCGTGGTGTGCGCTACGCCGTCGCTGTCGAGCTCAGCCCGCACTGCCTCGGCCGCGGCCGGCGCCACTTCGAGCAGCACGCCCAGTTCTTCGCAAAACAGTGCCGCCAGCGGCTCCTCCGCACCCGGCAGCTCAAGCTCCAGGCCCAGGTTACCCGCCAGTGCCATCTCGATAGCCGTCACCACCAAGCCGCCGTCGCTGCGGTCGTGGAGCGCGCGCACGCGACCGCGCCGAATCAGCCCCTGCACGCTCACAAACGCTTGCCCCAGCACGGCCGGGTCATCGAGGTCGGGCGCCTCGTCGCCGATTTGCCCGTAGGCCTGCGCCAGCGCCGAGCCACCCAGCCGTGTGTGCCCGCCGCTCAAATCTACCAATATCAAAACATTGCCCGCACCCTTAAAATCGGGCGTGATTTTTTGGCGTACGTCCGGCATCACCGCATACGGCGCTACCACCAGCTGCCCCGGCGCCTTCACCATACCCCCTGGGGTTTGAGCGGCCATCGAGAGGCTGTCCTTGCCACCGTCCACCGCCATCCCCAGCGCGGTCATGGTGTCGCTCATGGCGACCGCCGCTTCATAGAGCCGCGCGCCCTCGCCCTCGAGCTTGGCCGGCCACATCCAGTTGGCGCTGGCCCGCACATCGCCCAGGTCCGAAATCCGCGCGCCCATCAGGTTGGTAATCGCCTCGCCCACCGTCATGCGGCCCTGCGCGCCCGGCGAGACCAGCCCAATGAGCGGCCGCTCGCCCTGGCTCACCACGGTACCGCTGTTGCCAAAGAGGCTATGCGCCACCACGCCGTAATCCGCCAGCGGGGTCTCGAGCGGTCCCACCCCTTGCTGCTGCGCGACGAGCCCGGTCACGCTCCGGTCAACCTTGCGCGTCAGCCAGCTTTTGGAGCCCACGCTCACCAGCCGCAGTACCCGCTCGAGCGCCTGGCGCACCGTCAGGTCGGCGGGCAACTTCAGCGGCCGCAGCACTGGCGGCTGCGTGGTGAGCTCCACCGTTTTGGCCACCGAGTCACCCAAGACAGCCTCAAGCGGCAGGTTTACCGGCGTCGTATCGTCGGTCGCATCGTGCACCACCAGCTGCCCATCACCGGTGATTTCGCCCACCACTGCCACCGGCGCTTTCTCGCGCGCGCAAATTGCCTCAAACCGCGCCAAATCCTCGGGCCGCAGTAGCAGCGCATCGCGCTCCTGCGATTCATTGCCCCAGATTTCCAGCACCGACAGCGTGGCGTCGCCCACCGGAATCGCGCGTAGCTCGATACGCCCGCCCACGGGGTTGGCAATCTCCGGCAGGGCATTCGAATCGCCGCCGGCGCCTAAATCGTGCGCCGACACAATCGGGTTACTCGCGCCCAGCTCCACGCAGGTGCGAATCACGCGCCCCAGCCGCTGCTCCATCTCGGGGTCGCCGCGTTGCACCGCATTAAAATCGAGGGCCGCCGAGTTGTCACCGCTCATGAGCGAGCTGGCCGCACCTCCGCCCATGCCGATCCGGTACGCCGGGCCACCCACCTGCACGATGAGCATTCTTGGCTCGGGAAGGCCTTTTTCGGCATGATTCGCATCAAGCATACCCACGCCCTCGCTGTACATCACCGGCTTAAACCATGCCCGGTAGCCGCCCGGCGTGGTTTGGCCGAACGTCCGCACGTGTCCCAAGAGCACCGGCTCGCCAAAGCAGTTACCGTAATCCGAGGCGCCATTCGAAGCCTCGATCAGAATGTCGAGCGGCGAAGCCAAATTCTCCGGATGCGCCACGCCGTCTTTCTCCCAGGGCAGTTCGTAGCCGGGAATGTGCAAATTCCCCACGCTGTAGCCCACCCCGCTCGCCACCACTAGGCCACCCCGCCCCACCGCCTGATTGTCGCGAATCCGCCCGCCGGTACCCGTGGCCGCGCCCGGGTACGGCGCAATACCCGTCGGGAAGTTGTGGGTTTCGGCCGTGAGCGTGGGATGATACGTGCGGTCGTCGATCACAAATCGACTCGCCTCACCCGGCCGGCCTGGCGCCATCACATGCACCCGCCGACCCTCGATAGCCGAACTATCGTCGTGAAATGCGATCACCGAATTATTCGGGTTGGCCCGCCACGGCGCCTTCACGATCTTCATGAGGCTCGTATCGAGCGGCCGGCCGTCAAGCACCAAGCTACCCCGAAAAAACCCGTGCCGCGCGTGCTCATTATTGGCTTGGCCAAGGGAAAATATCTCAACATCCGTCGGGTCACGCTGCAACCGATTTACGAATAATTCCGCGTAACTGGCCATATCCTGCTCATCCATAGCCAGCCCAAATTCCTGGTTGGCCCGGCGCAGCGCCTCGATACCGTCGCGCAGTACCGGCACGGTGCGCACCGGCTCCGGCGCCCCGCTCACCGCCAGCGTGGCCGGCGCCTCATGGTACGGCTGCTGGGTCATGCGGTCGGCCAGCGCCGCCTCGAGCTGGCCGCGCTCATCCGGCCCCAGCCGCTTCGAAAATCCCAGCCGCCGTGCCCGCTCAATCCGGATCACGCTGTCAAGCCCCACCGCTCGGCAAATCTGGCGCGCGGTACTCGCCCACGGCGTCTCAAAGTTCAGTCGCGGTCCGATCTCGATCACGCTCGGATGCTCGGTCAAAAAAGACGCCTCGCGCGTCCCCCAAGGGTCAAATGTCTCGCCGAGCAGCCACTGGAGCTGCCCAATTTCGCCTTCGCTGAGCTGCCGCGCCGTCTCCACGTAATACACCCACTCGGCCTGTACTGACCGCGGCGCCGCGATTCCAGCCGCTTCCAGTTGGCTCAATTCACGCGCCCGCAGTTTGTCTCGGCGATGAAACTTGTACACCCATACTCCCCATCATTTAGCCGTATCTTGGTTTATCCGCCGGGCTTCGTCAATCCTTACTTTGATCTGGTGTCGATAACCGCTAAACTTATGAAGTAATGTTGCGGAACAAATGACCAAACTCGCCGTGATGGTGTCGGGCGTGGGCTCGATACTCGAGGCTATACTCGAATCCGGCCTCCAGGTATCGTTGGTAGTGGCCGACCGCCAGTGTCGCGGGCTCAAATTGGCGGCCGATGCCGGGATTCCGGTCGAGCTCGTCGAACGTAGCAACTACGGCCATAGCTTCGACCGCCTGGCCTATTCACACCGCCTCGCCGGCGTGCTCAAAGCCCACCACATCGATCTTGTCGCCATGGCCGGCTTCATGACCGTCCTCGATAAGCCGATTTTTGACCATTACGAAGGCAAAATCCTCAACACCCACCCCTCGCTTCTGCCGGCCTTTGCAGGCGAACGAGCGGTGCAAAATGCCCTCGATTACGGCGTCAAATTGACCGGCTGCACCATCCACATCGCCACCATCAAGCTCGATGACGGCCCCATTTTGGCCCAGGAAGCCGTGCCGGTATTGGCCGGCGACACGGCCGAATCGCTCCAGGAGCGCATCAAGCAAGTGGAGCGCCGGCTGTATCCCGAAACTATCCGCCACCTAATCACGAAAGCGAGCCCCGTATGAGTAAACCCGGCCTCAAATACGCCGACACCGGCGTTGATTATAGCGCCCTCGACCCCTTTAAGCGCCTCGCCCAGACGGCGGCCGCCCAGACCGCCGGCAATGCCCAGCGCCTCGGTTTCACCGAGCTATCATCGAGTCGCGGCGAGAGCGCCTACCTCATTGAGGCCGCCGACCACTTCATCGCTCATGTCGAGGAGGGTCTCGGCACCAAAAACCTCGTGGCCGACGCCGTGCATGAGCTCACCGGCCGCCAGTATTATGACGCCATCGCCCAAGACACCGTCGCCATGATCGTCAATGACATGATCACGCTCGGCGCGCTGCCGGTCTCGGTGGCCATGCACGCCGGCGTCGGCGACACACGCTGGTTTGCCGACGAGGCCCGCGCCGCCAGCCTCGTGGCCGGCTGGAAGCACGCCTGCGACCTGGCGCGCGCCGTGTGGGGCGGCGGCGAGTCGCCCGGGCTCACCGGCGTGGTGGAGCCCCACGCCGTGGTGCTGGCCGGATCGGCCGTGGGCGTCATCAAGCCCAAAGACCGCCTCATCACCGGCAACATCGCCGCCGGCGATGCCATCGTGATGTTTGCCAGCACCGGCATCCACGCCAACGGCCTGTCGCTGGCCCGCAAAATCGCCCAGTCCACCGGCTACGACGCCACCTTGAGCGACGGCCGCACCTACGGCGAGGCGCTCCTCGATCCCACGCATATCTATGTCCCCGTTATCGAGGACGTGCAGGAGGCGGGCATCAAACTCCATTACGCCGTCAACATTACCGGCCACGGCTGGCGCAAGCTCATGCGCGCCGTCGAGCCGTTTGTGTACGAAATCGACACCATCCCCGAGCCGCAGCCGGTCTTCACCTTCATGCAGGAGCACGGCCCGGTCGACGACGCCGAAGCCTACGGCAACTTCAATATGGGCGCCGGTTTCGCCGTGTACGCTCGCCCCGAAGACGTCGCTCGCATCATCGAAGTCGCCGCCAGCCATAGCATCAAGGCGTGGCTAGCGGGAACTATCCGCAAAGACGCAGATCAGAAAAAGGTCGTCATCAAGCCAAAAAACCTAACGTACGAAGGAGACTCACTCGGTGTCCGCTAACCGCCCCCTCATCCCCAATGTCCTAGCCGACCGCTACGCGTCCGTTCCCATGCTCGAATTATGGACCGACGAAGCCCGCGTGGTGCGCGAACGCCGGTTTTGGCTGAGCGTGCTGCGTTCACAAATCAAGCACGGCCACGATGCGCCTGCCGGAGCCGTGGCCGACTATGAGAAGGTGATCGACCAGGTCGACCTCGCCTCCATTCGCCGCCGCGAGCTGCGGCTCCACCACGACGTAATGGCGCGTATCGAGGAATTCAACGCTCTCGCCGGCCACGAGCTCGTCCACGTGGGCCTCACCTCGCGCGACGTCACCGAAAACACCGAGCAGGCGGCTATTCGCGACTCACTCACCCTGATGCATGGCCGGCTAGTGGGCACCCTGGCCCGCCTCGACCGCCTCGCCCGCGAGTATCGCGACCTGCCCGTGGCCGGCCGCAGCCACAACGTGCCGGCGCAGGTCACCACGCTCGGCAAACGTTTCGCCACCGCCGGCGAGGAGTTACTCCTGGGCATTGAGGCGCTCGAGGATTTGCAGGCGCGGTACCCGCTGCGCGGCATTAAGGGCCCCATGGGCACGGCCGCCGACCAGCTGCAGGTGCTCGGCGGCGACCCGGCCGCCGTCGGCGCCCTCGAGGCCGACATCGCCGCCGAGCTCGGTTTCGAGCATGTCTTCGGCAGCGTCGGCCAAGTGTACCCGCGCTCGCTCGATCTGGCCGCGGTCGACGCACTCATCCGCGCGCTAGCGCCGCTCTCAAGCCTCGCCACCACCATCCGCCTCATGGCCGGCAACGGCCAAGCCACCGAAGGCTTTGCCAAGGGCCAGGCCGGTTCCAGCGCCATGCCGCACAAAATGAACGCCCGCTCCTGCGAGCGCGTCCACGGCCTCTACGCTGTGCTCGGCGGCAGTCACGCGCAGCTAGCGGCCATCACCGGCGACCAATGGTACGAAGGCGACGTCACCTGCTCGGTGGTGCGCCGGGTCGCTCTGCCCAATGCCTTCTTCGCAGCCGACGGCCTGGTGCAGACCATGCTCGCCGTACTCGATTCGTTTGGCGCCTACCCGGCCGTCATCACGGCCGAGCTCACTACCTACCTACCGTTCCTAGCCAGCTCCAAAATCCTCATGGCCGCAGTCGCGGGGGGTGTCGGCCGCGAAACCGCCCACGCCGCCATCAAGGAGCACGCCACGGCCGTGGCCAAGGCCATGCGCGAATCCGGCGCCACCACCAACAACCTCGTCGACCGCCTCGCCGCCGACGACCGCCTCGGCCTCACCGCCGCCGAGCTCACCAGCCTCATCCACGCCGAGCCGCTCAGCTTCGCCGGCCTGGCCCGCGAGCAAGTCGACACCTTCCACGCCCGCGCCGCCACCGTCCTCGAAGCCCACCCCGAAGCCGCCAAATATGTACCGGAAGCAGTACTTTAGCGAACCATCACGCTAGGGTATAGCGGGGTTGTCCTGTTTTGTAATACCTCTAGTGCTGCAACAGTAGTTACTCTATAAAACCAGCAGCCTTTGCCTCTGCTTCCAGCCGTAGCGTCTGTGCAGTGATAGTCTCATACAACCTAGCGTCAACTGTCTTCGCAAAAGGCAAATAGAAATTCTTCGTTTCATCGAGGTAGATCGTGACCAGCTCTTTACCAAATGTCATTGCCCAGTGGAGATTATCAATCCTATCTAAAAGCTTAATAATTTTTGCTTCGTGTGGTGCAGATTGAAGGTTTTTAAAATACGCTCCATTGACTCTCTGGCGCTTCTGAGTTTCGGAAAATTGCCCTGCTACGCTTGGCTTAGAAAGCGACATAACAATTTCGCAGATGTGGCTTCCAAAAATACTTCTTAGTTCGGCTTTGGTAAAACTGGCGTCATCTTCGATGCAATCATGCAGCAAAGCACTGGCAACAAACTCTTCTGTCACCTCGTTTGCTAGAAAATTAATAGTTAAGGTGGTGACGGGGTAAATATGCTCAGTAAGGTAGGGTTGTCCATCTTCTCGGAGTTGACCGGTGTGCGATTTAATTGCTTGTTCGAGGGCACGCTCAATAAGCGCGGTGAGACCAACTGCGGACCGATCGATACGGTTTCTGAGCTCGGCTTCTGTAACACTCTCAGGGATTTGCATTATCTGCATAATAACAGGTTCGAAAGTGATTCCTTGGTTGGGCAAAAAATGACAAAAATTGTCAAAAATTCCCCATGCGACACGCCGGACTATACATTCTCCCAAAAAAAGTGAGGCGGATTTCCGTCGCACGTCTCACCCACGAAGTCCGGCAGAAGACCACCATTCGAAGCAATTAAGACGCAACTTTTTGCCATACCTCCGCGCTCCCGAACCAGAGCAACCGCCTTGCGCGTGAGCAGCCCGCGCTTACTCGCGTCATCCACTACTAGTACCCGACGTCCCGTGCAATCGCCCAACGTTGCCAACTCATCGAGATGATAGTCGCCAGTATCGTCCTTGTAGACGGGCAGACCAATCACGTTCCGGCTACGTATGCCCAGCCGCTTAGCAAGGACGGCCGCCGTCGGAAACCCACCCGTGCTGAGTCCAATGATCGTATCAGGCGCAAACCCCTCGGCCTCAATTTTGGCAACGACGAGCTCAATAAACTATTTCCCCTTGAGCCAATCTATAATGTCTTGGATTGCTGCCCTGCCCATTTTAGTTGGGCTTGATGTAAAGCCATGGGCAGCTTCGGGGTAAACTCGTAAATCCACTTCATTGCCGGCCGCTGAAAGCCTAGCAGCCATAGCAAAGCTATCTTCCATCAAGATATCTGCCGTACCCACTATTATCAACGCCGGCGGTAAGCCTTTTAAATCGCCATAAAGTGGTGATATATCAGATTGTGTTTTGTCGACAATCTTTCCAGCATATGCCTGAATAAAATACTCGTCAGCATATAGCCTCCCACCTGGTGTTTGACCGCTCAAATCATATGCACCAAATTGTAAAACTGCACCAACAAATCGGGCTAAAAGCTTGTCATCACGCAGCCGAAGCAAAGTAGTCATCGCCAATGTTGCGCCTGCTGAAGAACCGCCGATTATAAGGCGTGCTGTTCCAAACAATTGCTCAGCTTGCTCAGTCAACCAATGGGCCACAGTAGCACAGTCATCGGGAGCAGCAGGCCAAGGGTCTTCGGGTGCTAGTCGGTACTCAACGCTTATTACCGCCACTTCTAAAGCATCTGCAAGATAAGCATTTTGTACATCGTTTCTCGCAGCCTCGTTGAGGTAAAAGCCCCCGCCGGGAATATTGAGGTATACACCTTGCGCCTTACCTTTCTTCGGCTGAATTATCCGTACAGGAACTTCTCTGCCATATGCTTCAACAATTGCTTCAGTAATGTTACGGTCTGTTAGCGTGTCGGATGGTTTACGGGCATCTCGAGCCTCCTGTAGCCCATCAGGAGTAGTCAAATCAGGCTGCTTTTTATTGGGCTTAGCGGCTTTCCTAGCTTCGTAGAACTGCTTGCTCTCATCTGCAAGAGATTTCATTTCAGGGTCAATAAGCTGGTTTAGTCCGATTTGCATACTCACTTATTATACTGTGGTTTGGCTTCTGATTGATTAACCATCCCTGCCCGATTGCCCAGGTACCGCTTGTGTCGCCGTTGGGTTAAAATAATCTAGAAAGCTAGTGAAGGAGCCACAAACCATGACCCTCGTACACATCGTTCTCGGCAGCGCCAGCGACCTCGAAGCCGTCAAGGCCGCCGGCATGACCCAAACCCTAGACACCATCGGCATCTCCAGCGCCGTATCCGTTTGCAGCGCCCACCGTAACCTCGAAGAGCTCGGTACCTTTGCCACCGAAGCCGTCCAAAACGGCGCCCAAGTCTTCATCGGGGTCGCCGGCATGGCCACGGCGCTTCCAGGTGCGCTCGCCGGCCTCACCACCATGGCCAAGCCCATCATTGGCGTGCCCCTCGACGAGCACGGCATCGACTCGTGTATCTACATGCCGCCGGGTGTGCCCGTGCTCACCGCCGGCGTGGGCAAATCCGGGCTCAAAAACGCCGCCATCGCCACGGCCCAAATTCTCGCCGTAAACGACCCCGCCATCACCGAAGGCCTAGCCACATTCCTCGCCGCCTCCAAAAAGCAGCCGCAATTCGACATTAAAGAAGGGAGCAAATAATGGCAGACGCGCAAGTCAAACTGGCCGAAGGCAAAACCAAAGTCATCTGGGACGCCGGCGACGGCAAAGTCACGATTGAATCCAAAGACGACATCACCGCCGGAGACGGCGCCAAGCACGATATGCTCGAAGGCAAAGCCATCACCGCCAACCAGACCACTTCAAACGTTTTTGCCCTTCTCAAAGCCAAAGGTCTGGCCACCCATTTCATTGAACGCACCGCCGACCGCGCCTTCAAAGCCCGCTCAGCTAAGATGATCCCGCTCGAGCTCGTCGCCCGCCGCATCGCCACCGGTTCGTATCTCAAGCGCCGGCCGGACGTAAAGGAAGGCACCATTTTCGGCGATCTCGTGGTGGAATTCTTTGAAAAAGACGACCCCAACCACGATCCTCTGGTGATTTTCGACTTCGTCACCGGGCGCTTGTTGCGTTATACCGCCAGCAAGCCCCTGGGCGAAGGCTTTATGAACGAACAGCCCCTGGCCGAAACCATATTTAAAGACCTCGACGCCCCCCAAATCCTTACCCTGGTGGAGCTCACCAAGCAGGCTTTTGAAGTTCTCGAAGCCGCCTGGGCCGAGCAGGAGGTAACCCTCGTGGACCTCAAAATAGAGGCCGGCCGCGACGCCGAAACCGACGAATTATTCATCGCCGACGTGGTCGATAACGACTCCTGGCGCATCTGGCCCGGCGGCGACAAGTCCCAAATGAAAGACAAGCAAGTTTACCGCAACCTCGCCGGCGTGGACGATCCCGCCGCCAAGGCCAAAGAGCTCGGTAAAATCAAACAAAATTACACCTGGGTGGCCGAAGCCACTGAAAAATTCAGCCAGGGCGAATAATTTGAAATCACGCACCGCCCTCATCTCCGTCTACGACAAAACAGGCATTGCCGACTTTGCCAAGACCCTTACCGAACTCGGGTGGCAAATTTACTCATCGGGCGGCACCGCCAAGGCGCTCACTGCCGCCGGCGTGCCCGTCACTGACGTAGCCGAGCTCGTAGGCGGAGAGGCGATTCTCGGCCACCGGGTGGTCACGCTCTCGCGCGAAATCCACGCCGGCCTACTCGCCCGCGACACGCCCGAAGACCGCGCCGAGCTCGAACGCCTCAGGGTGCCGTACATCGACCTCGTATGTGTCGATCTCTACCCGCTCTCGGGCGAAATCGCCAAACCCGGCTCCACGCCCGAATCCGTCATCGAGCAAACCGACATCGGCGGCCCCACCATGCTGCGCTCCGCCGCCAAGGGCCGCCGCATCGTCATCGCCCGACCCCAGCAGCGCACCGAAGTACTCAAATGGCTCCAGGCCGGCGAACCCGACGCCGCCACCTTCCGCACCCGCCTCGCCGCCGCGGCCGAAGCCGTAGTCGCCGACTATGCGCTCACTTCGGCCCGCTACACCTCCCGTGGCCTCCACGACGGCCTCGTGGGCACCCAAGTCCTAGCCGCCAAATACGGCGAAAACGCCTGGCAAACCCCGGCCGGCCTCCATACCACGGATTCAAACGATCCGCTCGCCCTCGACCGCTTCGAGCTCGTCGCCGGCGCCGCCCCCAGCTACAACAACCTGGCCGAGCTCGACCGTCATCTCCAAACCATCACCCACATCGCCGCCGGTTTCGAGCAAAACTTCGGCCGCGTCCCGGCTATCGCCCTCGGCACCAAGCACGGCAACCCCTGCGGCGCCGCCGCGGCCGAAACGCCCGCCGACGCCATCAAAGCCATGGTCACCGGCGACACCCGCGCCATCTTCGGCGGGCTCGTCAGCACCAACTTCGAAATCGACGAAGCCCTCGCCGAGCTCCTCCTCACTCACTGCCAACCTGCCGGCCGCCGCCTCCTCGACGCCGTCATCGCGCCATCATTCACGCCCGAAGCCATCGCGCACCTCAGTCGCAAAGGCGACAAATGCCGCTTCCTCGCCAACCCCGAGCTCGCCAAAATCGGCAAAAATTCCCTCAACTCAGCCCCGCACCTCCGCCCCGTCCGCGGCGGCTTCCTGCGCCAACCCGGTTACACATTCATCCTCGACCTCAAGGATCCCAACCTCACCACCACCGGCACCCTCTCAGGCGACCAAGCCAAAGACCTCATCCTGGCTTGGGCCGTCGGCAGCACCTCCAACTCCAACACCATCACCCTGGTCAAATCCGGCCAACTCATTGGCAACGGCGTCGGCCAGCAAGACCGTGTGAGCTGCTGCGAGCTCGCGGTCAAACGCGCCACCGACGGCCAGCACGACATCACCGGCGCCGTCGCTTACTCCGACAGCTTCTTCCCGTTCCCCGACGGCCCCCAGGTGCTCATCGACGCGGGCATCTCAGCTATCTGGTCCACCACCGGCTCCGTCCGCGACCACGAAACCACCGAACTCTGCGCGAAGCACCACGTTGCCCTCTACCAACTCCCCGACACCCAGGCCCGCGGCTTCTTCGGACACTAACATTACCAAAAATAAAAACCCCCTAAAGGGGCTCCCGGCGCCCGCCTCCGCTCGTGGCGGAAGGCGGGCGCCGCAGGGTGCGTTCAGAACGCGATGTACAGGAACGTCACAAACAGCGTGAGCCCGAGGATGACGAGCATCCCCGTCAGCACCAGCGCGCGCTTGAGAAACTGCGCGATGGCGCTGCGGTCGTGCACGAGCTTGTAGAGCACGAGAAGCCGGTCTTTCGGATCGACCTTCTTGCCGATCCACTCGGTAGGTTCGTCGTAGTTGGTCCACAGGGCCTTGGGCGGCGGCATCGCGCATCGGGTGAGGATCGCCACTGCCAGGGTTACCCCCGTGATCGCCGTGAGCGCCAGGTGCACCGCGAGCCTTGGCGGGTGCGGGGTGAAGACGAACATGATGCCGATCAGAGCATCCAGCCCCGACACGGCGGCGAAGCCCATCTTCGCAAAGTCCCGCATCTCATCGAGCGTCTTACTGCGATCCTTGATGAGCTCGGTGAACTCATTGGCGAGCTCTGCCTCGACGCGCGCTCGGCTGCGAGCCGGCGAAACGCGGCCGCGCCGAATCCTCTGCAGTAGGTTCCAGCGTCCTTGCGGAGCCGACTCCTTCTGCCGCTTCGCGATGAGTTTGTCGAGCCGCCGCTTGATCTCCGTGTCGCTGATGATCGGGCTTTTGCCCAGCAGGACCATGCGGAAAATCTGCGGCCATCGGTTTTGGTGCCACCATGGCTTGCGCTTCTTCTGCTGGACTGGCTGCACCGGCGTCGTTGCCACGAGCGTCTTTGCCATGCTCCGACCTCTATTCGTGTATGATGAACGTCCCTCGAGGCAATACTATAAACTAATTTTATAATTTGGCAATAGCCATGTCTGCTGAGAATTTATTTGCGCCCTCCTAAGCGATTTATCAGCTACCCGTGACATGCTAGGGTCGTTCAACGATTGAACAGAAGGGGAGTATATGAACATTCCATCCAAGAAAATCATCATTCCAATGGCTGCGGTCGCTATCTTTAGCGCCGGAGCTTACGGAGTAACCCAAGTCTCGGCCGCCAGCGACTCAGCCAATCCGCAGACCTCGCTCGTCCAGAAAATCGCCGACACGTTCCATCTCGATAAAACCAAAGTCCAGGCCGTGTTTGATCAAAACCGCCAGGACAACCAGGCCAATCACGAAACCAATTACGAGGCGCGCCTCACGCAGGCCGTCACCGACGGTAAGCTCACGAGTGCTCAAAAAGACCTCGTGCTGGCCGAGCACAAAAAGCTTCAGGGCGAAATGGACGCCGCTATGAGCGACGACACTTCAACCTCCAAGACTGACCGCCGCACCGCCATGCAAAAAATCCGCAGCGAAACCCGAGACTGGGCCAAAGCCAACCACATTGACGCCAAATGGCTCATCGGCCCTGGCCGTATACGCGGTGGTCACAGGGGTCCCGGCGGCGGCATGCCCGGCGGCGCCGACAGCCCTGCCGACACCCAAAGCTAGCGCTCCAGGCTCCGCCAGGCCTCCGGCAGATACGCGATCACATCCGAGGCCACCATTCCGGCCTCGGTTTTCGCTGTTCGCGCGCTGTCGCCGGCTAGCCCGTGCAGGTACACGCCGGCCTCGGCAGCCTGCGCCGCGTCCACGCCCTGCGCCAGCAACCCGGCAATGATGCCGGTCAATACGTCGCCCGTGCCCGCCGTCGCTAGCCCCGGGTTGCCCGTGGTATTTTCGCGCACCGTACCATCGGGCCGGGCGATGAGGCTATGGTGGCCTTTGAGCACCACGATGAGTCCGGAGCGCTGCGCAAAGTCCGCCACCGCTCGCTTAATTTCATTCCGAGCAGCGGGCAATGTGCTGTCGGTCAACTTTTCGTACTCACCCGTGTGCGGTGTCGCGATGATGCCGGGGCTCGCTCGCGCTAGTTCACCCAGCGCCGAAATATGGCCTCGGTAGGCCAAAAGGCCGCCGGCATCGAGCACCACCGGCACGCGCACCACCGGCACCAGCGCGCGGCACAGCGGCGCCGCCTCAGCGCGCAGGCCTGGGCCCACCACCACGGCCGTCACGCGCCGCGCGGCCGCAAACTCGGCCGCCGTCCGCGCCGTCTCAGCCGGGTCCGCCGGCAGCGTCAGCGTCATGATCTCGCGCACCCGGCGCTCCAGCCTGTCGGTTACATGAGCCGCCGCCGCAATCGTCACCAGCCCCGCGCCCGCCCGCAGCGCGGCCTCGCCGGCGAGCAGCGGCGCACCCACCATCCCCGGGGACCCGCCTACCACCAGTACATGGCCAAAATCGTATTTGTTGACCCCGGTGGGCCGGTGTAGGAGCCGTCGCACAAGTTCATCATTCATACTTCCATCATAAACCCATACCCAGCACGACCCCCAAAAAAAAGCAGCGGTGGCCCTCCCGGCGACATAGCACGGGGAGGGCCACCACATCGGTGACCAGGACTCAGGTATCGAGAAAAGCGTCGAACGCCTCCCGCCTGACGGACAGATCCGGAACCTGTGGATCCGGCTCCGTTTTCCAGGTAGTGCCCGACCAACTCCAGGCTAAGAGATTACCCGGTAAGGTGAGCTTCACCGCGCCACTTGGCATCTTCAGCAGAAGCCGCCGGTTGCCGGAGAAGACGACCATCCAGTCGTTGCCGGGACCATCCCGCTGGGCGAAGGAACTTGGCACGTCCGCCGGATTTGCCTTGCCGGAATGCACCGGCACTACCGCGTACACGCCTTTCTGGCCCTTCAGGCTGGCGAAGCAGTAGTCGGTCTGACCGCGGCAGCTCTGCGGCAGGTTGGTCGGCTTCAGCGCCTTCAGCTGCTGTCCGCAGACTTTGGCGGCGAAATTCGCCACCGTCTCCCCGCGTGGGGCGGTGGTGGTGGGTTGGCCACACTCGACGGGCGCACTGGACCCCTTGCCGCTACCGATCTGGGGAAGGTTCTGGAAAAGCAGCCACGCGACCAAGGCCACAACTGCTGCCGGCGCCCCCAACCCCACTATGAGGCCCCTGAGCGAGCTGCCGAGCCCGTTACCGATAGAGCCATCTGGATTGGTCATAGTTCTTCCAGCCTCTCTGGATAGACGCATAGGACAAAGCTTATTATCCAAATATATAAACCATTTGTCAATCATCGCCCGCCCGCCGGCCCGGCGCAGTCGCCATATCTGGCCCGCCCCTGTACAATGAAAATAATGAAACATTCCGAAGTCATAGCGGTTATCGGTGGTCAGTGGGGTGATGAGGGCAAGGGCAAGATCGTCGATTATCTTGCCACTACCGCCGACGTCGTCATTCGCTCTCAAGGCGGCGATAATGCCGGCCACACCGTTATCAACGACCATGGCAAATTTGGTCTCCACCTCGTACCGGCCGGCATTTTTAACCCCCGCACCCTCAACATCATCGGCGCCGGCGTAGCGCTCAATCCCAAAACGCTCATGAAAGAAATTGCCGAGCTCACGCAGCGCGGCGTGTCGTTCGACAATCTCGTCATTAGTCCCAAATCCCACTTGGCCTTCGAGTACCACCGGTTCATCGACTCGCACCAAGAAGCCGCCCGCGGCGCCAAGCGCATCGACACCACCAAGCGCGGCATCGGCCCCACCTACATGGACAAGGCCGAACGCATCGGCTTGCACGCTCGCATGCTGCTCTACCCCGACCGCCTGCTGGCCGAACTCGACGATATTTTGGCTTCCAAAAGGGCCAAACTCGGCGTCGACAACGAGGTGCTCCACGCCGACTACTACGCCGAATTTGTACACGAGGCCGCGGCCACGCTCAGGCCGTTTATTCGCGACACCGAGGTCCTCGTAGAGGAGCACCTGCACAAGGGCAGCCGTTTTGTGCTCGAAGGCGCCCATGGCACACTGCTCGACCTCGACCACGGCACCTACCCGATGGTCACCGCTTCCAACTCCACCGCCGGCGGGTTGCTCGTGGGCGCCGGCATGCCACCGCTCGCACTCACCAAGGTTATTGGCATCTTCAAGGCCTACCAAACCCGCGTGGGCGCCGGCGGCATGCCCACCGAGCTGCACGACGACCTCGCCACCACCATTCGCGAGCGCGGCCAAGAATTCGGCACCACCACCGGCCGCCCCCGCCGCATCGGCTACTTCGACGGCGTAGCCGCCCGCTACGCCCACCGCCTCAACGGCTTCACCGACATCGCGCTCACCAAAGTCGATACGTTGGCGGATCTCGGCGAGCTCAAAATCGCCACCGGCTACGAAGATGCCGCCGGCGCTGCCAGCCAGTTCCAGACCGAGGCCGATCTATTGGCCAATTGCCATGCCCGCTACCAAACCTTTCCCGGCTGGACCACCGCCGATCTCGCAGGGGTCACTTCCTATGATGCCCTCCCCGAAAGCCTCAAAGCCTACTGCGCGGCCATCACCGCCACAATGCCCGGTGCCCGGTTGAGCTTTGTGGGGGTTGGCCGGTCTCGCGAACAGCTCATTCGGCTCTAAAATATGTCATAATACCGGTTATGAAATCTACCTTCCAACATTGGTTCAGACGCAATCGGCTGTCGGTCATTCTACCCGCGGTCGGGCTCGTAATAGCTGCTGTGTTGATCGCCGTCACGTACCGTCCCCCCGAACCCCGGGTAATCACCGGCCGTCCGCCGGCTTCAACCCCCGCCGGCCAGCAGACCATAACCGTGGTCGGCCAGTCGCTCTGCCTGCCGCACACCAACACCACCGGTCCCCAGACCGACGAATGCGCCTACGGGCTCAAAGACGACACGGGCGTATACTACGCGCTGCACGACACCACTACTGGCAGTTCGCTCATCAGCAAAGCCGGTTTTGGCAAGCGCGTCCGCGTCACCGGCACCTACAAAGCTCAGACCAGCGCCACCTATCCCATTATCGGTATCATCACCCTGACCGCCGTCGAACCCGAGTGACTTACTCAGCGCAAGGTCCTGGCGGCCCTCCCGTGACAGGAGGGCCGCCCCACAAGCAGCCTCAGGTGATCTGGCGGAAGAACACGTCGAAGTCATTCCGCACAGTAGTGACCCCCTGAAGCTTCGGGGGTGAGCTCGGGACCCACGCCGTGCCGCTCCATCGCCAGACCCGGATCGTTCCCGGGGTAAGTGGCGCCCTTCCGGATGGTGCCCTCACGAGGTAACTTGTCGTCCCGAGGGCTACGATCCAGTCGACGGTACCGATGCGTTGCACAAAATACTGCGGCACGACCGTCAGATCGACTCTCGTAGCGTTCGCTGGTACTACCGCGAAGACCGCCTTGAATCCCGTCATGTCCGGGAAGCAGTAGGTCGTCGCGGGGGCAAGCGTGCCGTCCCCCAGGGTCACGCAGCTGTTTCGCAGCTTGCGCCCCGGATTCGTCCGCGGCGTTACCGCTAGCTTCGCCCGGGGCGTGCCGCAGTAGCGCGTAGCCACATCACCCACGAGAGCTGGTGCATGCACCGTGGCCTTGCCACAGGTGATAGCCGAGTTTTGGTCGCTGCCTCCTCGGTTCAGTGCCGCGTAAGTGCTGGCGAGCAGTAGCACAACGACCAGTACGACTCTGGAGCGCCTTCCACGGCTGGCCCTCCTTGCAGCCCTTGGCCGGGTCCAGTCGAAATCTGGGTCGTCTCCAAAGTGGAAGCGAACGCGACCACCATCGTCACCCATGCCATCTCCTTGCGCGTGCGCGGATTGGACATCCAACATCGTACTACAGCCATCCGCCTGCCTCTAGCCAGACAGTTCGCCACGGATTATGCTTATGGTATGAATATCAAAGACGACCTTTCGCGTCTCATCAGCGGCGAACTCGAAGACGCGCCCGCCACGCTCGAAACCTATTCCCACGACGCCAGCCTCTTTGAGGTCAAGCCGCAGCTCGTGGTCTACCCCAAAGACTCAGCCGACGTCAGAGCCCTCGTTAAATACGCCAAAGAGCACAAAACTAAACTCGCCAACCTCTCGCTCACCGCCCGCAGCGCCGGCACCGACATGTCCGGCGGCGCGGTCAACGACTCCATCATCGCCGACTTCAACCGCCACTTTACGGCTATCACCGAAATTACGCCCACCGAAGGCCACGCCCAGCCCGGCGTGTTTTACCGCGACTTCGAAAAAGCCACCTTCGAGCACGGCGCGCTCATGCCCAGCTATCCGGCCAGCCGCGATCTCTGCACCATCGGCGGCATGGTCAACAACAACTCCGGCGGCGAAAAATCCCTCGAATTCGGCAAAACCGAGAATTTCGTCAAGCAGCTCAAGGTCGTGCTGGCCGACGGCAACGAATACACCATCGGCCCGCTCACTCGGGCCCAGCTCGACGTCAAAATGCAGCTAAGCACCTTCGAAGGCGAGATCTATCGCAAAACCTTCGCGCTGGTCGACAAGCATTACGACGCCATCAAAGCCGCCAAGCCGCACGTCACCAAGAACTCCACCGGCTACAATCTCTGGGACGTCTGGGACCGCGACACCGGCATCTTCGACCTCACCAAACTCATCGTCGGCGCTCAGGGCACGCTCGGTTTCACCACCGATATCAAATTCCGGCTCGTGCCGCACCGCCCCCACTCCGGGGTGCTCGTGGTCTTCTTGCGTGACATCGACCGCCTCGGCGAGCTCATCAATGTGGTAATGAAACACCACCCCGCCACCTTCGAATCGTTCGACGACGTCACGCTCATGCTCTCGATCAAATTCATGCCGTATTTTCTCCAAATGCTCGGTCTAAAAAAGTTTATTCATCTCATTATTGGCCTCATTCCCGAGGGCTTTTTGCTGCTGCGCGGCATTCCCAAGCTCATCTTAATGATCGAATTCAACGGCGAAACGGCCGATGAGGTACGCGAAAAAGTGAAGGCCCTCGACAAAGAGCTCTTTACCAAGCGTGCCGTGTACGAAATCGAAGGAACCGAAGAAGACCCTACCGAGTCCCAAGCCGAAAAATTCTGGGTAATGCGCCGCCAAAGCTTCCAGATCTTGCGCAAAAAAGTCAAAGACAAGCACACAGCGCCGTTCATCGATGACCTTGTGGTAAACCCCGAATACCTACCGGAATTTCTGCCCCAAATGCGCAAAATCATCAAAAAATACCATCTCTTTGCCACCATCGCCGGCCACATGGGCGACGGCAACTTCCACATCATCCCCCTCATGAAAATCGAAGACCCCAAGGAGCTCGCCAAACTCCGCCCCGCCATGACCGAAACCAACGAACTCGTTCTCAAATACCACGGCGTGCTCTCGGGCGAACACAACGACGGCATGATCCGCGGCCCCTGGCTCCAGCGCAGCTACGGCGATGAAGTGTATGGCTACTTCAAAGAGGTCAAGAATATTTTCGACCCTCAAGGCATCTTCAACCCGCACAAAAAAGCCGACGCCGATTGGGAGTGGACCATGAGCCACATTCGACAGAGCTTTTAACTATCCGGCCCCACTACTTCCTCCAAATTACCTCCCAAAAAGGTACTACCCAAAAGGGAGGTAATTTCGCGATAGCTCCATATGCTAGGAATCTTGGCCGCCCTTCTCGGCCACCACGCGCAAAATTCCCGCCCCGTACGTCTCCACCTTCTTCGCGCCAAATCCCGGCACTCGCAGCAGCTCCTGCTCGCTGGCCGGCTTGCGTGCCGCCAGCTCCGCCAACGTCTTGTCGTGCGCGATGATGTACGCCGGCATGCCCAGCTCCCGTGCCTGCTCAGCCCGCCACGCCCGCAGCGCCTCAAACAGCCCCGGGTCGGCCGCCGTCGCCATCACATCTTTCACCTCGTCGGGCTTCCAGGCCGCAATCTGAGTCGCAAACTCGGTCCGCGCCCGCTCGCTGGCGGTCCGCAAATCCGCGTCGATCTGCTTCGCCAGCGGGCTCACCCGCAGCGCCATGCCGTTGAGGCCGTCGAGCCGCAAATGCTCCAGGCTGCGTACCCGCGACAGCGCCACGTACCCCATGCCCTCAACAAACGCCCGACTCAAATCAATCCGCGCCGCATCCAGCGTCATGCCCTGGCTTTTGTGCACCGTAATCGCCCACGCCAGCCGCAGCGGCAGCTGCTCCAGGCTGGCCCGCCGTTTGTCGCCGTCCATGAGCTCCCAGGTTTCCGGTCGCACCGTCAGTGTCCGCCCCGACACGAGCTCCACCACCGGATAATCCATGCGCTCTTCAAAACCCACCACCGTGCCCAGCGACCCATTCGCAAACGACCGGTCCTGCGCATTCTTAATGAACATCACCCGCGCCGCCAATTTGAGCTCCAGTATCGCCGGCGCCAGGCACGACCGTTGCAGCTGCTCCACGTAATTTTTGCCCCCGTGCGTCCCCATGTCGTAGCGGTGCACCTCGCCCGCCAGGCCGCGCAGCTCGGCCGCGTTCACGCTGTCCACATCCACATTCACCGTCAGTAGCCGTGTCTGCTCGGCGGCCGCGTCGTGGCTGCCGTCGCGCGCCCGCAACGTATCGAGCTGTCCGCGTGTGAGCACGCCGGCCCGGATCCCGTTCAAAATGGCCGTGTACGCCTCGTCTTCAGTTTGCCGATATTGTTTTTCCAGATAGCACACCGCAAACCCGGCCCGCTGCCACGCCTCCGACAAAATCACAAATCCGCCCTCCCGACCATCGCGCCGATTCACCGGCGGCAACTGGAAAAAGTCCCCACACAAAATCACCTGCAACCCCCCGAACGGCGCCTCGCTTTCGCGCACCGTCCGCAGCGCCTCATCCACCATATCCAGCCGAAAATCGTGCAGCATACTAATCTCGTCGATCACAAGCACGTCCGCCCGCCGCATCAAATCCTGCCGCGACTGCGCCAATTTGCCCGCCATGTGCCGGTCAAAATAATCATGCACCCCAATGCCCGACCACGCGTGAATCGTGGTGCCGTGCAAATGCGTCGCCGCCAGCCCCGTGGTCGCCGTCACCGCCACGCTCAATCCTCGCCGCTTGGCGCGCCGAATAAACTCGTTGAGCACATACGTCTTGCCCGTACCCGCCGCGCCCGTCAGCAGCGCCGATTGCCCAGACTCCAAAATCGCCAACGCCTCACTCTGTGTCATGAGCACCATTGTAGCACGCTAGTTCGGCTTTTGTTCACATACAATGCGAGTATAATACCCTCATGAACATCATCGCTCTCGTCATCGATTTCTCGCGAGTCCTCATTTTCACCAAAACCGCCGACGTGGCGAGCCTCAACCGCCACCACGCCGAGCTCGAAGCGACGCCCGGCTACCGGGTAGGGGAGCATTTTTACCTCAACATCGAGCTGCTCGAGTACCTTCGTGGGCTGTCAGCCTACGTGCCGACCTACCTCTTCACGAGCGGCGGCCTTCACGCCCTGCCCGAGTTTGCGCCGGCACTCGAAGGCATTTTTCGCGACATCATCACCACCGACGAAATCGGCTACGGCAAAACCAAACCCGAAGCCTACCTCGCCCTAGCTTACCGTCTGAGCTACACGCCGAGTCAGATTCTCTTCATCGACGACAGCCCGGCCAACATCCAAGCTGCCAAAACCGCCGGCTTCGTCGCCGTCCAATACCAGTCAAACGCGGCCACCATCAAATTGCTCGACAGCGCCCGACGCTGAAATTGACAGAATGAGGTCAAAAAGTTATAATATGCCTCGGTTCAACCCCGAACATTGAGTACTCACATACCTATCCGTTCTAGCGAAAGGTCATGCCATGATCGACGCTCGTCGTACCACCCCACCCGTCCCCGCCGCCATGATGCGGCACCTCGTGCTCACCCCCGACCAGATGCAGTGGGAATTCCCCTGCAGCATCATCCTGGTTGTTGCCAGCGGTGGCGCCCACGAGGTTCGTTTGAGCCTCTACGCCCCCGGGCTCAAGCACGAGGCCAGTCTGCGCCAGACGGTCGCCGACAAGCTCGGCAACCTCATCCTGGGCCTCAACCCGGAGTGGGTCTACGAGGTGAAGCTGGAAGGCGTCGAGGTCGTCGTCGCGATCGACAACCCCGCCTTCCTCGGGGACGAGACCATCGACCTCATCCTGGGCCCGGTAGTCCTCATCCTCCGGGCCCTCGCCATCTGCGAGGGCCGGCCGCTGTTCACGGTCCGCAACCACCAGCGGCTCGTGCCGGTGGACTGCGGTGTCGGCAACGACTACAAGGTCCCCACCTTCGAGCTCAAGCTCCCGCTGGAGATCGAGCTCGCCGGCGCCCAGGACGACCTCACCAAGGTCGCTAAGCGGTGCCCGGGCGCCGTGGCCCTCGACACCCTGGTCCTGGGCGGGGCCCGCAAGCTCGTGGTCACGTTCGACGCCATGAAGCCTCGCCCGTCCGAGCAGGACCTGCGGCGCCTGGTCGTGAGCTTGCTCGCCAGCATCGCCGAGAAGGCCAGCACGCAACACCCCAACCTGGTGCTCCAGCCGGCCCGCCCCTACACCGTCGAGATCGACGACGGCGGCCCCAGCCGTTTCGACGAGCGCCAGATGTTCGGCCAGGAGTTCTGAACCACCCCGTCCCGGCGCCGCGACCCTTCGCGGCGCCGGGACGGTTTTGCGTTTAGAGCAATTAAGTATATATTCCTAAGATGAAAGCCATCATCTTTGATTTTGACGGAACGATTGCCGATAGCTTCGATATGTTTATAGAAGTGATGATGGTGCTGTTACGGCGCACACAACCACTAACGGCAGCCCAAATCGAAGACCTGCGCCAATCCTCCACCCGAGAGGTTATTAAAAAGCTCGGCATCAAACCCTGGCAGATACCACGACTCATGCTGAAGGGACGACGTGAAATGAGCGCCAGAATGGAGCGGGTGCAGGCCTTCGATGGCCTCCCGGAGGCTCTTCGGGAGCTATCGTCGCAATACTCCCTGTATATTCTCAGTACCAATAGTGAAGAAAACATTGCTACCTTCCTGAAGAAATATCAGCTAGGTAATAATATCGACCGGATTTATGGCAATATCGGCTTAATGGGTAAGGCCAAGGGTCTGAAAAAATTACCCCAACAAGCGTCGCTCGATAGAGCCGACTGTGTCTACGTAGGGGACGAAACTCGCGACATCGAAGCCGCGCGCCAGGCCGGCATGAGCTGCATTGCCGTTGGGTGGGGCTATAACGGCGCAGAGGCGTTGCGGTCTTTTGCGCCGGACGCCCTGGCCGAAACACCTGGAGCGCTGCTCGAAATTATTCGGGGATTGAAATGACCACACCCGCCCAAATCGCCGCCGCCGAGGCCGAGCTCCAGCGGCTCGATCCAGTGCTCGGCGCCGTCATCGCCACGCAGGCCCCGCTCAACCGCCTCCGCGCAGGCGCCTATTTCGGCAACCTCGTTCGCTCCATTGTGAGCCAGCAAATCTCCGTGGCCGCCTCCGCCTCCATCCTCGCCCGCATCCAAGCCGCCACCGACCTCGACCCCGCCCGAGTCATCGCGATGAGTCCCGACGACCTCCGCGCGCTCGGCCTCTCGCGCTCCAAAGCCGGCTACATCCACGACCTCGCCGAGCACTTTGTGCGCGACGCCGCCGTCTTCGACCACCTTGACCAGCTGCCCGACGAAGCCGTAATAGACGAACTCGTGGGCGTCAAAGGCATCGGCGTCTGGACCGCCCAAATGTTCCTCATGTTCACCCTCGGCCGTCTCGACGTCTTCGCCCCCGACGACGTCGGCCTCCAGCGCGCCATCGTCCGCCTCTACGGCCTCGCCGCCGTCCCACCCCGCGCCGAGCTCGACCGCCTCGCCGACGCCTGGCGGCCGTATCGCACGGTGGCGTCTTGGCATTTGTGGGAGTCGCTGCGCAATACGCCGGCGTGACCCCCAAACCTGAGTTTCAAAACTTCCGGAATTTTCCTCGCCCCGACGAGCCCATTCGCATGCATAGGGAAAAAATGACAAAAAATGTCAAAAATCACCGAGCCATCCGAAGTGAGGCTGGGGTTTTGAGACTCAGGGTCCCCAAAACTTGCTTTATTTCATAGTATATTATATACTATGTATTAGTAATTTGCCCTACGAATTACCACCACCCCGATCAAGGAGTGTCATGAGTACCGTTAGCGACAGCATTGCGGCAGCGAACGCGGCCCAGGAGGTTAGCTCCCAAGAGGCCCTCCTCGCCGACGCCCGCCAAACGGCCGAGCATCTCAAGAAGGTGCAGAACGAGGTCGCGCGCGCCGGAAGGCCTTGCCAGGTCGACGGCATCCCCGGCGAGCCCGTGGTGGTCTGGAGTCTCCTCGACTCCGACCTCATGGCTCACGCCACCGGTCTCACGGAAGATGGCATACTGGTCCGGTCGTATCTGAGGTCGACCATCGCAGGTTGGCTCACCGGCCGCGACACCTGGTCACCCTACCGCGTCCTCGACGTGACAACCCTGCCCTCCGAGGAGCGCATCGCGCTCCATACCCAACTCCAGCGGATCCGCGACCACCACTAACTACCCGCCCACCGATCGCGCCCTTCCTTTTTCAGCCACAAAAGGATAGGCCCCCGACCGCAGCGGCCGGCGGGGGCCTATCTGTCAGTCGAGGGCATGAATGGGCCGTTGAACTTCGCCGATCGGCTACTCCACTAGAGTACCCAGCCAGGCACAAAAGTTCAAAAACCACAGCTTGGGTCGGGCCCAGATGGGCACCATCAGGTTCATGATGGTCAAGGCGCCGGGCGTTTCGGGGTTGGCTTCAACGAATGTTGTTGCCGCCTGCCTCAGGCGAGAGTAGCTCAGGCGCCGGCCGGCGGTGGCGTCCAGCAGCGGCGCTAAATCAGCATCGGGGCCGACCACCAGGCCGACGCAACGGCGCATCCATCGTGCGCTCAGCGTCTTCACCGTTGCGGGCCTCGCCATGATCATTACCTCACGTCCTCTCGGGGTGCGATCGTGTCAGTCTGAGTGCGGCAATCCCAATTTGTCACGGAGCTCCCAGGATGGGAGTGCGTGGTCGATCCGGACTCCGGTCGCGTCGGGATTGACCGCCACGCCATAAGACTCGCGGTCCGACGGCCAGTCACGGTGTCGCACGAGCCAGTGGGTCGGGCAGGGCTCAGAGCCGGATCGGTAGCCCGGCGGGTAGTCGCGAGTGACCTCCACCACGTTCATGCCCGCAGGGGGCGTGGACATGTGGTTGGCAAGCAGAACCTTGACGTCTTCTGCCTTGACGCCTTCTGCGCCGATCATAGCTGCCTCCAGAGGCGTAGCTGGACGTGAACCGCGCTACGATACCATCGTTTACATAGAATGTAAATCTCACGATCCGCCAGCATTATATGATAAACCCGTAACCTTTCGCCACCCCCATGCATATACCAAGTATGAAACAGAACGAACCAGAGCTCATCGCTCACATATTGGACGGCGACGAAGAGGCCTACGGGGCGCTCATCGACCGTTACAAAGAAGGATTGTACCGTCACTGTTTCCGACTCATGCGCGACGAGGATGAAGCCGAAGATGTCGCTCACGAAGCGTTCATCGAAGCCTTTGTCCATCTCGACCGCTACGACTCTCGGTTCCGCTTCAGCACCTGGCTCTACAAAATCGCCACCAACCTGGCCCTCATGCGCCTGCGCAAGCGCCGCGATGTCCGCCTGGACGACGACGAGCTCGAGCGAGTAGTGAGCGATCTCCCCGGCGCCGAAGACCTGGCCTTCTACCAGCAACTCCACGACGCCGTCGGCGCTCTGCCTCTGCAATACCGCACCGTGGTCTCCATGCACTACTGGCAGGGCAAAACCTACCGCGAGATCGCTCTCCATATGGGCACCTCGGTCGGCTCAGTGAAGGGCTGGATGAGCCGCGCCAAAAAACAACTAAAGGAGGTGCTCTCATGAGCCATCACAACACCCGCACGGCGCCGCTCTCGGAGCCCCGCCGCCCCCTCCGCGCCGACTTTACCGCCCGCATCGTGCGCCACGCCATTACCGCCAAGCGGCGGGCCGTCTCCAAGCAACAACTCCTAACCTTCTTAAAGGAACCCCTCTCCATGAAATCCGTAACATTCCTCCGCACCGCCCCAGGCGCCGTGCTAGCCTTGGCCATCATCGCCACCGGCACCACCGGAGCCTACGCGCTGAATAACTGGTTTAACGGCGATGTTACCGTTAAGCAAACCGCCTCGGTTTTCTCGGTCGATCTCTCGCAATGCAAGGGCAGCCTGCCTCCAGGCGTCGACAGTCCCGACCGCAGCCACGTGCAGTTTAAGATCTTGGACGACCCGCACATTTCCGCAGACCAGCTCCAGCATCAACTGCTGGCCGAGTGCGAGTACGACGCCGTGGTGGATTTCTACCGCCAAAACCATGCTACCGCAGCTGCCGATACGCACATCGGCACCATCAAGTCGATCGACGGAAGCACGGTCACGTTCGACTACCCCTGGGGCGGTCAGCTAAACCAAAAATCCCTCGCTCTCACCGCCGGCACCACCTTCTACCGCCAGGGTAACGCCGTGTCCGCCCAAGACCTACATGCCGGCGATCATGTCGTCTTCGTCACTGCCAGCCCCGGCTACGTCCAAGAGGGGACCGACCCCCTGGCCGGTGCGAGCGAGGTCATGAGCGTCTTCAAAACTCAGTCCGACCCCGCCGACGCTCCCGATTCCACCAAAAAAGGCTTCTACGACGACAACCACATCATGCCGCTGGACCTGTACAACCAGATCCACAAATAGCCAGTTCCCTGCTACCCAAAAAAACAGAAAGCCCCATCCGGGAGACTCTCCGCCGCGCGAGCGCAGACTTCGAGTTCCCGGATGGGGGCACCTCCTTGTCGAAGGGATGAGGGGACGTTCACTTACACGAAACGGCTGAGGACGCCGCTAGCCCCCAGAAGCAACACCAGGGCGACGCCGCAAGCGAGCGCTCGGGCTCGACTCATGACCGAGGGGTCCTGCCAGGCGTCAGGGTCCCTCGGCCTCATGATTCGCCAAGCGGCGATGATGACAAGTGCCGCGAGGACGGGCCGTACTACTATGGTGGGAAGGTGGGCATGTGCCGCCACCGTGCCGAAACCGTAGACGGCGGCGACGCAAACGGCCGCAGCCATGAGCGCACCGTCGCGCTCATTCAAGCCATCGCAGACGGCCGTTAGCGCCCTGTCGCCGTCCGACCGCCCGAACGGGATGAGGTTGAAGGCACCTACCGCCAGGTTCATCCCGGCAAAGAGCTTGCCGTTGGCATCGCCCGCATGGCCGGCCTGCCACGCCAATCCGCCTATCGCGAGCCCGAAGCTCGTGAGCGAACCCGAGAAAAACAGCACAAACTGCTCCCAGTCGGACCGGTACTCAATCCGTTCCGGGTCGAGAGGCACGGTAACAGCCCCAAAGCCGGCGAAATAGATCACCGCCCGGGAGCCGATCCAGCGGTAGGCCAGCCAATGAGCCAGCTCATGAGCTATAGCCCTCTCAAAACAAAACCGTCATAAACCATATTTAAACAGCCTTCCGGCAATATAGCCGGTAAAGGCCTTTTTTGTGTCTTCAAAGGTAGAACGCTGAATATTGGCTACAGCTTGCTTGGTGGTGTTCCAAACA